>NZ_NEVJ01000002.1:300000-600000 GCF_002261425.1 Bordetella genomosp. 9 | reverse complement strand
GGGACCTTGTTTTCGATGACGTAGCTGCCGATCGCGGGAATGCCGACGATGGCGATCAGCAGGACAATGGCGGTGACGATGGACACCTCGATCAGCGAGAATCCCTGTTGGATGCGACGACGGCGCAGGCGCATGGCGGCTCCTTGTGTAGGCCTGGAAAAAATGGGTCGACGGGCTAGCCCGAGGCGTGGACGTGCATCAGGGCGCGCCGCAGTTCATCGATGACGGCGTAGTGCCACAAGGCCAGCGCGATCACCCCCGCCACCGCGCCCAGCAGCAAGGCCCAGCGCAGCAGCTGGGCCTGGCGGGCCACGTGCAGCAATGCGCGCTCTTCGACCCGATCGGCCGCCCGATCCAGGCCGCGCGCCATGCCATGGGCGGCGATCATGTCGCTCAGGTACCACCAGATGCGGCGATCGATCATGCCGGTATCGAAACTATCGGCGCCCACCAGGCCCGCATCGATGCGCGCGATCATCTCGCGTATGTGCCAGGCCAGCCAGGATCCGGCATGGTCGGCCTGCATGGCCAACGCCTGCCGCAGGCGGATATCGACGTTGCCGCGGCGGCGCACCAGCACGGCCAGCATGGCCAGGAACCGGATGGCGTTGACGTCGCGATACAAGCGCCAGATGAGACGGCCGTCCAGCCGGCGCCGCCACGGCCCCACCAGATTGGGTAGCGACCACCACGCCAGCCAGGCACCGCCCGCCGCCATGGCCGCCAGGAGCGGCAGTCCGTATGCCACCGCCTCGCCGAAGAAGAACAGGCCGCGGGTCAGACTGCCGTGATAGGCCGCCGGCACGTCCTGGAAGACGGCTTGCAAACGCGGCAGGGTGAAGTAAGGCACCGCACCGGCCAGGACCAGCGCCACGCCCAGCGCGGCCAGGCCGGTCACCACGGTATCCCGGAATATGCGCCAGGCCTGGCGCACGATGCGCGCGGCACGCGCCAGATCGCGCAACGCGGCCGTCAGGGCGTCGGCGCCGCCGGCCTGGGCCGCGTGCAGCAAAGCCAGCTCCTCGGCCGGCATGCTGCCGGCCCAGGCGGCGGCCAGGTCCCCGCCGGAGGCTTCCAGGGCCAGGGACCAGCGATGCGCGAGCCTTCCGCGCACGCTGTGCCGGCCATGGCGACGGGCGTCGTCATCGAACAGGTCGCGCAAGGTCTTGCGCCCCTGCAAGCCTTCGATCATATCGGCAAGGTATTCGTAGTAATCCGCGCGCATGCCGGCGAAGCGCAGAAGGTCGCAACGCAGGCGCCAGGTACGGAAATCCGGACGCCTTGCCAACGCGCCGGCCAGGATCGCGCGCCATTCAGGCATGGGCGTCCCCGGCCTGGGCCCTTTCCCGCTGCACGGATGCGTACGACTGGAAGCGCGATTCGATGTCGCGCGGATCGATCTGCCCGGCCGCCGCCTTGTACACGGCGCATTCCATGGCGCTCTTGCCCGTCATGTCCGGATGATCGAAAGGCGCGCCGCGGCGTGCGCGCAGATGGCGCCGCAGCGCCAGATTGTCCCGCCGCCGCACGCACCGCAGGAAGACATCGTCATGCGCGGGTTCGATCATCTCGGCAACCACGGTGCGGCCGGCCGTGCCGTTCAGGTGCGGTAGTTCGGCGTTCGCGCAGTGCTCGCAGCCCGCGGCGTTGCGCATGCGCAGCACGTCCGCCGCCACGCCATACAGGGCGGTGAAACGGCGCGTCCACTGCCACCAGGCGTCGCCTTGGGGCCCGCCATGCAGCCTGGCCAGCGGCAGCGCGCAATGCGGACACAGGCGCGGCAACAGCGCCTGGTACACCAGCAGCTTGAGGACGCCCGGCGTCGCCAGGAAATCGCGCGAGACACCGATGAAATCCGAGGCCAGCCGCTCGGGGATCATCAAGGCGGAGGCGGCGTGGGTCGTCGTATAGAGATTGACGCCGGAGCCGGCCAGGTCCATGAAGGCGCGGCCTGTTTCCGCGTCGCGGATTTCGCCTATGAGCAGGTCGTCCATGGCGGACCGCTTCACGGTGCGCAGCTTGGCGTCGAATGCCGTGGCGCCGGTGTCGTCGAGCTTGCGGGCCACGCTGTTCTGCAAGGCGTTGCCGATCCGGTATTCGACGGGGTCTTCCAGGGTGACGACCTTGCGGTCGTCAGGCAGCGTACGTATCAGCGTGGCGATGGTGGTGGACTTGCCGGATCCGACCACGCCCGCCAGCACCACGGCGCCGCCGTCGGCGCGGCCGGCCTGCCGCAGCATGTCGATCTGGCTGTCGAGATAGCCCAGCGTATGCAGCGACGAGCCGTCGGCCCGCATGTCCAGCCGCAGCAGGCGCAGGCACACCGAAGGGCCCTCGTCCGTGGCCAGGGACGCCCAACGCAGCATCACGGGACGGTCGTCCACGTGGATGTGCAATTGCCCCTGCTGTTCGATGCAGGGATCGAATACCGCCCCGTTGCCGCCGTGGATGTCCATCCAGGCGACGGCGAGCATTTCCATCAGGGTGGCCGTCGGCATATGGCGAAAGCGCGCCGGCGCGACGTAGCGGCCCGCGATCGTGAAGCGCACGTCGGACTCCGGACTGCGGCGGCGGACGTTGAGGTGCACGTCGCTGGCGTCGCGGCGCACTCCCCATGTGACGATGTCGCAGAAGCCTGCCGCCAGCGCGGACGTGTTCCGATCGATCGATGCGGTCGATGCGGCCGCGGGGTCGCGCAGGCGCCGCAGGGTCAGTTGTCCGCGCGCGACGCTGAGCAGCAGCGGGGCCGGGAGGATGTAGCGGGACGGCGACGCCAGCCGCCCGCCGCGGCGCCGCACCATGCGCTCGATTTCGTCTATCTGGTCGCCGGCGGCGTAGTCGGACAGCGCGAAGATGGCGATGCTGCCGTCCTGCAGGCGGACGGGGCACAGCCTGCCGGCCAGGGACGCCAGGTCGAATTCGTCACCCACGGCGCGCGCGAACGCGGGGTCGATGCGGGCGATATCGTCCTGGGTCGCCAGCACGGGCACGGCGGCTCGCGCCGCGTGCATGGGTCGCGCGGACGGCGCGGCATGCGTGGACTGTGTGGACTGTGTGGACTGTGTGGACTGTGTGGACTGCGTGGACTGCGTGGACTGCGTGGACTGCGTGACGAGGCCGGTGGGAAGGCGTCTGACCAGCATGGTGGGCCCTAGTCCGCGCGGGTCAGGCAGACGCGGCGCTTGCCGCCATCACGGTCGAGCAGGACGCACTGCCCCTGGATGGCGCGCAAGGCATAGGCGCCGTCCCCGTCCGGGGATTCCTCCGGCCATTTGCGTCCGTGGCGATAGCGCAATCGATGCCCGTTGACGACGACTTCCACATCCAACCGCTTGCCGACGCCATAGATCGCGGCGAGGTCCAGGCGATCGGCCTGCGGTTCGGCGGGCGCATCGACGCTCGATGCGGTTGACGCCGTTGATCCGGCTGATGGGAACGTCGAGGTCGCGCCCGCCGCCCTGCCCCGCCGGTGGGCCTGGGCGGCCAATGCGGCGCGGGTCTCGCGACGGAGCATTTGCTCGACGATGTCCTTGTCCGGCCATTCCGGCGCTGACGAAACGGCCGTCGGCGCACTGGCCGGCGAGTCATGGCCCGCATGCTCCACCAGCTGCGCATCCTGGCCATGCCGGGCATGTACCGGCCAGGCAGCGGCCGTGGCAAGCAGCGCCACGCCGGCAAGGTCATTCACGCTCATAAACCGTTCCTTCCAATTGAGCCATCAAGGGGCTGTGCGCGATATCCGGCTGGCGATCGCCATGCAGGTCCAGGACCACCGTTTTCCAGGACGCCACCGCCGGCGGACTGGCGAACAGTGCGAACGAACGCAGCGGTCCTTGCAGCACCACATTGCGCTGGCGCACACGCGGCAGATCGGCGGGCGGTGGCAACGGACTGCCGTGTTCGTCGCGAGGCGCCGGGACGACGAAGGCGGCCGGCGCGCCCAGGACCACCCGCGTGAACGCGGGCGCGATGGCCTGCAGGGTGCTGGCGAAATCCAGGTCGGTCGCCGCCGGGCCGCCCAACCCATCCGGCAGCAGGCGTTCGGCGCGCCCGGCCATGCGCCAAAGCAGTTGCGCTTCGTCCAGGGACACGAAGACCAGCCGTACGCCGGCAGGAGCGTGGTCGGCCAATGCGCGGTTGGTCGCATCGGGGGCGGTCCGGCCATAGCGCGCGGCACAGGACCAGTCCACGCCATCCGGACGGCAGCGCGCGGATCGCATGGTCCAGCCGCCCAGGTCGGTGGGCAAGGTCTTCAAGCTGGCGAAGACCTGGCCGAGCTGCCGCGTATCGTGGACGCGCACCGCGGCTGCCGCCTTGGTCCAGGCATCGTGCCACGCCTGCGTGGCGTCGACAGGCTGGGCCGTTCGCGTCCGCGGGCCGTCATGCCAGGCCCGCCATGCCGGGGGCGCCAGCAGTGCCGTGACGAGCAACAGCAGGGTGCCCCGCACCGGCATGGGTAGCCGCGCCAAGGGCAGACCGACGCGCCACAGGCAAGCCGCGGGATCGAGCGCGGCGGCAAGCTCATCCAGGGTGAGCATGCATGGCTGGCCGGCCAGGCCAGGATGTATTGCGTCGAGCTCCGCCAATGCGGCGCGCGCGGCGGTCTCGTCGCCATGGATGCGATCGCCACGCGCCATCACGGCGCCGTTGCGCGAGGCGACGAGCCAGACGCGGCCGTCGTCCAGATGCAGCAGGCCGGCGGCCGTGCCTTGCGCATGCATGCGCGCGAAAACCTGGGCGGCGGCATAGCAGGCCCTGGCGCGTCCGCGCAGGCGCGCGCATCCGACCGCGGCCACGCCCACACCGCCGTGCACGTAATGCGTCGCGCTGGCTTCGCGCGCCTTGCGCCGCGCCAGCGTATCGATATGGCTGCCGATGATGGGCGACCATGTCAGCCCGAACACCAGCGCCGCGCCGTCGCGCGCGGCCAGCACGACATGGTCTCCCAAGGGCTGCGGAAGCGCCTGGTGGGTGTGCGTCATCGGCATGTCAAAAGCCCTCTTCCACCTGGGCGGTGACGATGATCACGGTCGTGGTGCGCTGCGTGGAGGCGCGATCGCTGCCGCCCATTGCGTAAGGCGCGTCCGGCGTCAGCCGGCGACGATCGTATTCGTCTTCGCGGCGGTCGAAGCCCGAGATGATCATTGCCTGCCCGGCCCGCAATTCGACCTGTTGCACCATGCCGTTGCCGTCGATGGTGATCTGCTGCACTTCCAGGGGATTGCCGGGCTTGCCGAAGGTCAGGCTTTTCAGCGGCTGCGCGACCGTGTTGTCGTAGGCGATGGACAACAGGATCTGGCCGTCTTCTTGCGCGTCCGGGACCAGGGTCAGGAAGGAACCGACCGTCTCCTGCTTCTGGTTGATCGACACGCCGGGCAGCAAGGTCGGCTGCAGGGCCTGGCCGGCGGCGACCGGCGCGGACACGCTGCCCTGCACCTGGTCCACATAGGAAAACGTCGTGCGCACGGCGTGGGTGACCGGCCGGCGGTTCAGCGTCAGTACGGGAACACTGCTGTGGCGCACGATGGTGCCGACTTCGCTGAGGGCCGCGATGATGGCCTTGCTGCCGCCGAACAGGTCGTTGCGCACGCCAGCGGAAGCCAGTCCGGCCGAAGCGCCCGCCAGTCCCGGCGATGCCATCGATACGGCGGCGCGCGTGCCCTGGTAGAGCAGGTTCCAGTCGATGCCGGCCCTGGCCTGGTCCTTGCCCACCACCGTGATTTCCTCGAACACCAGTCGCACGCGGCGCGTCAGGGCCTTGTTCTCGCGCTCGAGGAAGCGCGCCACCTGGTCCAGCGCGTCGCGCGTATCGTTCACGACGATGGAGTTACCCGCCCCGGGCGCCGCCGTGACGGTGCCGGCGCGCGTCAGGAAGGGTTCGATGCGCGCGCGCACCGCGGCGATGGCGTCGTGGTCGCCGGAGGACAAGGTGGTGTTGGACGTGTTCTGGAAGCCTTCTCCCCCCTTGCCGCTGGCGCGCCCGAGCCGGGCATCGGCGCGGGCGTTCAAGGTCAGCGCCCGGACGTCGAACACGCGCGTTTCGGTGCGATAGAACTCGATGGCGCCGTCGGCGTACCGCCAGTACACGCCCAGGCGCCAGGCCAGCGCGTCGAGGACCCGCGGCAAGGGCTGCGCGCCGTCGGGCAGCGAGGCGCGCGCGGGAAATGGCGTGCCGCCGCCTTGGGAAACGGCGAGCCTGGGCAGGAAGAGTTCGGCGGGCAGCAATGCGTCTGGTCGTACCTTGACACCGATGCCCGTGGCCAGGGCGATACGGTCGGCCAGCACGGCCAGGTCGGCCTCGCCGCCGGAGAACATCAGCGTCGTATCGACGTTCCTGCGCAAGGCGGCCGGCAGCGTGGCCTCGCGGGCCAGGGGGCGCGCGCGTCCCGCCAGCCAGGGCCTGGCGACATCCTGCGCGGCCAGCCTGGCCGCGCCATCGGACAAGGATCTGGAAAAACCGGCATAAGCGGCCTCGTTGCGGGCCTGCGCGGCCGCGGCCCGATCCTGTATGGCGGCGATGCGTTCCGGCGCGACGCAGGCCGGACAGGCAAGCGCGAGCGTCAGCACCAGGCCGCGGCGCGCAGCGCCGCCGGTGTCTGGCCGTGCGCAGCGAACGCCAGCAATCGATCTTCCTGGCTGTGATGGTGGACGGAAGGAAACGTTCATATCGCCGTCCCCAGCCGCAGGGCGGTGCGGTCGCAGGCCTGCGACAGCGGAATGACGCGCAGGACCTGATTGGCGTAGAAGCAGGGTTGCAGCGGCCGGTCGCCCAATTCGGTAGCCGCCACGAGTTCGCGGACGGAGCGCTTGAAGTCATTGGAAAAATCGGCGCTGCCGGCCAGGGGGATATCGACGTCCACGGCCCAATGCTCGGCCTGGAAGGTCCAGCCGGCAAGTCCTGCCCAGCGCGCGAGCGCGCGACGCATGTTTTCGTCTGTGGGACCGACCCGATACAGGCCCGCGCCGGATGGCATGATTTTCGTCGTGCCGGACGTCGCTTTCGCGCCTGGCGCGGGCGCTGCCGGCATTGCGGTCACCGGCGTCGGTGTCGGCGAAGGCGTCACCGCCGTGGCGGCCGTCGCGGCGCTCAACGCGGCCGGCGTCGCCTCGGCTTGCCCCGCCGCGCCCAGGTAATCCGCGCGCGCCTGCAGCGCGCCGCCGCGCATGACGACGGCCGGCCATTTGCCTTGCACGATGACATAAGGCTCGTGCCTGACGTAGCGCGCCGGACGCTCGGCGCCATGCTGTTCGGTGAAGAGCGCCGGCACGGGTTGTCCCGGCGCGAACTGCAGCCAGGTCTGGCGGCCGTCGTCGAACACTTGCAGCGGCGCCACCTGCCTGTCGCCGGACAGGCGCCAGTTGAAGTCATGCGTCGCGCCTGCCGCCAGGAATGCCGGTGCGCCCGTCGATGCCCCGGCATTCCAATCCGCCATCCCGCCACCGGGCGCCCATGGCGGCGTACAGGCCGACAGCCATGGCAACAGGATGAAGGTCTTGAACACTCGATGCATGCCGGATCCCCGTTCCGCGCGCCCACCATGGCGCGACCCAGCCATGGTGCCCAGGGCCGCAGGGACCAACAAGACGCACATCTACGCATGGATGCGGATGTCACCCAGCGGCCCGGCGGAAAAAAAACCGGCGGGCCTGGGGCCCGCCGGTTTCGGCTTCGATCTCGCCGTGGGATCAGCGCTGCTGGGCGATGGTGCGCGCCTGGGCGGCGGCATTGTTCAGCGCGGTCATGGGCGGCGTCTTGCCGTCGAAGGCCTCGTCCAGCTCGCGGCTGAGCACGGGCTCGATGCGCTCATAGTTGCTGACCCGGAATCCGCGCGCGGTGACCGGGGTCTGCGCGCGCATGGCCGACACCACGGCCTGGGCGCCAGGAATGCGGTTGTAGAAAGACACTTCGGACGCGCGGAACGCGCCTTCGGTCAAGGGCAGGAACCCCGTCGTCTGGTGCCATTCGGCCGCGACCACCGGCTTGGACAGCCAGGCCAGGAATTCCGCCGTGGCCTTGTCCTGCGCCACGGGATGGCCTTCCATCACCCACAGCGCCGAGCCGCTGACGAAGGGCTTGCCCGGCGTCTTGGTGGCCTGGTCGTAGTACGGCAGGGGCGCGACGCCGAAGCTCAGGCCCTTGGCCGCGATCAAGCGGCCGAGGGCGCCGGAACCGGACGTCAGCACGCCGCACTGGCCCTTCGCGAAGGCTTCGTCAGGCGTGTTGTCATTGGTATGTTGGGTCAACAGCAGCGAGCGCTTCCACGTCGCCATCAGCGACACATGGCGCATGTACAGGATATCGAACTGCAGCGCCGACGGGAGGGGCTTGCCCTTGATCGCCTCGATACCGTTGCCGTTGCTGGTGTAGAGCTGGTTGTTGATGGGCGCCAGGTTTTCCAGGTGGACTTCGACCTGGTCGCTCGACGCGTAGGGGCATTCCACGTCGGCCACGTCACGCAGCTTCAGCAGTTCACCCTGCAGGTCCTGCCAGGTGCGTGCCGGCTGATTGGGGTCCAGGCCCGCCTTTTTGTACAGCGAGATGTTGTAGAACATCAGCGGGATTTCCGCCATGTAGGGGAAAGCCAGCAGGCGCCCCTTGCTGTCGCGGGTGAAGCTGCTGGTGGACGGCAGGAACCAGGAGGCGTCCTTGATCGGATACTTGGCCAGCAGCTCGTACAGCGGCTTGATGGCCTTGTACTCCGCCACGACTTCCGGCGAATGATTGTCCTGCAACTGGATCAGGTTGGGCGCCTTCTTGGCGGTCACCGCGGCGGTCGCGGCCTGCTGCAAGGCCTGCGGCGTGGCGAAGTCGCGCACGCTGACTTCGACCGCGTCCTGTTCCTTGTTGTATTGCTTGACCAGTTTTTCGAATTCTGCCTTGTTGGCGTCGTTCATCGTGTGCCAGACCTGGATCTGCACCGGCGCCGCATGGGCCACACCCGCCGCCATCAAGGCAGCGCCGAAGATCCAGACACGCCCGGTGGCGCGGATTGCGCGGGACAAGCCCGATTCATGCAATTTCTTCATAGGTCTACATGCCGAGGAAAGGAAACTCCGGTTCTGGCGCGCGTCCGCTGAGCAGATCGGCCAGAGCCCGGCCCGAACCCGCCCCCATCGTCCATCCCAGCGTGCCGTGTCCCGTATTCAAGTACAGGTTCGGTATGCGGGTGCGGCCGATCAGGGGCACGTTCGACGGAGTGGACGGACGCAGGCCCGACCAGTAAACGACGCGCTCGAAATCGAGCGCGCCGGGAAAAAGCTCGCGCGCCAGGTCCGTCATGGCCTGGCAGCGCTGGGGATTCAATGCGCGCGAGTAACCCGCGAATTCGGCCGTTCCGGCCATCCGCAGGCGATTGCCCAGGCGCGAAAAAACGATCTTGCGGCTGCTGTCGGTCAGGCTGACGCTGGGCGCCGCCACCGGGTCCAGGACCGGGAAAGTGGCGGAATAGCCCTTGGCGGGATAGACATTGCAGGGCACGCCCAGCGGACGCACCAGCAGCGGGGTGTAGCTGCCCATCGCCACGACATAGGCATCCGCCGCGACCTGCCCATAGCCACCTTGCGGGTCGAGGATCTCCACCGCGTCGACGCGCCCGCCGATGGACACCAGCCGGGTCACCTGCGTGGAATAGTGGAACTCGACGCCGGCGTCGGCGCAACGCTGGGCCAGCGCGACCGCGAACAGATGCACGTCGCCGCTTTCGTCTTCCGGCGTGTAATCGCCCCCGACGATGCGATGGCGCTGCGACGCCAGGGCCGGCTCCAGGGCGACGACTTCATCGGCGGACAGGATGCGGCGCTCGACGCCGAAGTCGCGCATGACGCCCGCGGCCTTCTGCGAAAGCTCGAATTCGTGCGGGTCGCGATAGAAATTCAGGATGCCGCGTTCCAGGTGGTCGTACTGGATGCCCAGTTCCGCGCGCATGCCGCGCAAGGTCGCGCGGCTGTACTCGGCCATGCGAACCATGGCGCGGATATTCGGCGCCAGCCGGCCGGGCAGGCATTCGCGCAGGAAGGCGAGTCCCCAGGCCCATTGGCGCCAGTCCAGTTGCGGACGGAACAGCAGGGGAGCGTCTTCGCGGCCCAGCCATTTCAGCAGCTTCAGCGGAGCCTGCGGATTGGCCCAGGGTTCGGCGTACGAGACGGATATCTGAGCGCCATTGGCAAGACTGGTTTCCTGGGCCGGACCGGTGCGCCGGTCCAAGACCACGACATCATGTCCGGCCTGGCGCAACCACCACGCCGTGGAAATGCCGATGATGCCAGCTCCCAATACCGCAATTCTCATTCGCGCCAAGCTCCTGGGTACGCATCGGGCCGCCGCAGCCGCGTGCGCGGAATCCCGTTGAAATTACGGGAAGGAAGTTTACCTTGCCGCCAGCCGCCGGAGCGTTGGCGCGAGCGTTGAATCGCTTCGCCATCCGTCGGCTTGTAAGCGCCTATGTCAATTACGGCGGATCAAGGACGGGCCTTGGCCAGATCCGCTTCGGACGTGAAGGCGTCGGCGAAGAACTCTTCCGGCGGCAGGCCGCACTGGCCGGAGAACTCGCGGCGCGCCGCGTCCACCATGACCGGGGCGCCGCAAGCATACACCTGATGACCGGAAAGATCCGGCAGGTCGAACATGACCGCTTCGTGCACGAAACCGGTACGGCCGGTCCAGCCGTCTTCCGGCAGGCTGTCGGAAACCACCGGCACGTAGCGGAAATCGGGCAGGCTGTCCGCCCACGACGCCGCCAGGGCATCCATGTACAGGTCCTGGGGGCGCCGGCCGCCCCAATAGAGCACGACCGGCCGGCCGATCTGCTTGTGGATCATATGTTCCACGATGGCCTTGATCGGCGCGAAACCGGTGCCGCTGGCCAGCAGCACGATGGGCTTGTCGCTGTCCTCGCGCAGGAAGAAGGAGCCGAAGGGTCCTTCGATGCGCAGGATCTCGCGTTCTTTCATCTGCGTGGCGCCGGCGCCGAACACGTGATCGGTGAAGTAGCCGCCGGGCATGTGGCGGATGTGCAGCTCGAGCGGACTGCCGGCATGGGGCGGCGTCGCCATGGAATAGCTGCGGCGCCGGCCTTCCTTCAGGATCAGCTCGACGTATTGCCCGGCATGGAAGCGAAACGTCTCCGAAGCGGGCAGTTGCAATTTGATGACCGCCACATCCGGCCCGATGCGCTCCAGGGTCTGCACGCGCACCGGCAGCTTGCGGATCTGGATATCGCTGGCCAGCCGGACTTCGGCCGATTCGACCAGCAGGTCCGACGAAGGACGCGCCTGGCACAGCAGGGTATAGCCGGCGGCCAGCTCTTCGGGCGCCAGGATCTGGGCCGGATAAGGCCCCGCGTCGTAGTCGCCGGACAGCACCTTGCCCTTGCAGGTGGAACAAGCGCCGCTGCGGCAGCTGTACGGCAGGACGTAGCCCGCGGCCAGGGCGGCATCGAGCACGGTCTGGCCGTCTTCTATTTTGAACTGGTGTTGGCTGGGCGTGAGGGTGACCTGGAACGTCATGGCGCGTCGGTAGCAGTGGAGCGTAAGGGGTGCCGAATCGGACATTCTATAATTTTTGCCGTTCCGGGACAGGCGCACCCGGAGCCGCCATCGCAGGCTATGCGCCGGAAAGCCGTCCATGACCTGGGTCATTCTGTTCGTCGCCGGATTATGCGAAGTCGTCTGGGCCGTGGGCCTGAAATACACGGACGGCTTTACCCGGCTCGTTCCGTCCGCCATCACCATCGTCGGCATGGTGGCCAGCGTCTGGCTGCTGGCGATCGCCATGCGCACGCTGCCGCTGGGCACGGCCTACGCGGTATGGGTGGGCATCGGCACGGTGGGCGCCTTCATCGCCGGCGTCATCCTGTTCGGGGAAAGCATGGGCTGGGTGCGCCTGGCCAGCGTCGGCCTGATCGTCGCCGGGCTGATCGGGTTGAAGCTGTCGGCGGCGTAGCGGGACGCCGCGCCGGACGCTAGAACTTCCATTCCGCCGAGATCGGGTCGCCCACGCGCAGGACCGCGCCGGGGCGCGCGTCGACGATGGCGTTCTGGCCGAATATCACCCCGACGTCCAGGCTGCGCGTGGCGATCAGGATCAGGCCGGGCTCGTCGCCCTCCCGGCCGGTCGCCTGATCCACGTTCGGAATGCTGCAACGCGTACACGGTTTGACCACCGCCAGGCGGATGTCGTCGCCCCGTGCGAACAAGGCGATATGGTCTTCGTCGTAGGCGCCCAGGTCGTCACCGTCGAGGACCACGTTGGGGCGAAAGCGATCCATGGGAACAGGGTCGCGTCCCTTGGCGAGCAGCCGCCGGTTCAATTCATCCAGCGATGCCTGGTTGGCGATCAGCACGGGATAGCCGTCGGCGAACCCGAAAAGATGCCTGCCGTCGAAACCGGCCGCCAGTTCGCGATGTTCGCCGCGCCAGCGCCCCACCCAATCGGGACTGACGGCACGGCCGGCGGCCGGGACGTCGATCTTGAACAGGCGGCAGGGAAGCCCGAGGAAATCGGTAAACCACCGCGCCGCGGCCGCGCTTTCGGCGTGGGCGGGAAAGGTGTCGCGCCAGACCGTGACGGTTTCGGCCATGGCGGCCAGCTCCGACCCGTCCAGGGGCACTTCCAGCGGGGGCATGCCCGGCGCGCTCAACTGCAGGTGGGTCGCGGTCAGCGCGGTCCGGACCAGTGCCATGGCGGGCACCTGCCGCTGCGTCAGGAAACGCGCACCGGAGATGACCAGCCAGAGGCGGTCGTACGCCAGGCCGGCGCCGTCGACCGCCGACGCATCGACGGCGATGCCCGCGCAGGACTTGACGGGATAGATATGCAGGCTGCGGACGAACAGGGACATGGCGAGCGGCGGGTAGGCGCGAGAACCGCCGAAGCATAGCAATTATCGCGGCCCCGGCAAGGGAAACAAATTGGCGCGAGACGTTGAATCCGTCTCGCGCCATGGGCGTACGCCGGTCGCGTCAGCGGGGGGCGCCGTTCAACCCACCAGCTTCAGCGCGTCCAGGGGCGACAGCGCCTTGATGCCGGCCCGGGTGGCGATATGTTCCGGACGCGGGGCCAGGCCGTACTTGGGCGCGCCCAGCACGTTTTCCATGCTGTTGTAGACCATGAACACGTTCGACCGGGGCCACGGCGAAATATTGCTGTTGGACCCATGCATGGTGTTGCAGTCGAAAAACACCACCGACCCGGCCTTTCCCGTCATCGCCTGGATGCCGCCCTGCTCGGCCAGCAGTTGCAGGCTGATGGCATCCGGCACGCCGTATTCCTGCTTTTTGAGCGAGTGCTTGTAATGGTCCTGCGGCGTTTCGCCTATGCAGGAAATGAACTGCCGGTGCGAGCCCGGCACCAGCATCAGCGGGCCATTGCAGGCAGTGTTGTCGGTCAGCAGCACGGAGCAGCTGAGCGCCCGCATCGCCGGCATGCCGTCTTCCACGTGCCAGGTCTCGAAATCCGAATGCCAATAGAATTCCTTGCCCTTGAAGCCTGGCTTCATGTTGGCGCGGGACTGGTGGATGTAGACCTCGGATCCCAGGATCTGCCGCGCCACGTTGACCAGGCGCGGATCCCGCGTCAGGCGCGAGATGACGGAACTGAGCTGATGCACCATGAAGATGGACCGCACGGCGTTGCTGCCCGGTTCGGTAATGCATTCCTCGCGGCGGTTGATCGTCGGGTCGCGCGACATGCGCGTGATCTCGGCGATCAGCGCGTCGACCTCGGCCTGCGGGATCAGGTTCTCCAGCAGCAGGAAGCCGTCGCGGTCATAGGCCTGCACCTGTTCCGGCGACAAGGCGTCGGCATAGCGCCCGTCCTCGTACACGACGGGATCGTGGCGGGCGACGATGCCGGCGCTGCGGTCGGTGCGCGACGCGTAGCGGTCTTTGGCGGGTGAAATCATCGTCGTATCTCCTTGCGTGATTCCTGGCGGACGCGCGGCATCAGGCCGCCGCCTTTTCGGGCAGGGGATACACGCCGTTCTTGTCATGCACTTCCTGTCCGGTCAGGGGCGGATTGAAGACGCAGATGACGCGCAAGGGCTTTTCGCCGCCGCACAGCCAGTGCTCGTCGTTTTCGTTCAGGGCGTAGACCACGCCCGGGCCGAGTTCATAGCGCTTGCCGTCGGCGATGGTTTCGATCGAGCCGTCGCCTTCGATGCACCAGACGGCTTCCAGGTGATTGCGGTAATGGATGTGCGTGCGGGTGCCCGGAAAAATGGTGGTCTCGTGGAAAGAGAATCCCATGCCATCTTTCTTGAGCAGCACGCGCCGGCTCATCCAGGTATCGGTGCGGACTTCGTCCTTGGTCCCGATGACGTCGTTGACGTTGCGTACGATCATTGGCGTTTTCCTCCGAATTTAAGGATGCGGGCGGATTGCCCGGCTTCGGCCAGCACGTCGGCCACGCTGGCTTCGATGACATCCAGGCCGCGCTTGAGCAGGTCGTCTTCGATGGTCAGCGACGGCAGCAGCTTGAGCACTTCGTCGTGCGCGCCGGACGTTTCGATGACGACGCCGCGTTCGAACGCCTTGCGCGCGATGCGGTTGGCGAGTTCCGGCTGGCTGGCCGTGACCAGGCCCTGGATCAGCCCCCTGCCCCGCACGACCAGGCCGCTGCCCGGATAGCTGTGGGCCAGGTTTTCCAGCCAGTCGCGCACCAGCCTTTCCTTGCGCAGGACTTCGCCGGCGAACGCCTGGTCGGCCCAGTACGTATCCAGCGCGGCGGCGGCCGTGACGAAGGCCAGGTTGTTGCCGCGGAAGGTGCCGCTGTGCGCGCCCGGCTTCCACACGTCCAGCTCCGGCTTCATCAGCACCAGCGACATGGGCAGGCCGAAGCCCGATAGCGACTTGGACAGCGTGATGATGTCCGGGCGGATGCCGGCGGTTTCGAAGCTGAAGAAATTGCCGGTGCGGCCGCAGCCCACCTGGATGTCATCGACGATCAGCAGCATGTCGTGCCGGTGGCAGACCTTTTCCAGCTCCTTCAGCCAGCGCAGGGTGGCCACGTTGACGCCGCCTTCGCCCTGCACCGTCTCGACGATCACGGCCGCTGGCTTGTCCATGCCGCTGCTGGGATCGTCCAGCATGCGCTCCAGGTAGGCCATGGTATCGACGTCCGGCCCGAAGTAGCCGTCATAGGGCATGAAGGTGGTGTTGTTCAGCGGATAGCCGGCCGCGTCGCGGAACTTGGCGTTCGCCGTGGCCTGCAGCGAACCGCCGCTGACGCCGTGAAAGGCATGCGTGAACGAAATGATGTTGCTGCGGCCCTTGACCTGGCGCGCGATCTTCAGCGCCGCTTCCACCGCGTTGGTGCCGGTGGGACCGGTGAACTGCAGCGTGTACTGCCACTTGCGCGGCTTCAGCAGCACGCGGTCCACCGTTTCCAGGAAGTGCTTCTTGGCGCTGGTGGCCATGTCCAGGCCATGCACGACGCCGTCCGACGCCAGATAGTCGATCAGGCGCGCCTTGAACAGGGGGTTGTTGTGCCCATAGTTCAGGGTGCCGGCGCCGCTGAAGAAGTCGATGTACTCGGTGCCTTCCTCGTCGATCAGCAGGGAGCCGCGCGCCTGATTGAATATCACCGGAAAGGAACGTATGTAGCCACGTACTTCCGACTCCATGCGATCGAATATTTTCAGGTCCATATCGTTTTTCTCCTTGCTGGTGATGAGTGATGCCGGGCTGGGGCGCGGCGCCGCGAACGGCGGCACGCCCTGCTCGACTTCAATGGGAACGCGATGACAGGCTCAACGCGGGACGCAGGCCATGGGCCCTATCCGGATCAGCATTTCGTCGTCGTGCTCGGCCTGGCCGAAGAGCTGCCTGTCGAAGAAAGGCTGCTCGGCCACAGGGGCGCCGAGATCGGCGGCCAGGCGGGTGAAGGTGCGCCGCGACGCATGGTTGTCGGGGCCGACGGTGGTTTCCAGATGCCGTATGCCGGCCAGCGCGGGACGGCGCAGCAGCGCGTGCAACATGCGCCGCGCCAGGCGTTCGCCGCGGGCGCGCTCGTGCACCGCGACCTGCCAGATGAACAGCCGCTGCGATTGCCCTGGCGGGACATAGGCCGACACGAAGCCGTCGATACCGCCATCGGGACTTTCGGCCACCACGCAGGTCTGCGCGAAATGCTCGCAGAGCAGCAGATAGGCATAGACGGTGTTCAGGTCCAGCGGCGGGCAGGCGGCGACCAGCGCGTGGATGGCGGCGCCGTCCGCGACCCGCGGCGTCCTGAAAAGATGGGAGAGGTCCTGCGCGGCGAGGGTATCCGCCGCGCGCGTGATGACGGCCTGGCTCATACCACCAGCCCCGATTCCGGCGCGGGGCCGGAGGTCGGCACGTCCAGGATGGGCGAATGGTCGTGGGCGTCGGCCGGCGCGGCCTGGCCACCCTGCTCCATCAGCGCGACGATGCGCTCCAGCGACAGGGTGATGGTGGCCTGCTCCAGCTCGGGCAAGGCATTGAGGGCGTCGGCCAGATGCTTCTGCAGCGGCGACGGCGCCTGCTTGGCGAGTTCGATGCCGGGGACCGTGGCGGTGACGAAAACCGTGCGGCGGTCTTCCCTGCCACGCTCGCGGCGGACCAGGCCCTTGTCTTCCAGGCGGTCGAGGATGCCCACCACGGTGCTGGGACTGACGTGGATTTCCCGGCTGATGGCGGTGGACGTCAGGGGACCGCGCTCGATCACCGTACGCAGGCACATGAGCTGTGGCGCGGTGATGTGGCTGACCGCCGCCAGTTGCCGCGAATGCAGCGCGATCGACCTCGTGATCCGGCGCAGGGCGCGCAGGATGCGCAGGTCGTACTGCTGCGCAGACGGCGCGGGCGCGGCGATGTCGGTTTGGGTGGGTTCAGTCATAGGTGCTGAAATGAATTGGTTCGATAAAATTCCAACCAAAATTAGTTCTGTTGAATTGATTTGAGTACGAATTATATCGGCAAGAGTCATTCAGGTGAACCCCTAGCTCCCGACTGTCACCTTTTCTTACCCTGCCACGCCTGCCAGCGCCTCGATCGCCCGTCTGTCGCGCGCGGGCGGCGGACCCAACACGGACGCCGGGCAAAAAAAAACGGTCCCAGGATCCCTGGAACCGTTGGCTTGCGGCGTCGCCGCGCCTGCTAGAGCACGGGCGACAGCAGAGGCTGCTTCGGCCGCACGTCCAGCTGCCGCCCCTTGCGGGCGCGCTTGCCCACGTAAGGCTGCAGGCTGGTCCCGGCGAGGATGTCCTCGACCTGCTTGTTGCGGTACATCCCGGTGGCGCGCAGGCCGCCGGCGCCGATGGGCACCACCTGCGCCAGCGTATCGTTGCCGTCCAGTCCCATCAGGATGGTCCCGCGGCCGCCGCCGGCCAGCGTCTTGACTTCGTCCAGCCCGAACACCAGGAACTTGCCCTTGGCCGACAGCAGCGCCAGCCGCTGCGCGCCTTCGAACACCGGCACCGGGCGCAGCAGCGCGTCGCCTTCTTCCAGGGTGACGAACTGCTTGCCGCCGCGCTGGCGGCTGGCCATGTCGCCCAGCCGGGCGACGAAGCCGAAACCGCGCTGGGTGGTGAAGAGCCAGCGGGTGTCAGGGGCCGCGGCGATCATGTGGACGATGCGCGTGCCGGACGCCAGGTCGATCATCGTGGTGACCGGCTGGCCGTCGCCGCGCGCCGACGGCAGGCTGGCGACCGAGACGGTGTAGGCGCGGCCATTGTCGCCCAGCGCGATCAGCGTATCGGTGGTGCGGCACTCGAACGCGCCGTAGAGATCGTCGCCCTGCTTGAAACCGAATTGCGTGGCGTCGTGGCCATGGCCCTGGCGCGCGCGCAGCCAGCCCTTCTGCGACACGATGACGGTGACGGGTTCGTCCACCACGCGCGTTTCCACCACCGCGCGTTCGGCCGCCTCGATCAGCGTACGGCGCTCGTCGCCGTACTGCTTGGCGTCGGCTTCGATTTCGCGCACGATCGTGCGCTTCAGCGACGCGGGATTGTCCAGCAGTTCCTGCAGCTTGAGCTGTTCCTCGCGCTTGCCGGCCAGTTCCTGTTCGACCTTGATGCCATCCAGGCGCGCCAGCTGGCGCAGGCGCATTTCCAGGATGTCCTCGGCCTGCCGCTCGGTGAGCTTGAAGCGCGCCATCAAGGCGGCGCGCGGCTCTTCCGCCTCGCGTATGGTCTGGATGACCTCGTCGACGTTCAGGTACACCACCATGCGCCCTTCCAGCACATGGATGCGGTCGATGACCTTGTCCAGTCGATGGCGGGTGCGGCGTATGACCGTGTCCGTGCGGAACGCCAGCCATTCCAGCAGGATTTCGCGCAGCGGCTTCTGGCGCGGACGGCCGTCGGTGCCGATGCACACCAGGTTGACCGGCACGCTGCTTTCCATGCTGGTCTGCGCCAGCAGGATGTTGACGAATTCGTCGCGGTCGACGCGCGAGGTCTTCGGTTCGAACACCAGCCGCACCGCCGCGTCCTTGCCGGATTCGTCGCGCACGGCGTCCAGCAATCCCAGCATCTGCGCCTTGGATTGCTGCTGTTCCGCCGTCAGGGCCTTCTTGCCGGCCTTGACCTTGGGATTGGTGATTTCCTCGATTTCTTCCAGCACCCGCTGGCCGGATGCGCCGGGCGGCAATTCGGTCACCACCAGCTGCCACTGGCCGCGCGCGAGCTCCTCGAATTGCCAGCGGGCGCGCGCCTTGAGCGAGCCGCGGCCGCTGTTGTATATCTGCGCGATATCTTCGGCGGGCGTGATGATCTGCCCGCCGCCGGCGAAATCCGGGCCCGGCACCAGGGCATAGAGTTCGTCATCGGGCAGCTTGGGCTGCTTGAGCAGAGCCACGCAGGCCTGGGCGACTTCGCGCAGGTTGTGCGACGGGATTTCCGTCGCCATGCCCACCGCGATGCCGGATGCGCCGTTCAGCAGCATGACCGGCAGGCGCGCCGGCAGCATCTGCGGCTCCTGGTGGCTGCCGTCGTAGTTCGGGATGAAATCGACGGTGCCTTCTTCGAGCTCGTCCAGCAGCAGGCGCGCGATGGGCGTGAGCCGCGCTTCGGTATAGCGCATGGCCGCCGCGTTGTCGCCGTCGCGCGAACCGAAGTTGCCCTGGCCGTCGACCAGCGGATAGCGCAGCGTGAAGCCCTGCGCCATGCGCACCATGGCGTCATAGGCCGCCTGGTCGCCGTGCGGATGGTATTTGCCCAGCACGTCGCCCACCACGCGGGCGGATTTGACGGGCTTGGCGGTGGGCCCCAGACCCATGGCCTGCATGGCGTAGAGAATGCGGCGTTGCACGGGCTTCTGCCCGTCGCCCACGTCGGGCAGCGCGCGGCCGCGGACGACGGATACGGCGTAGTCCAGATAGGCCTGCTCGGCGTAGCGCCCCAGGGTGATGGCGTCATCGCCCGATTCGGTATCGAACAGGCCTTGTTGATTGCTGTCGGTCATGGTGTCGCGTCATTGCGATGCCGCGCCTTTGGATACAGGCGCGGCATGCCGCATCAGATATCCAGTTCGGCGAGATTGCCTTTTTCTTCCAGCCAGGAACGGCGCTGCGCCGATTCCCCCTTGCCCATGAGCATGTCGAATACACGCGTGGTCTGCTCGGGATCCAGGTCGCCGTAGCTGACCGGCAGCAGGCGCCGCGTGTCCGGATTCATCGTGGTTTCCCACAACTGCTCGGGGCTCATTTCGCCCAGGCCCTTGAAGCGGCTGATGCTCCAGCTGCCTTCGCGCTGGCCTTCCTTGCGCAGCTTGTCCTGCACCGCTTCGAGTTCGCCGGCGTCCAGGCAGTAGACCTTGCGCGCCGGCCGCTTGCCCTGCGCCGGCACGTCGACGCGAAACAGCGGCGGCCGCGCCACGTAGACGTTGCCGGCTTCCACCAGCTTGGGAAAATGCTTGTAGAACAGGGTCAGCAGCAGCACCTGGATGTGCGAACCGTCGACGTCCGCGTCGGACAGGATGCAGATGCGGCCGTAGCGCAGCCCGGACAGGTCCGGCGTGTCGTTCGGACCGTGGGGGTCGACGCCGATGGCCACCGCGATGTCGTGGATTTCGTTGTTGGCGAACAGGCGGTCGCGTTCGACCTCCCAGGAGTTCAGCACCTTGCCGCGCAGCGGCAGGATGGCCTGGAATTCCTTGTCGCGGCCCATCTTGGCCGAGCCGCCGGCCGAATCGCCTTCGACCAGGAAGACCTCGGTACGCGAGACATCGCTGGATTCGCAGTCCGTCAGCTTGCCGGGCAGCACCGCCACGCCGGAGCTCTTGCGCTTTTCGACGCGTTGCGCGGAACGCGCGCGCGCCTGCGCCTGCCGGATGGCCAGTTCCGCCAGCTTGCGGCCGTATTCGACATTGCTGTGCAGCCAGAGATCCAGCGCGCCGCGCGTGAAGCCGCCGACCAGGCGCACCGCGTCGCGGCTGTTCAGCCTTTCCTTGATCTGGCCCTGGAACTGCGGGTCCAGCACCTTGGCCGACAGCACGAAGCTGGCGCGCGCGAACACGTCTTCCGGCAGCAGCTTGACGCCCTTGGGCAGCAGGCTGTGCAGTTCGGCGAAGCTCTTGACCGCGGCGAACAGGCCTTCGCGCAGGCCGGATTCATGCGTGCCGCCGGCCGGCGTGGGAATCAGGTTCACGTAGGACTCGCGCACGGCGTTGCCGTCCTCGGTCCAGGCCACCACCCATTGCGCGCCCTCGCCTTCGGCGAAGGTGTCGTGGTCGGCGCCGGCGTACTGGCTGCCCTCGAACATGGGAACCATCAGCTCGGCGCCACCCAGGGCTTCGGTGAGATAGCCGCGCAGGCCGTCTTCGTACAGCCAGGTCTTGGTGTCGCCGGTCTTTTCCACGGTCAGCGTCACGCGCGTGCCGGGCAGCAAGACCGCCTTGCTGCGCAGCAGCTGCGTCAGTTCGGCCAGCGGGATGTTGGGGCTGTCGAAGTACTTGGGATCGGGCCAGACGCGGACACGGGTGCCCGCCTTCTTCTTGGCCACGCCGGTGAACGGCGCCAGCGGCTCGGCGACCTCGCCGTCGCGAAACAGCATGCGGTGCACGCCGCCGTCGCGCCACACGATGACTTCCAGCCGGGTGGCCAGCGCATTGGTGACCGAGACGCCCACCCCGTGCAGGCCGCCGGAGAACGCATAGGCCCCGCCGCCCTGCTTGTCGAACTTGCCGCCGGCGTGCAGGCGCGTGAACACCAGCTCCACGACGGGGGCGTTTTCTTCCGGGTGCATGCCTACCGGAATGCCGCGGCCGTCGTCCTCGACCGAGACGCTGCCGTCGGCATGCAGGATGACCTGGATGTGCTTGCCGTTGCCGGCCAGCGCTTCGTCGGCGGCGTTATCGATGACTTCCTGCACGATGTGCAGGGGATTTTCGGTGCGGGTGTACATGCCCGGGCGCTGCCGCACGGGCTCCAGGCCCTTCAGGACCCGGATGGACGCCTCTGTATAGCGTGGAGTGGCCAAGTTATCCCCAACCTCTGTGGAAAAAAACCGACATTCTAAGTAAAGAGCCAGCATTGGCGCCGCGCGGGGTAGGATGCGCAAATCCTGACCATCCTTGGTGGGACACCCCTGCCGCCCCAGGGAGGAGCGGGTAGCGCGCGCCTGGAAAACGGGGCCGTCGGAACCAGCCGCCCCTGCCGCGAGGCTGGTTATCCTACACAAAAACCCGCGACCCGCGCGGCAACGGGCCTGTTCGGATGGACAGTGGTATGCTTTAATCCTGCCAACTCAGAATGGCGGGTCGAAGCACGCCTCCCCGCCGCAAAGCAACGAGAACAGTCATGAGTGACCAAATCAAGCATGTCAGCGACGCCAGCTTCGATGCCGACGTTTTGAAGGCCGACGTCCCCGTCCTGGTGGATTACTGGGCGGAATGGTGCGGCCCCTGCAAGATGATCGCCCCCATCCTGGAAGAAGTGGCCAAGGAATACGCCGGCCGCGTCGCGATCGCCAAGCTCAACGTCGACGAAAACGGCGACACGCCCGCCAAGTACGGTATCCGCGGCATCCCCACCCTGATGCTCTTCAAGGACGGCAAGGCGGCCGCCACCAAGGTCGGCGCGATGTCCAAGTCCCAGCTTACCGCCTTCCTGGACAGCGCCTTGTAATCTGCGTTCGTTCCGCCGCGCGGGCCCGTCCGTGGCCCGCCGCCCTCTCCCTCTTTCCCTCCCCCGATACTTCAACGCAATGCACCTGAATGAACTAAAGGCGCAACACGTCTCCAAATTGCTGGAACTTGCCGCCTCCCTGGAAATCGAGAACGCCAACCGCCTGCGCAAGCAGGAGCTGATGTTCGCCATCATGAAGAAGCGCGCCAAGCAGGGCGAGCAGATCTTCGGCGACGGCGTGCTGGAAGTCCTGCCGGATGGCTTCGGTTTCCTGCGATCGCCGGATACGTCGTACCTGGCGAGCACCGACGATATCTATATTTCGCCGTCGCAGATCCGCCGCTTCAACCTGCATACCGGCGACTCGATCGAAGGCGAGGTGCGTACGCCCAAGGATGGCGAGCGTTATTTCGCGCTGGTGAAGGTGGACAAGGTCAACGGGCTGCCGCCGGAAGCGATCAAGCACCGGATCATGTTCGAGAACCTGACGCCGCTGCATCCCAACCAGGCGATGCGGCTGGAACGGGACATCAAGAGCGAAGAAAACCTGACCGGGCGCATCCTGGACATCTTCGCGCCCATCGGCAAGGGCCAGCGCGGGCTGATCGTCGCCAGCCCCAAGTCCGGCAAGACGGTGATGATGCAGCACATCGCGCATGCCATCACCAGCAACTTTCCTGACGCCACCATGATCGTCCTGCTGGTGGACGAGCGGCCGGAAGAAGTCACCGAAATGCAGCGCACGGTGCGCGGCGAAGTCGTGGCGTCGACCTTCGACGAACCGGCCACGCGCCACGTGCAGGTGGCGGAAATGGTGATCGAGAAGGCCAAGCGCCTGGTCGAGCTGAAGAAGGACGTGGTGATCCTGCTGGACTCGATCACCCGCCTGGCGCGGGCCTACAACACCGTGGTGCCGGCCTCCGGCAAGGTGCTGACGGGCGGCGTGGACGCCAATGCGCTGCAGCGCCCCAAGCGCTTCTTCGGTGCGGCGCGCAACGTGGAAGAAGGCGGTTCGCTGACCATCATCGGCACGGCGCTGATCGAAACCGGCAGCCGCATGGATGAAGTCATCTACGAAGAATTCAAGGGCACCGGCAACTCGGAAGTGCACCTGGAACGCCGCCTGGCGGAAAAGCGCGTCTACCCATCCATCAACCTGAACAAGTCGGGCACGCGCCGCGAGGAATTGCTGATCAAGCCCGAGCTGCTGCAGAAGGTCTGGGTGCTGCGCAAGTTCATCCACGACATGGACGAAATCCAGGCCATGGAATTCATCCTGGACAAGATGCGCGTGACGAAGTCGAACGCCGAATTCTTCGACATGATGAAGAAATAGTCCCCCCCCGAAGCGCTGCGCGCTTCCCCCCCAGGGGGGCGACGCCAGAGGACCGGCGGAGCCGGATCCTCGGCGTCCCGGGTCGGGGGCACCTGTTTTTTGCGGCTGCTTTCTCGGGATGTGGCTTCGTCGGACCGGCGGAGCCGGATCCTCGGCGTCCCGGGTCGGGGGCACCTGTTTTTTGCGCGCGCCTTGCCTTGGTCGCGCCTCAGTGTTCTATGGGGTCCTTGGGTGGGGGTTCGCCGGCTTCGCTGGCGGGCAGGGGGCCGTCGATGGGGGATACCTTGGGGTCGCCCCACGGGCCGGTGACGGCGTACTGGACGGTCATGGCGCGGGCGAGCGGGTATTTCAGCAGCCATTGCGTGACGAATGCGCCCAGGCCCAGCAGCGGGTTGACGGCGAGCGCGGTGGCCACGGCTGCGCCGCTGGCGTCCAGGTTGGGGATCACCACCGCCTTCAGGTCCCAGGTCTCGTCGATGATGCTGCTGCTGCCCGACAGGACGATCGCGGCGACGGGGCCGTTCACCTTGTAGTCGTCGGTGCGGATCACGCCCTTGGATACGTTGAAGCGCGCGCGTATCGAATCGAAGGGAAAGCCGTCGCGGAACAGGTTGACCGGATTCAGCTCCAGCTTGGCCAGGCGCTGCAACGATTGCATCGACAGCAGCTCCAGCAGGCGCGCCGTGCGCGAGTTCAAATGCAGCAGGCGGCCCTTGTCCATGCGCAGTTTCAGGTTGCCGTCGATGGCGTCGACCCTGTGCGACCAGGGCAGGTCCAGCCACGTCAGCTTGCCTTCCGCCGTGCCGGCGCCGCCGGCCGCCATATCGGACCAGCCCAGGCGCGTCAGCAGCTTGCCGAAGTCGTCCCACTTCGCGTTTGCGTCCACCGTCAGCCCGCGCTCCGGCCCGCTCAGGCGCCAGAAACCGCTGGCGTCCAGCGTGGCATCGGCGCTGGCGATGCGCAGCGTATCCAGGCGCCAACGCTGCCCGCGCTCCACATTCGTGCCGACGACGCGCAGCGATCCCAGGTCCTTGCCGTAGAAGCGCAAGGTATCGGCCTGCAGGTCGATCGCGGGGATGTCCTTCAGGTCGTCGCCCGATGACTGGTCGTCCGGGCGCTGGTCGTCCCCATCGTCGCCCAGCGACAGGTATTTGAAGCGGGCCGTCACCTGGCCGGCGATGGCGCCCGAGGCTTCACGCCAGGTCACCGCGCCGGCCGCCTGCCTGGACTGGATATCCACGCGCCATTGCGCGGGCGCCGGATGCACCGCATTCAGCTTCAGGTCGTTCAAGGTCACGCCCGCCACGCGCAGGCGCGGCGTCTCCAGCGCGATCGCGTCGGGCGGCGGCAACAGCGGCACCTCCGGCGCGCGCCGGCCCCGGCCGGCGGCCGGCGGCGGTGTATCGAAACCGTCCACCACGTCCTGCCAACCGTCCACGTCGATGTCCGGCAGATTCAGGCGCACGCTCATGCCTTGCGCGGGCAGCGTGGCCGGCTGGTTGGCGGCCAGGGCGCCGCGCGCGAACGTCCAGCGCTTTTCGGCCGGATCGCGTTCCAGCAGCAGATTGACGTTGTCGCCCGAGGGCGCGCCCAGGCTGGCGGTCAGCCAGTCCCGGTCCTTGCCGCCCGACCCGGCGGCGGGGCTCCATTGCACCCGCAAGGGCAGCGTGGCGCCAGCGGTCTTGCCCACCGGCGCCGGCATGTCGATGGCCATGCCGGCCAGGTCGGATTCCATGGTCACGTCCACTCGCCCGCCGCGGAAATACAGCAGCTTGCCGCGCACGGCGGCGCGGCCGGAAAACCGCGACATCGCAGGCGCGCGTACCAACTGCGCCAGCGCGGCGCCGGTCACCTGTCCGTCGAAGCGCAGCCCGTTGCGCGTATCCAGCAGGCCGCCGTTGACCCGCAGCGGGCCGCCCAGGAACTGCGCCTGCACGTCGCGGGCGCGCAGGTCCTCTTCGGTGAACTCGAGCATGCCGCGCAATTGCGTCAGTGCCGGCAACTGCGGGTACAGCGTGAACTCGTTGTCGTTGAAGGAAAGCGAGCCCTGCACGGTCGTATCGTCGGTATGCATCAGGGGCACCCGCAGGGCCAGCGCCACCTGCCAGAGGCCCTTCCCCCTGGCCTGCGCCAGGCGGTTTTCCAGCAGGCCGCCCAGCGGGGAATTGTTGACCAGGGACAGGAAGGCGGGAACCTGGCCTTGCGCATCGCCTTGCAGATAGAGCTCGGCGTTTTCTTCCATGTCGGGAATGGTGGCGCCGACCGCGCCCAGGAGGATGGGCGTGGACGCCGCCGCATCGCGGTCATCGGCGGGACGCAGCGTGGCGCCGGGCTTGGCTTCGAGGCTCAGGGATGCGCCTTCTATGGAGAAGTTGCCGTCCATGCCCAGTATCGCGGGCCAGGCCTTGTGGCCACTGGTGGCCGGCGCGTAATCGACGGTCGCGCCGACGAAGGGGCCGCCGATATGAAAGCGCCCGTTCTGGCCGGACTGGGTAAAAGGAAAGTCGTTCAGGTCGCCGCGCAGCACCAGGTCGGCATCGTGCACCATCCCCGCCTGCAGGCCTTGCGCCAGCCACTGCCTGGCGTCCTCGGACACCGACAGCGGCAGGTAGCGGTGGATGGCGCTCATGGTGGCGCGGCGCAAGGTGCCCTGGATGTCGGCGGTGCCCGCGTCGGTCGTGCCGCGCGCTTCCCACTTGCCCTGCAGGCGCAGGTCCAGGTCTTCGTTGGCCGCCTGGAAATCGCGCAGTTCCAGGCCCAGGATGCCGTCGCGCGACCGGCGCGCGGTCGTGTCCAGCTGCACGGCCGCGAATGCCAGCCGCGGCTGTTCGATGATGCCGGGCAGGTCGGCCCTGACCCGGGTGGCGGTCCCGCGCAAGGCCAGCCCGTCGCCATTGGCGCTACGGGCCAGGGCGGGGAAATGGCCGTCACGGGCCAGGTCGCCGGGGAGGCCTTCCAGGCGCGCGCGCACCGTGTTCGCCGATGCGGCGACGCCGTCCTGCCAGCGCCAGCCCAGGCCGCGGGCGACCAGGTCCATGGTCACCGTACCCAGCTTGCGCCCGTCGATCTGCATCCATGCCCGCGCGGCCATGCGGCCCTGCAAGGGCGGCAGGTCCAGCCAGGGCGCCCAGGCGGACGGCTCACCGTCGCCGAGCTCGGCATAGACCTGTCCATGCCAGCTCGCCAGGTCCATGGGATGGCGGCTGAAGATGGACCGCTCGACTTCGCCGCGCAAGGTCAGGGCCGCCGCCAGCGCGCCGGGCGGCCGCGCCTGCAGGGAAAAACGATGCGACAGCGCGCCGTTCAGCACGACGAAGCTGGCGTCGCTCAGCACCAGTTCGGGCGCCGCGCGCGACTCGTCCACCCAGCGCACGGTGGCATGGCGCAGCACGATTTCGCGCTGGCGGGCCAGCCACCGCAAGGCCACGGAACGGCTGCCATCGTCCGCGTCCGCATCGGACAGCGAAAAGGACTGCCCCGCCACCCACAGGCGATCGTCGCGGTCGCGCCGCAAGGTCAGGTCCAGGCCGTCGGCCTGCAGGAATAGCAGCCGGGGTTCGCGGGTCAGGATGCTGCGCCACCCCAGCACGGCGTCCACCGCCGGCAGGCTGAGCACCGGGGCGCCGGCGCCGTCGGCGATCTCGACGCCGGTCAGCGTCAGGCGCGGGTTGAGCCGGCTCCAGTTGGCTTCGATATGGCCGATGCGCACCGGCGCACCGATCGCCTCGCTGGCGTAGCGCTCGATCTGCGGACGCCATTGGTCGATGCGCGGCAACACGAAATAGCGCAGCCCCAGCAAACCCACCGCGGCGGCGACGTAGACTATCCAGATACTCCAGAGAAGACCGCGGAGAAATTTGAAGGGCAAACGCACGTTTCTTGGGCGAGTATGTATGTCTTGAAGTATCGTCCCCTTATACCTGAAATGTTTCCGGGCGTCAGCGCGACTTTTATCCATTCATGTCGACCTTTTCCTCCACTCCCCTTCCGTCTTCCGCTTCCGCCACGGCGATCGGCGAGCCCGCGTTCGAGATCGCCCTGGCCTGGTCGGGCCATCTGCGTCGCACGCTGGACGCTCGTCCCGACCTGCGCGCGTGGCTGCGCGACGAAGGCACCACGCGCGCGCTGAGCGCGGACGTGCTGCAGGCCTGGCGCGATGAGCTGGCCGGCGGCAATACGGGCGTGCTTGCCGTGCCGGAATGCCGCGCCGTGCTGCGGCGGCTGCGCGAACGGGTCTTCTGCGCCGCGATGGTGCGGGACCTGGGCGGCGCGGCCACGCTCGAGGAAGTCGTGGGCGCCATGACGGCGCTGGCCGACCTGGCGGTGGGCGAGGCCTACCGCAGCGTCGCCGCCGACCTGACGGCCGTGCATGGCACGCCCATGGATCCCACCACCGGACAGCCGCAGGAAATGCTGATCATGGGCATGGGCAAGCTGGGCGGCCAGGAATTGAATGTGTCGTCGGATATCGACCTGGTCATGCTGTATGGCGAGGAAGGCGATACCCCGGGCCCGCGCCGGCTGAGCAATCACGAGTTCTATGGCCGGCTGACGCAGCGCATGATGCCCGTGCTGTCCGAGCGGGACGCCAACGGCCACGTGTTCCGCACCGACCTGCGCCTGCGGCCCGATGGCGACGGTGGCCCGCTGGCCTGGAGCCTGGACGCTTTCGAACACTATCTGGTCGGCCAGGGGCGCGAGTGGGAACGCTATGCCTGGCTGAAGGCGCGGCCCATGCCCGCGCGGGCCTTCCCCGGCAGCGACCCGGAAGCGCAGTTGCGGCAGATGGAAAGCCTGCGCCAGCCGTTCGTCTACCGCAAGTACTTCGATTTCGACGCCCTGGCCGCCTTGCGCGCCCTGCGCGAGCGCATACGGCTGGATTGGGAGCGCCGCGCGCTGGCGCGCAACGGCATGGACAGCGCGCTGAACATCAAGCTGGGGGACGGCGGCATACGCGAGATCGAATTCGTCGTGCAGCTGTCCCAGCTGATCCGCGGCGGCCGTATGCCGGCGCTGCAGGTGCGCGGGCTGCTGGCCGCGCTGCACTGCGAACGCGACGCGGGCCTGATCCCGGCCGACGACGCGGCCCGCCTGGAAGCCGCCTATCGCTTCCTGCGGCGGGTCGAACACGCGCTGCAATACCGTGAAGACGAGCAGACCCACCTGCTGCCCGCCGAGCCCGCCCAGCGCGCCGCGCTGGCGGCCGCGATGCGCATGGATCCGGACAGTTTCGAGCGCACGCTGGGCGAGCATCGGGCGTTCGTGGAGGAAACGTTTCGGAACGCTTTCCGGCTGGCGGGGGTGGGCGATGGCGACGGAACGAACGGAACGAACGGAACGAACGGAACGAATGGCACGAATCGGACGAATGGTTCGCCTGGCCGGCAGGCCGCGGCCGGCGGTCATGGCGGGGCTAAAGGCGGCGGCGGCGGCGCGCCGCAGGGCGCGGACGACGACGACCTGGAAACCGCCCTGCTCGATGAACTCGAAGCCCTGTACGGCGAGGATGCCGCGCAACTGAAGGGCCGCGTGCGCGGCCTGCTGGACAGCCCGCGCCTGCGCACCCTGCCGCAGGCAAGCCGCCAGCGGGTCGACAGCCTGCTGCCCATGGCGCTGCGCGCCGCCGCGCGTACCAACGCGCCGGCCGCCGCTGCCGCGCGGCTGTTCGACCTCATCGAAACGATCGCGCAGCGCAGCGCCTACCTGGCGCTGCTGGCCGAATACCCCGATACGCTGGCGCGCGTCGCCCGCATGATGGCGGCCAGCCCCTGGGCCGCGCAGTACCTGACGCAGCACCCCCTGCTGCTCGACAGCCTGATCGACTGGCGTACCCTGCACGAGCCGCTGGACTTCGCCGCGATGGCGCGCCAGCTGGCCGCCGATCTGGACGCCTGCCTGCTGCCCGACGGCAGCCCCGACGTCGAACGGCAGATGAACCTGATGCGCGACGTCCAGCGACAGGCCAGCTTCCAGCTGCTGGCGCAGGACCTGGAAGGCGAACTCAGCGTCGAAAAGCTGGCGGACCAGCTATCGGCGCTGGCCGACCTGCTGCTGGCCGAGACGCTGCGACGGGTATGGGTGCTGGTCAACAGGCTGCCGGACGCGCAGCCCCATTTCGCCGTCATTGCCTACGGCAAGCTGGGCGGCAAGGAATTGGGCTACGTCTCCGACCTGGACATGGTCTTCCTGTACGACGACCCGCGCGACGACGCGGCCGAGGTCTACGCCAGGCTGGGCCGGCGCATGACGTCCTGGCTGTCCACCATGACGTCTTCCGGACGCCTGTACGAAACCGACCTGCGCCTGCGGCCCGACGGCGACGCCGGACTGCTCGCGGTATCGGTGGAAGGCTTCGCCGAATACCAGCGCAAGCATGCGTGGGTGTGGGAACACCAGGCGCTGACCCGCGCCCGCTACGCCGCCGGCGACGCGGCCGTGGGAGCGAGTTTCGAGGCGGTGCGCAGGGAAATCCTGCTGCAGCCGCGCGATGCCGCCGAGGTGCGCCGCGAAGTGCTGTCCATGCGCGAGAAGATCAGCGCCGGGCATCCCAACAAGACCGAGAAGTTCGACTTGAAGCATGACCGCGGCGGCATGGTGGACGTCGAGTTCGTCACCCAATACCTGGTCCTGACCCAGGCCGCCGCGCATCCGGTGCTGGTGGACAACCTGGGCAATATCGCCCTGCTGGGGATCGCCGCCCGCGTCGGCCTGATCGACGCCGGCGTCGCGGCGCAGGCGGCCGACGCCTATCGCACCCTGCGCCGCATGCAGCATCAGCTACGGCTGCAGGGCCAGGAAAAGGCGCGGGTCGCACCCGGGCTGCTGGCCACGGAGCGGGACGCCGTGCGCCGGCTGTGGGATGCCGTTTTGGGGGACGAGCCGGCGGTGCCGGCACGGCCGTGAGGCGCCCCCGGGCGCCCTTGGCGCCGGCCTGGGGCCTTCCGCACGCCGCGAAGCGCCGCCGGGCGCCGGGCAATATAATCCCTTCATGTCCGAACTCGTCCGCCCCCAGCTGCAATTGCCCGAAGGCCGCCGCAAAGTGCTGCTGCACTCCTGCTGCGCGCCCTGTTCGGGCGAAGTCATGGAAGCCATGCATGCTTCCGGCATCGATTACGCGATCTACTTCTACAACCCGAATATCCATCCGGTCAAAGAGTACGAGATCCGCAAGCAGGAAAACATCCGCTTCGCGGAAAAGCACGGAATCGCGTTCATCGACGCCGACTACGACATGGATAACTGGTTCGAACGCGTCAAGGGCATGGAGAACGAGCCCGAGCGCGGCCCGCGCTGCACCGCCTGCTTCGACATGCGCTTCGAACGCACGGCCTTGTACGCGCACGAGCATGGCTACGACACGATCACCAGTTCGCTGGGGATTTCGCGCTGGAAGGACATGAACCAGATCAACGGCTGCGGCGAGCGGGCCGCGGCGCGCTACCCGGAACTGGTCTACTGGACCTACAACTGGCGCAAGGGCGGCGGGTCGCAGCGCATGATCGAAATCAGCAAGCGCGAAAACTTTTACCAGCAGGAATATTGCGGCTGCGTCTATTCGCTGCGCGATACCAACCGCCATCGCCGTTCGCAGGGCCGCGACCGTATCTATATCGGCGTGAAGTTCTACGGCAAGGACGGCCTGGTGCGGCAGGAAACCCTGCTGGCCGACGAAGAATCCTGAAAGGACAGTATGAACGGCGCTGAAAGCCTGGTCCACACGCTGCTCAAGAGTGGAATCGACACCTGCTTTGCCAATCCCGGTACCAGCGAAATGCATTTCGTCTCGGCGCTGGACCGCATTCCCGGCATGCGTTGCGTGCTGGCCCTGGCCGAAGGCGTGGCCACCGGCGCCGCCGACGGCTATGCCCGCATGGCCGACAAGCCGGCCGCCACCCTGCTGCATTGCGGGCCGGGCCTGGCCAACGGCTTGTCCAACCTGCACAACGCGCGGCGCGCCAATTCGTCCATCGTCAACATCGTCGGCGACCAGGCCACGCATCACCGCCCGCTGGACGCGCCGCTGACGGCCGACACCGAAGGCTGGGCGCGCCCGGTGTCCGCATGGACCCGGACGGCCACCGACGCCGCCACGATAGGCCGTGACGCGGCCGCCGCCGTGCAGGCCGCGCGCACCGCGCCGGGCCAGATCGCCACGCTGATCGCGCCTTCCGATACCTGCTGGAATCCCGGCGGCGTCGTCGCCGAACCGTTGGCGCCGCCGCCCGCCACACGCGCGGACGAAGGCGCCGTGGCCGCCATCGCGCGCGTGCTGCGCGCCGGCGAACCGGCCGTGCTGTTCGTGGGCAACTCGGCCCTGCGCGCGGGGCCGCTGGCCGCGGCCGGGCGCATCACCGTGAAAACCGGCGCGCGCGTCATGGCGCCGACCTCCAACCGCCGCATCGAACGCGGCGCGGGGCGGGTCGCGGTCACCCGACTGCCCTACGCCGTGGAACCGGCGGTGGCCGCCCTCAAGGGCGTCAAGCATCTGATCCTGGTGGGCGCCAAGGCCCCGGTGGCCTTCTTCGCCTATCCGGACAAGCCCGCGCGCATGTATCCGGACGACTGCGAGATCCACGTGCTGGCGCGCGAGGACCAAGACGCCCTGGACGCCCTCACCCGGCTGGCGGATGCGCTGGACGCGCGTGCCGACGCCCCGGTCGTCGAACGCGTGGCGGTCGAGCCGGCGCGCGGCGCCGTCACGTCGGAAGCGGTGGCGCAGACGGTCGCCGCCCTGCTGCCCGAACACGCCGTGGTCGTCGACGAAGGCGTCAGCTTCGGGCGCGCGTTTTATCCTGGCACGGTGAACGCCGCGCCGCACGACTGGCTGCAGATCACCGGCGGCGCCATCGGCAACGGCCTGCCGCTGGCGACGGGCGCGGCCATCGGCGCGCCCGGCCGGCGCATCGTTTCGCTGCAGGCGGATGGCTCGGCCATGTACACCGTGCAGGCGCTATGGACGCAGGCGCGCGAACAGCTGGACGTCACCACCGTCCTCCTGGCCAATCGCAAGTACGCGATCCTGCTGGGTGAGCTGCAAGGGGTGGGCGCGGCCGCCGGCAAGACCGCCCTGGACATGCTGGACCTGTCCCGGCCCAACCTGGAATGGGTGAAGATCGCCAACGGCATGGGCGTGGAGGCCGCGCAGGCCGACACGATGGAAAAGTTCGCCGACCTCCTCGCCACGGCCAACCGGCGCAAGGGACCCTTCCTGATCGAGCTGGTGATATAGAAAAAAGGCGCCGCTTTCGCGGCGCCTTCTTCATGGACCCGGGCGGCGCGCGGCGCCGCGACCGTCACTGCAGCGTCCGTTCGAACACCAGCTTGCCGTCGCGGACATCCACCGGCACCACGTCGCGCGGACCGAAGCGGCCTTCCAGGATCAGCTTGGCGACCGGGTTTTCGATCTGCTGCTGGATGGCGCGCTTCAAGGGACGCGCACCGAACACCGGATCGAAGCCGGCCCGGGCGATTTCCGCCAGCGCCGCGTCGGAGACCTCCAGCTGCATCTCCTGCTTTTCCAGGCGCGCCGCCAGGCGCTTGAGCTGGATGCGGGCGATGGACTCGATGTGCTGCGCCTCCAGGCCATGGAAGACGACGACCTCGTCGATCCGGTTCAGGAACTCCGGCCGGAAGGACTGCTTCAGCTCGTCCCACACCACTTCCTTGATGACCTCGTAGGGCTTGCCGGCCATCGTCTGGATGTGCTGCGAACCCAGGTTGGACGTCATCACGATCACCGTGTTGCGGAAATCCACCGTGCGGCCCTGGCCGTCGGTCAGGCGGCCGTCGTCCAGCACCTGCAACAGTACGTTGAACACGTCCGGATGCGCCTTTTCGACTTCGTCCAGCAGGATCACGCTGTACGGCTTGCGGCGCACGGCTTCCGTCAGGTAGCCGCCTTCCTCATAGCCGACGTAACCCGGAGGCGCGCCGATCAGGCGGGCCACCGAATGCTTTTCCATGAACTCGCTCATGTCGATGCGGATCATGTGCTCTTCGGAGTCGAACAGGAAGTCCGCCAGCGCGCGCGTCAGCTCGGTCTTGCCCACGCCGGTGGGCCCCAGGAACAGGAAGGAACCATAGGGCCGCGACGGATCGGACAGGCCGGCACGCGAACGGCGGATGGCGTCGGACACCAGCCGCACGGCTTCGTCCTGGCCCACCACCCGGCGGTGCAGGAAGTCTTCCATGTCGAGCAGTTTTTCGCGTTCGCCCTGCATCATCTTGGACACCGGGATGCCGGTGGCGCGCGACACGACCTCGGCGATTTCCTCCGCGCCGACCTGCGTGCGCAGCAGCCGTGGACGCTCGCCCTGCTCGGCCTGCTGGGCGCTGTTTTCCGCGGATTGCAGCCGCGCTTCCAGTTCAGGCAGCTTGCCGTACTGGAGCTCGGCCAGCTTGTCGAACTGGCCCTTGCGCTGCAGCTCGGCCATCTCGGCGCGGACCTGGTCGATCTCTTCCTTGATGGCCTGGCTGCCCTGCACGGCGGCCTTCTCGGCCTTCCAGATTTCCTCGAAATCGTTGTACTCGCGCTGGAGTTTTTCCAGCTCGTCCTCGATCACGCCCAGGCGGCGCTTGGAGCCTTCGTCCGTTTCCTTCTTGACGGCCTCGCGCTCGATCTTCAGCTGGATGATGCGGCGGTCGAGCCGGTCCATCACCTCGGGCTTGGAATCGATTTCCATGCGGATGCGCGCGGCGGCTTCATCGATCAGGTCGATGGCCTTGTCCGGCAGGAACCGGTCGGTGATGTAGCGGTGCGACAGTTCCGCCGCCGCCACGATGGCGGGATCGGTGATGTCCACGCCGTGGTGCAGCTCATAGCGCTCCTGCAGGCCGCGCAGGATGGCGATGGTGGATTCCACATCGGGTTCGTCCACCAGCACTTTCTGGAAGCGGCGCTCCAGCGCGGCATCCTTCTCGATGTACTTGCGGTATTCGTCCAGCGTGGTGGCGCCGATGCAGTGCAGCTCGCCGCGCGCCAGCGCGGGCTTGAGCATGTTGCCCGCATCGATCGCGCCTTCGGCCTTGCCGGCGCCCACCATGGTATGCAGCTCGTCGATGAAGACGATGCTGCTGCCGTCGTCCTGCGACAGTTCCTTCAGCACGGACTTCAGGCGTTCCTCGAATTCGCCGCGGAATTTGGCGCCCGCCAGCAGGGCCGCCATGTCGAGCGACAGGACGCGCTTGCCGCGCAGGCTTTCCGGCACTTCGTCGTTGACGATGCGCTGCGCCAGGCCTTCGACGATGGCGGTCTTGCCGACGCCGGGTTCGCCGATCAGCACGGGATTGTTCTTGGTGCGGCGCTGCAGGATCTGGATGGTGCGGCGGATTTCGTCGTCGCGGCCGATGACCGGGTCCAGCTTGCCCTGGCGGGCGCGGTCGGTCAGGTCCATGGTGTACTTGGCCAGCGCCTGGCGATTGGATTCGCCTTCGGCGCCCTGCACGGCTTCGCCGCCGCGCACGGCATCGATGGCCGCTTCCAGGGCTTTTTTCTGCAGGCCGGCTTCACGCAGGATACGGCCGGCTTCGCCCTTGTCGTCGGCCAGCGCCAGCAGGAAAAGCTCGCTGGCGATATAGGTATCGCCGCGCTTGGCGGCTTCCTTGTCGGTGCGGGTCAGCACGTTCTGCAGGTCGCGGCCAACCTGCACATTGCTTTCGCCGTGCACGGTGGGCAGATTCTTCAGCGCGGCGTCGATGGCCGACGGCAGGCGGTTGACCGCCACGCCGGCGCGCGCCAGCAGGCTGACCGCTCCGCTGTCGGGATCGCCGATCAGGGCGGAAAGCACGTGCAGGGGCTCGATGTAAGGATGGTCGTTGCGCGCGGCCAGGCTCTGCGCATCGGCCAAGGCCTGCTGGAACTTGGTGGTGAGCTTGTCGAATCGCATAATGTCGTCGATTGGTAGAAGGTTGGAGCCTCGCTGCGCACGCGGTGTGCGGCCGGCTCGATGTCCTACAAATGCGGGCGCCCTGCCGGGATTTCAATGCCCGCGATCACGATACGCCATACGGGCCAGCGATGGACACCTACGTTTTTGTTTACGGCACGCTGCGGCGGGGAGAAATCAACGACCTGGCCCGGGCGGCGGCGCGCGCCGGGCTGCCGGCGCCGGAATACGCGGGCGTCGCCAGCGTAACGGGCCGGTTGTATGACTTCGGGGATTGGCCCGGGCTGCTGCCCGATGCCGATGGGGTGCCGGTGACGGGGGACGTCTACCGGATCGATCCGGCGCTGCTGCCGGTCATGGACGCCATCGAGGAATACGACCCGGCCGGCGGCTCATGCTTCGTGCGCCGGCCGATCCGCCTGACGGTGGGCGGCCGGGCGCTGGACTGCCACTACTACCCCATCGACCCGGCCCATGTCGGCGACGCGGTGCGTACCGACGCCACCGACTGGGTGCGGCATCGGCTGGGGCGCGGTCAGCCATGAGCAGGCTGCCGCGATAAGCGGGCACGGGACAGGCGTCCCCCGCCCGCCGCGCGGGCTCAGACTTCCTCGTACAGCGGCAGCGTCAGGAATTCCGCGAAGTCGTCCTGGGTACTCATCTGCTCGAAGATCTGCGCCGCGCGGTCGTAGGCCTTGCTGGGTCCCGCCACGTCGTGGACCTTGGCCAGCTCTTCGGGGATCAGCTTGCGCACCAGCTCGGCGGTGACCTTGGTGCCATCCTCCAGCACGCCCTTGGGCGAGCGGATCCACTGCCAGACCTGGGAGCGGGAGATCTCCGCGGTCGCGGCGTCTTCCATCAGGTTGTGGATGGGTACGCAGCCGTTGCCGTCCAGCCACGACCCCAGGTAGTGGATCCCCACGTTGATGTTCATGCGCAGGCCGGCCTCGGTGATCGGCGCTTCCGGCTGGAAGTCCAGCAGGTCGGCCGCCGTCACGGCGACGTCCGGGCGCTGCTTGCCGATCTGGTTGGGCGCGTCGCCCAGCACCTTGACGAACTCTTCCATCGCCACCGGCACCAGGCCCGGGTGGGCCACCCAGCCGCCGTCGTAGCCGTCCGTGGCGTCGCGCGTCTTGTCGGAACGGATGCCGGCCATGGCCTGCTCGTTCTTGACCGGATCGTTCTTGATCGGGATCAAGGCGCTCATGCCGCCGATCGCCGGCGCGTTGCGGCGATGGCAGGTCTTGAGCAGCAGCAAGGCATAGGCGCGCATGAACGGGGCGGTCATGGTGACCTTGGCGCGGTCGGCCAGGCAGAAGTCGCGTTCAACCTTGAACTTCTTGATGCAGCTGAAGATGTAGTCCCAGCGGCCGGCGTTGAGCCCGGCGCTGTGTTCGCGCAGTTCGTACAGGATTTCGTCCATTTCGAAAGCGGCCAGGACCGTTTCCACCAGCACCGTCGCCTTGATCGTGCCCCGCGGTATGCCCACCGCGTCCTGCGCGCGGACGAAAATGTCGTTCCACAGGCGGGCTTCCAGATGGCTTTCCATCTTGGGCAGGTAGAAGTACGGGCCGCTGCCGCGCGCCAACAGTTCCCGGGCGTTATGGAAGAGATAGAGCGCGAAATCGAAAATGCCGCCGGACACGCGCTTGCCGTCCACCGTGACGTGCTTTTCGTCCAGGTGCCAGCCGCGCGGACGCACCAGCAATACCGCCGTCTTGGCGTTCAACTGGTAGGTCTTGCCGCCCTGCTCCAGGCGGATCGTGCGGCGCACCGCGTCCATCAGGTTGATCTGGCCGGAAATCTGGTTGTGCCAGTTGGGCGTGTTGGAGTCCTCGAAGTCCGTCATATAGCTGTCGGCGCCGGAATTCAGGGCATTGATGACCATCTTCCGCTCGACCGGGCCGGTGATTTCCACCCGGCGGCACTTCAGGTCTTCCGGAATGGGGGCGATGGTCCAGTCGCCGTCGCGCACCGAACGGGTTTCCGCCAGGAAATCCGGCTTTTCGCCGGCGTCCAGGCGCTGGGTGCGCGCCGCGCGGGCGGCCAGCAGCTCTTGCCGCCGGCTCTCGAAGGTGCGATGCAGGTCGGCCACCAGCGCCAGCGCGTCGTGCGTCAGCACGCTTTCGAAGCCGGGTTCGATGGGGGCGTCGATGGCGACGCCGGCGGGCAGTTTCAATGACATGGATGTCTCCGAGGGGGAACGCTGTGTCCGCCAGTGTACGAAGCGGATATTGAATTAAAAAGCATATAAAAGTAGATTCATCTTTTAGTTTTTATCAAAGATGATCCGTGGACCGATTCAAGCAACTGCAGACCTTCGTCGACGTGGCCGCGCTGGGCAGCCTGTCGGCCGCCGCCCGGGCGGAAGGCGTCGCGCCGGCCATGATCGGGCGCCGCATCGACGCCCTGGAAGCGCGCCTGGGCGTCAAGCTGCTGGTGCGCTCCACCCGCCGCCTGTCCCTGACCGCGGAAGGGGGCACCCTGCTGGAAGATGCCCAACGCATCCTGCGCGACCTGAACGAATCCGAAAGCCTGGTGGCGCAGGGCAGCGCCCGGCCCACCGGGCTGCTGCGCCTGACCGCGCCCGCCGGATTCGGCCGCCGCCACGTCGCCCCGCTGCTGCCCGGCTTCGCCGACCAGTATCCGGACGTCAGCGTGGTCCTGGACCTGAGCGACCGCCTGGTCGACCTGATCGAGGAACGGTACGACTGCGCCGTGCGCATCGGCGACCTGGACGATTCCGATATGGTCGCCATCCGCTTGGCCGACAATCGGCGCGTCGTCGTCGCGGCGCCTTCCTACCTGGAACGGCAGGGCGTCCCCCGCACCCCCGCGGACCTGGCCGCCCACCACTGCCTGTCGTTCGGCAGCCAGGGCAACCAGTCGCGCGGCTGGCTGTTCCGCGTCAATGGCCAGCTGACGCCGTTCCGGGTCGCCGGCCGGTTGGAATGCAGCGACGGCAGCGTGCTGCACCAATGGACGCTGGCCGGCTACGGCCTGGCCTGGCGATCGATGTGGGAAGTGCAGCAGGACCTGGACAGCGGCCGGCTGAAGACCGTGCTGGACGAGTATTGCGCACCGCCCAACGGCATTTATGCGATGTTCCCGGAGCGCAAGCACATGCCGGCCCGCGTGCGCGCCTTCGTCGCCATGTTGCGCCAGGCCTACGCCGATCCGGCCTATTGGGGCGAGCCCGCGTCGGGCTGACGTTCCGTTCAGGGTTTTGCCACGCACGCGCGCCTACAATGCCCCGCACAACGCCGCGGCCGCGCCGCTCACCCCCACCTCTTACGCCGGTATCCGTCATGCGCCTGGTATTCTGCCTTCTGCTTGCACTGTGCGCCGCGGCGTCCGCCCGTGCCCAGGACGACAGCGGCCCGCCGCGCGCGCCCGCGCCTGCCTGGCAGACGGTGCAACTGGGCGCGCACGGCCACCGCTACCCCTTTCCCGTCTACGCCAGCCGGCCGCTCACCGCCGCCAACCTGGCCCACGTGACGCACGTCGTCGTCATCCTGCACGGCGTCAAGCGGGACGCCGACCATTACTATCAGACCGCCGCCGGACTGCTGGAGACGAACCCCGGCGCGATGGAAGACACCCTGGTGATCGCGCCGAAATTCGCCGCTCCCATCGACCGCGGCTTCGAGCGCATGCCGGCCTGGCACAAGGACCGCTGGATCGCGGGCGGCGACAGCGTGAAGGCCAGCGGCCGCCCCGCGCCGATAGGGTCCTTCGAGGTGCTGGACGACCTGCTGGAATGGCTGTCCGACCGCCATGACCTGCCGGCGCTGCGCGGCGTGGTGCTGGCGGGCCATTCGGCCGGCGCCCAGATGCTGCAGCGCTACGCGGTGCTGAACAATGTCGACGAGACCATCCGCAAGCGGGGCGTGACGCTGCGCTACGTGGTCGCCAATCCGTCTTCCTACCTGTATCTCACGACCGACCGCCCGCGCGGCGATGGCGGCTACGGCCCCTACAACCGCGGCCTGTGCCCGGACTTCAACGACTTCCGCTATGGCCTGGACCACCTGCCGCAGGACCTGCGCGTGGCGGATCCGAAGCGGCTGCCGGCCCGCTACGCGCAGCGCGACGTCACCTACCTGCTGGGCGGCGCCGACACCAACCCGGAGCACCGCTGGCTGGACAAGCGCTGCGGCGCCGAGGCGCAGGGCGCGACCCGCCTGGCGCGCGGCCGCGCCTACGTCGGCTACGAAGCGTGGCTGCCGGCGCTGAAGCAGAACGTCCACCAGGCCTACGAAGTCGCCGGCGTCGGCCACAACCAGCGCGGCATGTTCGGCTCGCAATGCGGCGCGAGCGCCCTGCTGGGCCCCGATGCCAAGGCCGGGCCGGAAGCCGCCACGTGCACCCGGATCACCGCCCAGCCCGCCGCGAAGGCGCGGGCCGCGCCCGGCCGGTAGACGCCCGCCGCCGGCGCGGCTGGTATCGTAGCGGTTGGAACCCCGCCGACACCCCCAAACACGCCCCCTGCTCACCATGTCGCTCGAAGAACACTACACCGCCATCCTGAAACAGCTCGGCGAAGATCCCTCCCGGGAGGGCCTGCGCGACACGCCGCTGCGCGCGGCCAAGGCCATGCAATACCTGTGCCGGGGTTATGGCCAGGATCTGGATGAGGTCGTCAACGGCGCGCTGTTCTCCTCCGACACGAAGGAAATCGTGCTGGTCAAGAACATCGAGCTGTATTCCCTGTGCGAGCACCACATGCTGCCCTTCATCGGCAAGGCCCACGTGGGCTACCTGCCGAACGGCAAGGTGCTGGGCCTGTCCAAGGTCGCGCGCATCGTCGACATGTTCGCCCGGCGCCTGCAGATCCAGGAAAACCTCAGCCGCCAGATCGCAGAAGCCGTCCTGCAGGTGACCGGCGCCGCCGGCGTGGCGGTGGTCATCGAAGCGCAGCACATGTGCATGATGATGCGCGGCGTCGAAAAACAGAACTCGTCCATGGTGACCTCCGTCATGCTGGGCGAATTCCACGAGAACGCCGCCACGCGGGCGGAATTCCTGAACCTGATCCGTTGATCCGTTGATCTACCGATGCCCTGGCCCGGCGGGCGACCGCCCCCCGCCAGGCCGCCGGCCGTTCACCGCAGCGTGAAGCCGGCCTGCTTGACGTCCTCCGAATCCAACCCCACGTAGACGTTGAACGCGCCGGGCTCGGCCCCGTAGTGCAATTGCGCGTTGTAGAAGCTCAGGTCGTCCTCGTCGATCGTGAACGACACCTTGCGCGATTCGCCCGCCTTCAGCATGACTTTCTCGAAATGCTTGAGCTCCTTCACCGGCCGGCTGATGGACGCAACCGGATCCTGGAGATACAGCTGCACCACGGTCGCGCCGTCGCGCTGGCCGGTGTTGGTCACCGTCACGCTGGCCTGCACCGTGCCGTTTCGCGGCATTTCCGCGCTGGACAGCGTCACCGGCGACAGCTCGAAGCGGGTGTAGCTCAGGCCGTAGCCGAAGGGAAACAGCGGTCCGTTCGGCGCATCGAAATAGCGCGACGTGTATTTGTCGGGATGCGCGGGATCGAAGGGACGGCCGGTATTCAAATGGCTGTAGTAGATCGGGATCTGGCCCACGGAGCGCGGAAACGTCATCGGCAGCTTGCCCGACGGGTTGTAGTCGCCGAACAGGACGTCGGCGACGGCGTTGCCGCCTTCGGTGCCGGCGAACCAGGTTTCGAGCATGGCGTCGGCATTGTCGTTCTCCCAGCCCAGCGCCAGCGGGCGTCCGTTCATCAGGACGATCACCAGCGGCTTGCCCGTGGCCTTCAGGGCGCGCAGCAGGCGCGCCTGGCTGTCGGGAATGACGATATCGCTGCGGCTGGACGCTTCATGCGCCATGCCTTGCGATTCGCCGACCACCGCGACCACCACGTCGGCCTGCCGGGCGGCCGCCACGGCCTCGTCGATCAGTTGCGCGGGCGTGCGCGGGTCGACGTCCACGTCCTGCTCGTACAGGTTCAGATACTTGACGATTTCCGGATCGTCGATGACGTTGGCGCCCTTGGCGTACAGCAGCCTGGCCTGGCCGCCGACGGCGTTGGCGATACCCTGATAGGCGGACACGGTCTGGTCGGCGCGGCCGGCGGCCGACCAGTTGCCCATCATGTCGCGCTGGCTTTTCGCCAACGGGCCGACCACGGCGATGGTGCCCTGCTTGCGCAGCGGCAGCACGCCGCCCTGGTTCTTGAGCAGCACCAGGCTTTCGCGCGCCACCTGGCGCGCGGCGTCGCGGTGCAGCCGGCTTTCGGCGTTGACGTCGGGCGGATCGTTTTCCGGCCGGCCGATACGGCGATACGGGTCCTGGAACAGCCCCAGGTCGTATTTGACGCGCAGCACGTCGCGGGTCGCACGGTCCAGGTCGGCCATGCTGACGCGGCCGCTGTCCAGCAGGGGCTTGAGGTTGTCGCCGTACATGGTGTCGCTCATGCTCATGTCGGCGCCCGCGGTGATCGCCAGACGGGCGGCGTCGCGGCCATCGGCCGCCACGCCGTGCTTGATCATCTCCATGATCGCGCCGTGATCGCTGACGGTGATGCCCTTGAAGCCCCACTGCTTGCGCAGCACGTCCTGCAGCAGCCATTTGTCGCCCGTGGCCGGCACGCCGTTCAGCGAGTTCAGCGCGATCATCACGCCGGCCGCGCCGGCGTCCAGCGCCGCCTTGTAGGGCGGCAGGTAGTCCTGGAACAGGCGCTGCGGGCTCATGTCGACGGTGTTGTAGTCGCGGCCGCCTTCCACCGCGCCGTAGGCGGCAAAATGCTTGACCATCGCCAGGATGCTGTCGCGCGCGGCGGGGTCGTCGCCCTGGTAGGCCTTGACCAGCTCCGCGCCTATCCGCGACGTCAGGTAAGTGTCCTCGCCGAAGCCTTCGGAGTTGCGGCCCCAGCGCGGATCGCGCGAAATGTCGACCATGGGCGACCAGGTCACGTCCAGGCCGTCGGCGCTGGCCTCGATGGCGGAGATCCGGCCGGTCTGGCGGATGGCGTCCAGGTTCCAGCTGGACGCCAGGCCCAGGCCGATCGGGAATATCGTGCGCTGGCCGTGGATCACGTCGTAGGCGAAGAACAGCGGGATCTTCAGCCGGCTTTGCATGGCCGCGTCCTGCAGCACGCGGATGTCCTTGGGGGTCACGGTATTGAAGACCGCGCCCGCCCGGCCCGCGCGGATGTCGTCCATGAACTTCGGCTTGTCCGGATTGGACCCGGCCGGCAGGCTGACCAGGCGCAGCTGGCCGATTTTCTCATCCACCGTCATGCGGCTCATCAGCTTGTCGATGAACGCTTCGCGAGCGGCCTGTTCGCGCATCATCGAAGGCGGATTGTTCGTCGGGTGCGTGCCCGTTTGGCCGAATGCCGGGGCGCCCGCCAGCGCGATCAGCAAGGGAAGCGTCAGACGGAGCTTCAAACGGAGCTGTTTCATGCGCATGTGTCTCTGATGTTTATTGTCAATTGGTGGATCGTCGATTCGAACGCGCGCGCGGCGGGTAGCCGGAACGCGCGTGGGCTAAGCCGGGCAAGTGTGCCACATGGGCGCCCCGCGGAGCGCGGCGATCAGAGGCGGGACAGCGTCAGAGGATCGGCCTGGCCGCGGAAAAATCGATCCAGGCACTGGCGGAAGATTTCTTCTTCCGGCGCGGCCCAGGTGAACAGCGTCAGCGAAGACCGGAACTTCACGGCGTCCAGCGGACCGAAGATCTCGGCCGCCGAGCCCTCGGGGGCGCGCGCCACCAATTCGCAGGCATGCTTCAGCCGCTGCCCCAGCACGGGATGGCGCACATAGGCGCGCGCCTCGTCCAGGCAGGATATGCCGTAGCGCTGCGCCATTTCGCTGCGGCCCAGCCCGCGGATCTGGGGAAACACGAACCAGATCCAATGGCTGCGCTTGCGCCCCTGCGCGAGCTCCTGGCACACGGTATCGAACACGGGGTCCTGCGCCAGGACGAATCGCTCCAGGCCGTAGGCGTCGTTCAGCTCTCGTGTTTCCATTCCAGCTCCCATGCGCCGCTCAGCACGTTCTGCAGCCAGAGCGCGCAGGTGAGCGTCTTGGAATCGGTGATCTCGCCGTTGCGGCAGGCGGCGAACAAGTCCTCCACCGTCATCGGGTGGATGTCGACGAATTCGTCGGCATCCGTCTGCGCCTGTCCGGCACGCAAGCCGCGCGCGAAAAAGATGTGGATGATTTCGGTGGAATAGGCGATCGCGACATGCATGGCGCCGGCGGCCGACCAGACGCCGCCGCTGTAGCCGGTTTCTTCCAGCAGTTCGCGCCGGCCGCATTCCAGCGGATCTTCGCCCGGGTCCAGTTTGCCGGCGGGGAACTCGATCATGACGCGGCCGACCGGATAACGGTACTGGCGCACCGTCAACACGCGTCCGTCATCCAGCATGGGCACCACCACGACGGCGCCGGGATGCACGATGTATTCGCGCGTCGAGCTGTGGCCATTGGGCAGGAGCACCGTATCGCGGCGCGCGCGCAGGAAACTGCCTTCGAACAGGGATTCCTGCTTCAGGGGCTTTTCCACGAGGTGGGCGTCTTGGTTCGTATCCACTGATTCCATCCGGGGCTGGTATGCGCGGCACAGGCATGGCCGCGAAAAGAGGCATAGGGAGCAAAGCCGGTGCTCAACTTTAGCAGTAGTCGCGGCGGGTTCCGACAGCGGCCGGACATTCTCACAATATTCCAGGAAAAATGGACGCGCCGGGCGGCGCGGCGCGCCGCCGCGGTCCGCTGTGCGAAGATGCGGAGGTCGCCGGCGGCCTGGCGCCCGGCGATTCCGCAAAAACATATAAGGAGGAGCACCATGCCCACGAAGACCCTGGCTCGCGCATTCGCGGCTTCCATCGTCGCGGCCGCCGCGACCGTCGCGGCGCCGGCCGCCCATGCCGATTATCCCGACAAGCCCGTCAAGATCGTGGTGCCGTTCACCGCGGGGGGCACCACCGATATCCTGACGCGCGCCATCGGCAACAAGATCAGCGAATCGCTCAAGCAGACCTTCATCGTCGAAAGCCGGCCGGGCGCGGGCGGCAACATCGGCAGCGAGTACGTGGCGCGCGCGGCGCCGGACGGCTACACGCTGCTGGCCGCCTCGGTGGGCCCGATCGCCGTGAACTCCAGTCTGAACAAGCTGGATTACGATCCCTTGACCGATCTCATACCCGTCGTGCAGTTCGCCGACGTGCCCAACGTGCTGGTCGTGCCGCCCGACGCGCCGGTGCATAATGTCGCCGAATTCATCGCCTATGCCAAGCAGCATTCCGGCAAGCTGAACTACAGCTCCACGGGCATCGGTACGTCTTCGCACCTGGCCAGCTACATGCTCATGCAGAAGATAGGCGTGCAGGCCACGCACATCCCCTACAAGGGCGCCGACGCCTTGAACGATCTGCTGAGCGGGCGCGTGCAGTTCATGTTCGCCACCATCCCCTCGGTGATCGGCCAGATCAAGGCGGGCAAGCTGCGGCCGATCGCGGTCAGCAGCATCCGCAGGTCGGCGTCCATGCCGGACGTGCCGACCATCGCCGAGAACGGTTTCCCGGGTTTCGAGGCCGGTTCCTGGTTCGGCATGTTCGCGCCCAAGGGTACGCCGCCGGCCGTCGTCGCGGTCCTCAACAAGGCCGTCAACGCCGCCCTGCCCGGGCTGAAGGACAAGATGACGGCGGAAGGCGCCGATCCGGTGGGCGGCAGCGCCCAGGCCTTTGGCGAGTTCACGCGCGCCGAACAGGCGAAGTGGAGCGCCCTGGTCAAGCAGATGGGCGCGAAGGCGGAATAGAAGCTGCCGGCCAGGTGCGGCCGGCGAGGTGCGGCCGGCCAGGTGCGGCCGGCGAGGTGCGGCCGGCCAGGTGCGGCGGCGCTCCCGCCGCGCACGCCTCGTTCACTCAGGCCCTGACGTAGCGGCCGGTCTGCCGGCGCAGGCGGCGGTCCGCCAGTTCGAAGGCCAGTTCGCTGGCCAGCGCCATCGCCGCGGCGGGCAAGGCGCCCGCCAGCAGCAGTTGGCCATCGTTCAACGCCAGTCCGGTGACGATGCGCTCCCCGAAACCGCCCGCGCCGATGAAGGCCGCGATCGTCGCCGTCCCGATCGAGATCGACGTCGCCGTGCGCACCCCGGCCAGGATGGTGGGCCGCGCCAGCGGCAGCTCGATCAGCATGATGCGCTGCCGCGGCGTCATGCCCAGCGCCGTCGCCGCCAACCGCATGCCCGAAGAGACCTCGTCCAGCCCTGCGACCGTATTGCGCATGACCGGCAGCAAGGCATAGAGCGTCAACGCGGCCAGCGCCGGCACCGAACCGATGCGGCCCGTCACCGTGATCAGGATGGCCAGCATGGCCAGCGAGGGTATCGTCTGCAGCAGCCCCGTCATGCCCAGTACCAGGGCACGCAGGCGATAGCGGGGGTAGACGTAGACGCCGGCCGGCACGGCGACCAGCACGGCGATCGCCACCGACAGCAGCACCAGCACCAGATGCTGCGCCGCCAGCCGGCCCAGGTCGGGCCCCATCAGCTTGCGCCAGAACCCGTAAGTCTCGTTCTCCAGCCCATTGCTTGCCCCGTCCTGCGCCCCGTTTTGCGCCCCGTTTTGCGCCCCACTCCCCGCGCCCGCCGCCAGGCGATCGCGCGCGATGACGTCGAAGGGAACGCCCCCGAGTTCGGCGCGTGCGTTCATGGCGATCATCGCGTGTTCGTCGATGGTCCCGGCCAGCTCCCGCATCGCCGCCCAGGCCTGCGGGTAGCGCCGCGGCACGTCCAGCCGATACAGCACCACCGCGTCATAGCGCGGGAAGTACTTCAGGTCGTCGTCCAGCACACGCAATCCCAGCGCGTCGATCTTGGCGTCCGTGGTGTAGATATCGATGACGTCGACCTGCTTCTTCTGGATCGCGTCATACGCCAGGCCATGGTCCAGCCCGGTGGGCGACTGGCGCAGGCCGTAGCGCTGCGCCAGGCCGCGCCAGCCGTCGACGCGGCCGATGAATTCCTGCGACAGGCCCAGCCGCTGGTCCGGATGGCGCGCCAGGTCGCTCAGGGAACGTATCCCCAGCCTGTCGGCATCCGCCGCGCGCATCGCCAGCGCATAGCCGTCGTTGAAGCCGAAGGGGATATCGACGCCGAGCCCCAGCGGCGCCAGGCGGGTGCGGATCTCGTCCAGCGACATGGGTTTGTCGCTCTTGAGGATTTCCATCGCGATGGTCCCCGTATATTCCGGGTAGAGCCCGATGCTGCCGCTCTGCAAGGCCTGGTAGACGATGGCGGTATTGCCCAGACCCTGCGACACGGCGGGCGCCTGGCCGGTGCGCCGCGCCACCTGCTGCGCGAGCAGCTCCGCAAGAATGTACGACTCCGTGAAGCGCTTGGAACCGACGCGCAGGTTGCGCGCCGGCTCCGCGCCACCAGGGGCCGGAACAGTCACCGGAACCGTCGCCGTTGTCCCCGGCGTTGTCGCCGGGCCGTCCGCCGGCGTGGCCTGGGGCTGCTGCGCGGCCGCGCAGCCAGGACCGGGCATCATCGACAGCAGCAACAGCAACAGCGGCAGCGCCAACATCTGGGGCAGGCGCGACACGGGGACAAGGCGAGCAGGACGCGCCGGCAAGAACGTTAGAAGCGGGATCATCCGTATGGGGCGATGCGGAGCGGCGGCCAGGGCGGGCGCGGGGAGTAACGGGCAAGGGCCAATTGTGCCATCATGCCGCATGGCCGCCATTCCTTTATTTCCCTTGGGCAATGCCTTGTTCCCCGACGGGGTCATGCACCTGCGCGTGTTCGAGGTTCGTTACCTGGACATGATAGGCAAGTGCATCGAAGACGGCGGCGGCTTCGGCGTCGTCCCGCTGCTGGAAGGACGGGAAGTCCGCACCCCGGACGGCAAGGAAGTGCTGGCGGCCGCCGGCACGCTGGCGCGCATCGTCGAATCGTCGGCGCCGATGCCGGGCCTGCTGCAGATCGTCTGCACCGGCACCAGCCGCTTCCGGCTGCTGTCCGCGGAACAAGGCCGCTTCGGCTTGTGGAGCGGGGAAATCGAGATCCTGGCGGACGACCCGCCGCGCGCCATCCCGCGCGAACTACAGGCTTGCGCGAACGCGCTGGGCACGCTGATCGCCGATCTGCAGCGCCGCGGCACGCCGGCCGCCCTGATGCCCATCGCCCCACCTTTCCGTCTGGATGAGTGCGGCTGGGTGGCCGACCGCTGGGGCGAGATCCTGCCCCTGCCCGCCCGCACCAAGCAGGACCTGCTGTTGACGCCGGATCCCGAGCTGCGCCTGGCGCAGGTCCACGATCTGCTGGATGCGCGGGACCTGCTGCCGCCCGCCGCGGACTGAACGTACGCCGCTATTTCACCGGCTGTTCGCTGGCCCGCGCGACCGCCGCGGCGGCTTCCGCCCGCGCGGCGTCGTCGGCGGTTTCCACCACCGGCAGGATGCCGCTGACGGCGGCCTGGCGCGGTTGCAGCAACAAGGCCACCAGGGCGGTCCAGCCGGTCTGGTGCGACGCCCCCAGCCCGCGCCCGTTGTCCCCGTGAAAGAACTCGTGGAACAACACCAGGTCACGCGACGCGGGATCCGCCTGCAATAGCGGATAGCCCATCATCGATGGCCGTTCACCGTCGGCATTCTTCAGGAACAGCCGCGTGATGCGGCTGGACAGCTGGTCGGCGATCTCGCGCAGCGAATACTTGCGGCCGGAGCCCGTGGGATACTCGACGCGGAAGTCGTCGCCGTAATAGCGTTGGAACTCGTACAGCGACTCGATCAGCAGGTAGTTCACCGGCAGCCAGATCGGCCCGCGCCAGTTCGAATTGCCGCCGAACACGCGCGAATCCGACTCCCCCGGCAGATAACGGATGCAGAAACTCTCCCCGTTATGCGTGAACACATAGGGCGTATCGCGATGATGCCGCGAAAGGCCGCGTACTCCGTAGTCGGAAAGAAACTCGCTTTCGTCCAGCGCGCGCCGCAGCAGCGCCTTCACGCGGTGGCCGCGCAGCAGCGACAGCAGCGCGGAATTTCCCTTGCCGGGCTCGGTCCACCGCGACACCAGTTTCGCCAGGTCCGGCCGATGCCGCAGGAACCAGCGCAGGCGTTCCTTGAAGCCGGGCAAGCGCCCGTGCATGTTTTCTTCAAGCACCTGCACGGCGAACAGCGGGATCAGCCCGACGATGGAGCGCACGCGCATCGGCATGCTGTCCTGCCCGGGCAGGTGCAGCGCGTCGTAGAAGAACTCGTCCTGCTCGTCCCACAAGCCGGTTTCGCAATCGTCGCCGCTATTGACCGCTTCGGCGATGTACAGGAAATGCTCGAAGAACTTGACGCCGATATCGACGAAGGTCTTGTTGACGGTGGCCAGTTCCAGCGCGATGCGCATCATGTCCAGGGCATAGGCGGCCATCCAGGCGGTGCCGTCCGCCTGGTCGATGTGGCCGCCCGTGGGCAGCGGCTGCGAACGGTCGAAGATGCCGATATTGTCGAGCCCCAGGAAGCCGCCCTGGAAGATGTTGCGCCCGTCCGCGTCGCGCCGGTTGACCCACCAGCCGAAGTTAAGCAGCAGCTTGTGGAACACCAGTTCCAGGAAGGCGTGGTCGGGTTCGCCATGCCAGGCGCGATCGAGTTCGTAGACGCGCCAGGTGGCCCAGGCATGCACCGGCGGATTGCCGTCGCCGAAGGCCCATTCATAGGCGGGCAACTGCCCGTTGGGATGCTGGTAGCGGTCCTTGACCAGCAGCAGCAGCTGGTTCTTGGCGAAGACCGGATCGACCAGCGCCAGGGCCGTGGCCTGGAAGGCCAGGTCCCATGACGCATACCAGGGGTATTCCCACTTGTCCGGCATGGACACGATCTCGCCATTGCACAGGTGCCGCCACTCCGCGTTGCGGCCGCGGCGGCGGCGCGCGGGCGGCTTGGGCTGCGCGGCGTCGCCGTCCAGCCAGCGCGTGACGTCGAATTCGTAGTACTGCTTGGACCAGAGCAGGCCCGCCAGCGCCTGGCGCTGCACCAGCCGGGCATCGTCGTCCGCGATTCCCTGCTGCAGGCAATCGTAGAACTCGTCGGCCTCGGCCCGGCGCCGCGCGATCAGGGCGTCGATGTCCAGCGCCTGTCCGTCATGCCGCGCCTGCGGCCGCAGGCGGAACACCATCGCGCTGCGCGCGCCGGGCGCCAGATGCGCGACCCAATGCGCGGCAACCTTGGTGCCGCCGTCGCCGCGCACGGCATCCTTCGCGCCGTGCACGATGTAGTCGTTGATGCCGTCCTTGAAAGGACCCGGGCCGTCGCTGCCGAACAGCCTGCGGACATTGGTTTCGTTTTCGCAGAACAGCCAGTCCACCGGGCCCGGCGCGGCCGCCGTCGCCACCATGGGTTCGTACGCGGCATGGCGCGCCAGCACTTCCCAGCCGCTGGCGCCGTCCTTGATCCGCTGCAGGGACGGCTTGGGCGATACCCCGTCCCAGGACCAGGTGTTGCGCGCCCACAATTGCGGCAACACATGCAGCGTGGCAGGCTCGGCGCTGGGATTCTCGATGGTGATGCGCATGACGATATCGTCATGCGTATGCTTGGCGTATTCGACCGTCACGTCGAAATACCGTTGATCGTCGAACACGCCGGTATCCAGGATTTCGTACTCCGGCTGGTCGGTACCGCGCCGCGCGTTTTCGGCCACCAGATCGGCATAGGGAAAGGCCGACATGGGATAGCGGTACATCATGCGCATGTACGAGTGCGTGGGCGTGGCGTCCAGGTAGAAATAGAGTTCCTTGACGTCCTCGCCATGGTTGCCTTCGGCATTCGTCAAGCCGAACAGGCGTTCCTTGATGATGGGATCGCGGCCGTTCCAGAGCGCCAGGCCCAGGCACCAGCGCAGCCGGTCATCGCCGAACCCGGCCAGCCCGTCCTCCCCCCAGCGGTAGGCCCGGCTGCGGGCATGATCGTGGGGAAAGTAATCCCAGGCGGTGCCGTACTCGCTGTAGTCCTCGCGCACGGTGCCCCACTGGCGTTCGCTCAGATAGGGGCCCCAGCGCCGCCACGGGACGGACTCCGCCTGCGCCAGGCGCTGGCCTTCGACGGTCTGGAATAACGAGGTGGCACGCGGCGTGTGCATGGCGCGTCCTTGCAACAGGCGAAACGACGAATTTACCGCGTCCGCGCGACATCGCGCACGGCATCGCGCAACATGCTTTCCACGCGCAGCAATTCGCCCAGCGACCAGGCCTGGAACGGCGCGCCCGCGCAGCGATGCGGGGCGTCGCCATCGGCGATCTCCGACACGTGGTCCAATCCGCCCTCATCCAGGTGCCGGTACAGGGGCGCCAGCCAGCGCTCGCGGGCCTGCTCCACGGCCTCCGGGCCCAGCTCGCCCCCCTGTGCGCCCGCCGTCGCGCGAGTGCGCAACCAGGCCTGCACGAACGCGCCGATCAGCCACGGCCATGCCGTCCCCTGGTGGTAGGCGGCGTCGCGCTGCGCCGGCCCGCCGCCGTAGTGGCCGGCATAGGCCGGGTCGCCGGGCGCCAGCGTGCGCGGACCCATGGGCGTCAGCAGTTCGGCCTCGACCTGGGCCACGACCGCCCGCGCCAGCGGCCCCTGCACGACGGCATGCGGCAGTCCGCCCACCGCAAACAGCTGGTTCGGCCGCACGCTGCCATCCAGGCGGCCGGCTTCGTGGCTGTCATCCACCACGTCGTACAGCCCGCTGCCATCGGGCTTGGGAAAGCGTCGCGCGAACGACGCCGTGGCCCGCCTTTCCAGTTCGCCGTGGTCGCCGTTCCAGGCCGCCACGATACGCAGCGCATTGATCCACAGCGCCTGTACTTCCACGGGCTTGCCGATGCGCGGCGTCACCACCCAATCGCCCACCTTGGCATCCATCCAGGTCAGCTGCATGCCGGGACAACCCGCGCGCAGCAGCCCGTCGGCGTCGGCCCCGATGCCATGGCGCGTGCCGCCGGCGTAACCGGCCACGATGGTATCGATGGCCGCGCGCAGGCTGGCGCGCGCGGCGTCATCGGCATGCCCCATTTCCATGTAGTCGTGCGCGGCGATGACGAACCACAGCGACGCGTCCACCGAGTTGTAGGCGGGTTCGTCGCCTTCGTCCGGGAAGGTGTTGGGCAACATGCCCTGGGAAATATAGCGGGTCCATTCGAGCAGGATGGCGCGCGCGTCGTCCAGGCGGCCCGTGGCCAGCAGCAGGCCGCGCATCGCGATGAAGGTATCGCGCCCCCAGTCGGTGAACCAGGGATAGCCCGCGACCAGCGTCAGGCCCCGCGCGCGCGACACCACGTAGGCGTCGGCGGCGCGGCTCAGGCGGTCGGGATAGGCGGCGCGGCGCGCGGCTTCCCGCCCGCCCATGGCCGACGCCAGGGCAAGCGCGTCGTCCGCTTCCGCCGCCACGCCGTCCGTGGCCGCCAATCCCACCGCGGACAGGATCATGACGGCGGGGCCGGCGCCCAGGTCGAAGGAGAAGACGCCCGGCGTCGCCAGGTCCTCGATATCGTCCAGGCCCCGTTCACGCTCGCGCGCATAGCAGAAGCTGCGATACCAATCGGGCTCATGCGCATAGCGGCCATTGGTATGCGCCAGGATCGCCGGCACGTCGCCATAGGGCCGCCACCGCACGCGCGGGCCGTCCACGGCCGCGGAGAAATCGAAGGCCGGATTCTCGCGGTGCAGCGCATGGTAATCGCGGCCGGACAGCAAGGGGCGCACCTTCAGGATGAGCATGCCCGCCCCGGCCGTTCCCTCCAGGTCCCAGCGCAATACCGTACGCGCGCTGGCCTTGTCGACGAAACAGGACATGCGCACCAGGCGGCCGTCCCGCAGCCGCAGGCGCCAGACGGGCCACGGATGCGGTTCGAAGGCCTGCGCGTCGGCGGCATCGTCCGGCACGATCAGGTCCGGCGCGTAGCGCTGGCGGGTCAGGGACTGGCGGGCGCCGGCCGTTTCCACCCAGGCCTCGACACCGTTCACCAGTACCTTGCGCCCGGTGGGCGGCCGGGTGGCGCACAGCAGCAGGGCGTGATACCGGCGCGTGCGCAGGCCGCTCACCGTGCCGCTGGCGTAGCCGCCCCGGCCATCGGCCTCCAGCCATTCATCGGATTCCCGCGCGGACGGCGGCTTCATTTCCATATCGCCCTCCCGCGGGCGGCAGGGCCGCGCACCGTCAGCACTGTTGCGCCCATGCGACATTGCGCTGCACCATTACGGCGGATTTTCCGGGGCATGCGCACCATGAAAAGGCACGGGAATGCTTATATGCAACGGGGTCCGACAACGGCCAAAACGCTTGTTGCAGCGCATCAATATAGGTGTTTATCATGATTGCACAGGCCCAGTCCGGCCTACCTTTTTCTTCCCCGACAGGAGCAGCACCATGGGTTCGCGCCGCCTTTCCGCCCTCAGTCTCACCCCCTCCGATACCGCCGCGATCAAGCGCGGCGCCCGCGCGACCGCTCGCTTCGCCCAGCGCCGCGTGGCCGTTCCGGCCGCCAATTTCCTGTTCGATTCCGTGGAAGGCGTCTTCAACTTCATCGACGAATTCGCCGATTCCGTCGATGAGGTGCGCAAGGCGATGGCGCGCGCCCGCAGCGAACGCTACACCATTTCCGCGCACCGCCGTTGAAGTCAGGCCACGACTTCGGGCGTGACGGTTTCGCTCTGCAGGTCGGCCAGGAAGCGGTCGCGCCAGCGCGATAGGTTGTTTTCGGTCAGCCGCGCCAGCATATTGCGATGGCGGGCCACGCGCTCCGGTAGCGCCATGGTCAGGGCGCGGTCGAGCGTTTCCGCCATGCCGTCCGCGTCGTACGGGTTGACCAGCAGCGCGCCTTCGCCGAGTTCCTCGGCGGCGCCGGCGAATTCCGACAGCACCAGCACGCCGGGATCGTCTTCCGGCTGGGCGGCGACGTATTCCTTGGCCACCAGGTTCATGCCATCGCGCAGCGGCGTCACGTATCCCACCTGCGATGCCCGGAACAGCGACATCAGCAGCGCCCGGTCATAGGATTTATTGATATAGCGCAGCGGCGTCCATGCCAGGTCGGACCAGCGCCCGTTGATGCTGCCCGCGGCGCTTTCCAGCTGGCGGCGAATACGCCGGTATTGCTCGACGTCGGAACGCGACGGCGGCGCGATCTGCACGAAGGTCACCTGGCCGCGATGCGCCGGCGTCATCTCCAGCAGGCGCTCGAAGGCCGTGAAGCGCTCGACCATGCCCTTGCTGTAGTCCAGCCTGTCGACGCTGACCATCAGCCGGCGCTGCTGCAGCCCTTGTTTCAGGTTGGTGATCTGACGCGAGCGGTTGTGCTTGAGCGACAGCTCGCGGATTTCATCGGGATAGATGCCGATCGGGTACACCCCGGCGCCGATCCGGTGTCCGCCGATCTCGATGTAGCGGTCGCCGCGGCGTCCGGCGCCCAGCCGCCGGCAGACATAATCGACGAAGGCGCGGCGATCCGCGTCGGTCTGGAAACCCACCAGATCGTAGGCGCACATCGCTTCCATCAATTCGCGGTGCGGCGGCACCGTCGCCATGACCGGCTCGGCGGGAAACGGGATATGCAGGAAGAACCCGATGCGGTTGCGTATGCCCGCCTGGCGGCAGGCGCGCGCGAAAGGCAGCAGATGGTAGTCATGCACCCACAGGATATCGTCGGGCTGCAGCAACGGCTTGAGCCGTTCCACCAACCAGCGGTTGACGCGGCAATAGCCGGCGTACTCGCGGCGGTCGTAGCGGGCCAGATCGGGGCGGTAATGGAACACCGGCCATAGCATGCCGTTGGAAAACCCGCGGTAGTACTGGTCGTAATCCGTGCGCGACAAGGCGACGGTGGCATAGGTGATGTTGTCGCGCTCCTCCTTGTGCACCGTTTCCGGCGGCGTGGAGCCGTCGACGATGTCGCCGCTCCATCCGAACCATATGCCGCCAGTCTGTTTCAGCGCATCGAAAACGCCCACCGCCAGCCCGCCGGCCGTGGGCTTGCCTTCCGCGATGGGCGCGACCCGATTGGATACGACGACTAGCCTGCTCATGGCCGACCTCCTTGTTCTAGTGTTTGCGGGGGGCTCAAAGCAGCGCCAGCCAGCCCGCCAGCGCGGCGGGCGTGGGAAAGCGCCAGTCGGCGACGCTCTCCCCTTCCCCGATCTTGATGGTGACGCCCCCCAGGGACTTCACCGCCTGAAACCCGGCTTCATCCGTCAGGTCGTCTCCCGCGAACAAGGGTACGCGCCCGGCGAAGGGCGCCATACCCATCAATCGGTTGATGGCGCCCGCCTTGCTGGCCTGGCGGGGCTTGATCTCGACCACCATCTTGCCGGGCTGCAAGACGAAGCGATCGGCATGCGGCGCGACCGCCAGTTCGGTCGCGATGCGCACGTCGTGTTCGCGGTCGGGCGCATTGCGATAGTGAAAGGCCAGTGACAAGCCCTTGTGTTCCAGCTGCGTGCCGGGCCACCGATCGACCAGCGGCGCCAGGGCTTCCACCATGCGGGCGACGGCGCCAGTATCGACCGGCAATTCGTGCATGACGCCGTCTGGGCCGCGCCACTGCGCGCCGTGCAGCCCGGCGCCGGTCAGCAGCAACGGCTGCACCAGCGCATCGATCTGCGCGAGCGGCCTGCCCGAGACAATCGCGATGGCGCCGCCGGTCAGCTTGCCCAGGCGCGCCAGGACATTCAGTGTTTCGCTGGGCACGTGCGCCTGCTCCGGCGTCGCGGCAATGGGCGCCAACGTTCCATCCAGGTCGAACAAAAAAGCGTGTTTGTCGACGTTCTCGCTCGTGACGGGTAAGGATAGGCTCTGCACTTTTTCTACTCTCGCCGGGTTGGCGGGTATGACAGTTACGTTATAGCCCAGGGGTGTAACCAGAAGCCGCTTCGGGAAGTTACAAAAGGAGAGCAGACCGCATACACGCTTGTTGTCCACGTGGCCGGCGCGCGTGGGCCACGACAGGAACTTAAGAAGCGTGTCAGGCTCCAACGCCAGAGCTTATAACGCCGGACCGCACCACGCTGAAGGAGAAACGCATGCGCATTCTTTTGGTGGAAGACGATCGGATGATCGGCGAAAGCGTGCTAGACGGGCTGCGCGCGGAAAACTACGCGGTGGACTGGGAAATGAGCGGCAAGGGCGCGGACCTGGCCTTGCGTACCGGCCCCTACGACCTGGTGCTGCTGGACCTCGGCCTGCCCGATCGGGACGGCCTGAACCTGTTGCGCGACCTGCGCACGCGCCGCAACCGCACACCGGTGCTGATCGCCACCGCGCGCGACGCGGTGGCCGACCGCATCGCCGGCCTGGACGCCGGCGCGGACGACTACGTCATCAAGCCTTACGACATGGACGAACTGCTGGCGCGCATGCGCGCGCTGATCCGGCGCAGCGCCGGCCGCGCCGAACCGGTCTTCGAGCATGCCGGCGTCAGCATCGACCCGCAGGATCGCTCCGCGCGCGTCAATGGCGAGCCCGTGACGCTGACCGCGCGCGAATGGGCGGTGCTGGAACCGCTGATCGCCCGGCCCGGCATGATATTGTCGCGCGCCCAGCTCGAGGAAAAGCTCTACAGCTGGCAGGAAGAAATCAGCAGCAACGCCGTGGAGGTCTATATTCACGGCTTGCGCAAGAAGCTGGGCCAGCGCTTCATCCAGAACGTGCGTGGCGTCGGCTACGTGATACCCAAGACATGAAGATTCCGCTCGGGTCCTCGCTACGGGGCCGCCTGATATTTTTCCTGTTCGCTTCGATCCTGCTGGCCGCTTTGGTGCAGGGCATCGTGGCCTACCGCAACATCCTCCAGCAGACGGACGAAATCTTCGATGCGCAGCTGCAGCGCACGGCGGCCTCGCTGACGGCGGGCGATGGCCTGCTCAGCGCCACGCCGCTGGCCCCGGCCGGTCCGGCGTCGGACGACAACCTGATCATCCAGATCTGGACCGCGGACGGCGCGCGGCTGTTCAAGTCCGCGTCCGGCAAGTTGCTGCCGGATCCCGTGGTACTGGGCTACTCGACGGTCAAGGCGGGGGCCTCGACCTACCGCGTGTACGCGATGGCGACGCCATTCCAGGTGACGCAGGTGGCGCAGGACATGGACGTGCGGCAGAAGACGGCGCGGGCGCTGGCGCTGCGCAGCGTCGGCCCCATCGCGGCCGCGGCGCCGCTGCTCATGATCGTCGTCTGGTGGGTCGTGGGGGCATCGCTGCGGCCCGTGCGGCGCACGCGCGACGACCTGGCCAAACGCCAGCCGGAGGCGCTGTCGCCGGTCGCCGAAACCGGCCTGCCGGATGAAATCCGCCCGCTGGTGCACGAATTGAACCTGCTGCTGGAGCGCACGCGGCAAGCCTTCGCGACACAGAAGCGCTTCGTCGGCGACGCGGCCCATGAACTGCGCTCGCCGCTGGCCGCGTTGCGCCTGCAGCTGCAGGCCCTGCAGCGCCCCGGCGACGAAGCCGCGCGGCGCATCGCGGTGGAACGGCTGGCCGCGGGCATCGATCGGGCGTCCCGGCTGATCGAGCAACTGCTGTCGATGGCCCGCCACGATGCCGCGGCCACTCAAACCGCCGCGGGGCCGGTGGAGCTGGTACAGCTGATGCGGCAATCCATCTCCGACATCCTGCCCGAGGCCAACGCAAAATCCATGGATATCGGCATGGACGGCGTGCCGCAGGCATGGGTGCGCGGCGATCCCGACGCCCTTGCGCTGCTGGCGCGCAACCTGCTGGACAACGCCATCAAGTACACGCCGGCGGAAGGCCGTATCGACGTCGGCATCGACGTTCATGAGGAGGCCGTCACGCTGACCGTCGACGACAGCGGTCCCGGCATTCCGCCCGCCGAGCGCGAGCGGGTATTCGATCGCTTCTACCGCGCGCAGAACCATGACGCGGTGGGCAGCGGCCTGGGCCTGTCCATCGTCGACGCCGTGGCCCGCCGCCACGAGGCCGCCGTGTTCCTGGAAGACGCCCCCCGCCTGGGAGGCCTGCGCGTGCGGGTGCGTTTTCCGGCCGGCGCCGCCGCTTAAGTTTCGCCTAAGGATCGGGTCCGAAGATAGCGCCGTGTTCCAGGAGGTGCTCGATAAAACGAGCGACCGGAACGAAGCCCAAGGACTAGCGCTCAAGGACCCGACATGAAATTCAAGAACTTCTCTCCCACCCGTTTGACGATGTCATTGGTCGCGGCCGGCGTCATCGGCGCCACCGCGGCCGCCGGCGTCATGGGCACGGCCTCCCACGCGGAAAGCGCGCCGACCCAGCAGGTGCAACCGGCCGCCGGCACCATGTCGCTGCCGAACTTCGCGCAGATCACGCGCCAGTACGGCCCGGCGGTGGTGAACATCAGCGTCTCGGGCACCAAGAAGGTCGCCCTGCAGCAGGACCCCTTCGCCCAGTTCTTCGGCGGCATGCCGGGCTTTCCCGGCATGCCCGGCCAGATGGGCCAAGGCACGCGGGAAGTCCCGATCCGAGGTGAAGGCTCCGGCTTCATCATCAGCCCGGACGGTGTGATCCTGACCAACGCCCACGTCGTGCAGGACGCCAGCGAAGTCACCGTCAAGCTCACCGATCGCCGCGAGTATCGCGCCAAGGTGCTGGGCAGCGACCCGGTGACCGACGTGGCGGTGATCAAGATCGATGCCTCCAACCTGCCGGTGGTCAAGATAGGCAACGTCGACAACGTCAACGTCGGCGATTGGGTGCTGGCCATCGGCTCGCCCTACGGCCTGGAAAACACCGCGACCGCCGGCATCGTCAGCGCCAAGGGCCGCTCGCTGCCCGACGATACGTCGGTGCCCTTCATCCAGACAGACGTCGCGGTCAACCCCGGCAATTCCGGCGGTCCGCTGTTCAACACCCGCGGCGAAGTGGTCGGCATCAACTCGCAGATCTATACGCGGACCGGCGGCTTCCAGGGACTGTCGTTCGCCATCCCCATCAACGTCGCCACCAAGATCAAGGATGAGATCGTGGCGCACGGCAAGGTGCGTCATGCCATGCTCGGCGTGACGGTGCAGGAGGTCAACCAGGACCTGGCGAACTCCTTCAAGCTGGACAGCCCGACCGGCGCGTTGGTCGCCAGCGTGGAAAAAGGCAGCGCCGCCGACAAGGCGGGCCTGAAGTCGGGCGACGTCATCCGCGCGATCGACGGACGTCCCATCGTCTCGTCGGGAGACCTGTCGTCGGTCATCACGTTGGAGGATCCGGGCCAACGCGTGAAGCTGGACGTGTGGCGCGACGGCAAGCCCGTCGAGGTCGCCGCCACCCTGGGTACGTACGGCAAGCCGGAGGCCGTCGCGTCCGGCGACACGCAAGGTGGACAGCATGCCAGGCTCGGGCTGGCGCTGCGCCCCTTGACCCCGGACGAACAGCAACAGGCCGGCACGCAAGGCCTGCTGGTGGAACAGGCCGATGGCGCCGCCGCCAAGGCGGGGATCCAGCCCGGCGACATCATCCTGTCCGTGAACGGCGTGCCGACGCGCAACGTCAATGAAGTGCGCGGCGCCGTGGCCAAGGCCGGCAAGACCGCCGCCCTGCTGGTCCAGCGCGGCGACGGCAAACTGTTCGTGCCGGTGCAGATCGGCTGAGGAACATCCGTCCGTGAAGCGGCGCGGGGCATCGACCCGCGCCGCTTTTTTGCCTTTCATCATTCCGGCAAGCAGATTCGCATGGCGTGGTTTCCTGGCATCGTCGCGCCCGCGCCAGCCGGTTTCTTGGTACCCTTCGGCGGGGGCGCCATCGTGGCGTCCATTGCAGAAGATCCGGAAACCCGTTTCGCCAGTGCCCGTCCTATCGCCATTTCGCTTCCTTCCGTCTTTCCCCGGCCATGCCGGAAACGCTTACGCCGGGCGAGCATGGCGTCTGGCTTGCGCCGCGGTCCTGGCGCTGTTGTTGGCGGCCTGCGCCTCCACGCCAGTGGGCCCCGGCTACTACCGGGTCAAGTCAGGCGACACGCTGACGCAGATCGCGCGCGAAAACAGCCAGAGCATCGGCGACCTGATGCGCTGGAACAAACTGGAAAGCGCGAATCGCCTCGAGGTCGGCCAGGTACTCCGCGTGGCACCGCCGGCGGGGAGTGCGGCGTCGGCATCCAAAGGCAGCGCGGGCGCTTCCGGTAGCGCCAGATCATCAGGCGCGGCCAAGGCCGAGCCGGCCAAGCCCGCCGACACCACGCCGCTGCGCGGCATCACGCTGGTGTGGCCGGCGCCGGGTACGGTGGCCCAACGATTCAACGGCTCTTCGTCGCAAGGCCTGCGCATCGCCAATACGGCGGGCACCCCGGTGGTCGCCGCCGCCGCGGGCACGGTGGCCTATGCCAGCAACGGATTGCGCGGCTACGGCAACCTCGTCATCCTGCGTCACACGTCCGGATACCTGACCATCTACGCGCACAACCGCAAACTGCTCGTCAAGCAGGGCCAGCAGGTCACGCAGGGCCAGAAAATCGCCGAGATGGGCAATACCGACAGCAAGCAGGTAGAGCTGTATTTCGAACTGCGGCAAAGCGGCAAGCCGGTCGACCCGGCCCGCGCGCTGCCGGCACGCTAACCACTTCCTGTTTTCCATGGCCCTGGTTCTGGCTCGCTTCATCTACGGTTTTTCGCTGTCCTGGATCGTCGCGGCGGTGCTCATCGCCGCGACGCTGCTGTGCATACGCCTGGTCGGCATCGCCGTCGTCGCCTTCGAAGAGGAAAACAAGGGCAATATCGCCGGCGCGGCCTGCGTCGCCGCCACCGTGGTCGGCGCGCTGGCCGCGATCGCCTGGCTGGGCCATCGCCTGTACGACGTGCTGGGCGCGTCGGCGCTGGTGGGCGGCACGTCGCACTGGCTGGCCGGCGGCAACACGCTGTCGCCCGCGGCCATCTTCGGCGCCCTGGCCGGTTTCGGCTGCCTGGCGGGCGTGCGGGGCTGGATGAACCGCACGCCCCGCGATCCCGAGGAGGTCGCGCGGGAGGCCGCGGTCAAGGCGAAAGCCCGGGAAAAAGCAGCCAAGGAGAAAGCCGCCAGGGAAAAAGCGGCGGCCAAGGCCGAACGCGGCGCCCGGAACCAGGACGAAGCCCCGGCGCGCAAGACGCGCGCGGCGTCCGCCTCCCGCGCCAAGGCGGCCGCGCGGGTACGCGGGCCGCGCATCCCGCAACTGGGATGGATCGCCCTCTTCCTGCTCCTGCTGGGCAGCGCGGTGCTGGCTTTCGCCTACGGCGTGTACCCGCTGTCGCTGCCGCCCGACGCGACGGCGGCCGCCACCCGGTTGTACCAGGACATGGCGCCGCGCGCCCGGCCGGTCTACCTGGCGGCTGCCGTACTGCTGGGTGCGGGGGCCATCCTGGCGCTGGTGTGGTTCCTGTGGCGGGGCAAGCCGGAGGAGTAGCGGAGGCCGCGCCGACGCCTCGCCGGATCGAGGGCCGCGGGTCCAGCGGCGGGGCGCTGCGGATCCAGCAGCGGGGGACTGCGAGCGGGTACGAGCTGAATGCCCGGGATCGATTAACACGAACGATTCTTATTATAGAATTCCCCTTTTTCCATACTGCCGTAGATCAGGGGGACATTCCAGCCATGCCCGGTTCGCACAAATTCTGGTTCGTATGGCGCGCGCCGCTGATCCTGTTGCTGCTGACCGTGTTCGGCCTGCTGGCCGCCCTGCTGGGCTCGGATCTGTGGCATTGGGCGTCCTGGGCGGCGCTGGCCGCGCCGGTCGGCGTGATCCTTTTCTACATCCTGCGCTGGCCCCGCGCCGGCCGCGCCGCCTAGGCGCCCTGCGCGCCAGGTCCCCTCGCGCCCGGCGCGCCTGGCCGAGCGCATCGGGCCGCCTCCTGCCGCCGGCCTCCTGCCGCCGGCCTGCTCCCGCCGGCCGCGCCTGGCCGGCCGCGCCTGGCCGGCCGTCCCCGGCCCGCCCTGCCGCGCGGAACGCTACATGCTGCGCCGCCTATCCCGTCCGCGTGGCCGCCCTTGAAACGTTGAAGGGCGTCGCCATTTACTCGGCATACCTCGTAGGCAAAAACCATGAGATCACGCGATTTGACGTCCTGGATGTGGGGCGACGCCCTCTCCATGCTGGAACAGGCCGAACGCCTGCAACGGCAATTCTTTCGTGCCTGCACGGCGGATCCGCATGTCTGGGAGCCTCCCATCGATGTCATCGAGACGGCCGAGGCCGTTATCGTGCACATCGCGCTGCCCGGCGTGCCGTCGTCCGCGATCACCGTGCGCTATCAATCCGATGGCGTCACGGTGTCGGGCATGCGCCGCCTCCCGGCGTCGCAGGCCGCGCACATCCACCGGGTCGAAATCCCCTATGGGCGATTCGAACGCCGGATCGCCTTGCCGCTCGCCGCGCTCGAACCCGATGCGCCCCAGATGTCGGATGGTTGCCTTGTATTGACGTTCAGGAAAATAAAGGAAACGCCATGAAGCTTTGGCCCACCATGCAAGTGCGCACCGACGACGACCGCGTCAGCGCGGGCGGCTCCAGCGCGCCCGCCGGCGTCCAGGAGCAACGCACGATCAAGCCCCTGCCGCAGGACGCGATGATCCTGATCCCGCTGCGCGACGCCGTGCTGTTCCCCGGCGTGCTGTCGCCGGTCACGGTGCGGCGCGCCGGCTCCGTGGCCGCCGCGCAGGAAGCCGTCAAGAACGAAACGCCGGTCGGCTTCCTGCTGCAACGCGACGCCAGCAAAACCGACGTCGGGCCCACCGACCTGTACTGGGTCGGCACACAAGGGCCGATCGTGCGCTACATCACCGGCCAGGACGACAGCCACCACATCGTCGTGCAGGGGCAGTCGCGCTTCCGCGTCCTGGAATTCCTGGAAGGCTGGCCTTTCATGGTGGCGCGCGTCGCCATGATCGAACCCGCCGAAACCACCGATCCGCAGATCGAAGCCCGCTTCCTGCAGCTCAAGGAACAGGCGGTGACCGCGATCGGCCTGCTGCCGCACGTGCCTGACGAACTGGCCGGCGTGGTCCAGGGCGTGACCTCGCCCGGCGTCCTGGCCGACATGGTGGCCAATCTGATCGATGTGAAAGTCGAGGAAAAGCAGGACATCCTGGAAACCTTCGACCTGGGCCGTCGGCTCGACAAGGTGATCGAGCTGCTGTCGGCGCGCGTCAACGTCCTGAAGCTCAGCCGCGAAATCGGCGAAAAGACCCGCGCCCAATTCGACGAGCGGCAGCGCGAACACGTTCTGCGCGAACAGCTGCGCCAGATCCAGAAGGAGCTGGGCGAAGGCGACGACACCGCCGCCGAGGTCGAAGAGCTCAAGAACGCCATCGACAACGCCGGCATGCCGGAAGACGTCCTGTCGCATGCGCGCAAGGAGCTCAAGCGCCTGCAGCGCATGAGCGAAGGCGGCGGCGAATACGCCATGCTGCGCACCTATCTGGAATGGCTCACCGAACTGCCGTGGAAGCAGGAACCGCAGCCGCCCATCGATATCGCCGAAGCCCGGCGCGTCCTGGACGAAGACCATTTCGGCCTGGAAAAGATCAAGCGGCGGATCCTGGAATACCTGGCCGTGCGCAAGCTGAATCCGCAAGGCAAGAGCCCGGTGCTGTGCTTCTCCGGCCCTCCGGGCGTGGGCAAGACGTCGCTGGGACAATCCATCGCGCGCGCCACCGGCCGGGCCTTCCAGCGCGTGGCGCTGGGCGGCGTGCACGACGAAGCGGAAATCCGCGGGCATCGGCGCACCTACCTGGGCGCGCTGCCGGGCAACATCATCCAGGCGATGCGCCGCGCCGGCACGAACAACGTCGTGCTGATGCTGGACGAAATCGACAAACTGGGCGCCGGCGGCTTCCATGGCGATCCCGGCAGCGCCTTGCTGGAGGTCCTGGATCCCGAGCAGAACCACAAGTTCCGCGATAACTACCTGGGCGTGGACTTCGACCTGTCGCGCGTGATGTTCATCTGCACCGCCAACGTCCTGGACACCATTCCCGGACCGCTGCGCGACCGGATGGAGATCATCCAGCTCCCCGGCTATACGGAAGAAGAAAAGATCCAGATCGCGCGCCGCTACCTGGTGCGTCGCCAGCTCGAGGCGAATGGACTGAAGCCGGAACAGGTGGAAATCACCGATGCCGCGCTGCGGACGATCGTCGAGGACTACACCCGTGAAGCCGGCGTGCGCAACCTGGAACGCGAGCTGGGCGCTGTCTTGCGTCATGCCGCCATGCAGATCGCCGAGGGGCGCCAGGAAAACCTGCGCGTCGACACCGGCGACCTGAGCGAGCCGCTGGGACCGCGCCGCTTCGAAAACGAAGTGGCCCTGCGCACCAGCGTTCCCGGCGTGGCGACCGGCCTGGCATGGACGCCGGTGGGTGGCGACATCCTGTTCATCGAGGCCAGCAAGGTGCCGGGCGGCGGCAGGCTGATCCTGACCGGCCAGCTGGGCGACGTGATGAAGGAATCCGCGCAGGCGGCCCTGACGCTGGCCAAGACCTGGAGCGGCGATGCGCTGGACAAGGTGGACATCCACGTCCACGTGCCGGCGGGCGCCACGCCCAAGGACGGCCCCAGCGCGGGCGTGGCCATGTTCGTGGCGCTGGCGTCCCTGCTCAAGGGCACGCCGGTGCGCTCGGACGTGGCCATGACCGGCGAAGTCAGCCTGCGTGGCCTGGTGCTGCCGATCGGCGGGGTCAAGGAAAAGACCCTGGCCGCGCTGCGCGCCGGCATCACCACGGTGATGCTGCCCCGTCGCAACGAGAAGGACCTGGACGACGTTCCCAAGGAAGCCCGCGACAAGCTGAAGTTCGTGCTGCTCGATCGTGTCGAGGACGCGCTGGACGTGGCGCTGGAGAAGGAAGCCGTGCCGGCCGCCTGATCCGCTGACGGCCTGGCATGGCAAAAAGCAAAGGCCCCGGAGCGATCCGGGGCCTTTGCCTTGCGCGGTCGCGGCGCGCCGCGTTCAGGTCTTCAGGCGGTAGCCCGTCTTGAAGATCCAGCGCACGGCGGCCATACAGACCACCAGGAACACCAGCGTCATGCCCAGGCTGACGCCGACGTGCACGTCGGCCACGTTGAAGAAGCTCCAGCGGAAACCGCTGACCAGATAGACCACCGGGTTGAACAGGGTCACGGCGCGCCAGAAGTCAGGCAGCATGTTGATCGAGTAGAAGCTGCCGCCCAGGAAGGTCAACGGCGTCACCACCATCAGCGGTATCACCTGCAGCTTTTCGAAGCCGTCGGCCCAGATGCCGATGATGAAGCCGAACAGGCTGAAGGTCACCGACGTCAGCACCAGGAAGCCGATCATCCAGAGCGGGTGCGCGATATGGAACGGCACGAAGATACGCGCCGTCACCAGCATGATGACGCCCAGGATGATGGACTTGGAAGCCGCCGCGCCCACATAGCCGATCACGATCTCGACGTAGGAGATCGGCGCCGAGTGGATCTCATAGATCGTCCCGGTAAAGCGGGGCATATAGATGCCGAACGAGGCGTTGGATATGCTCTGGGTCAGCAGGGCCAGCATGATCATGCCGGGCACGATGAAGGCGCCGTAGCTGACCCCGTCGATGTTCACCATGTGCGAACCGATGGCGGATCCGAACACCACGAAGTACAGCGAAGTGGAAATCACCGGCGACGCGACGCTTTGCATCAGCGTGCGCCACATGCGGTGCATTTCGAACAGGTAGATGGCGCGTATGGCGTAGATATTCATGGTCGGCGCTTGTTGTTCAGGAACGTGCATGGACCAGGCTGACGAAGATCTCTTCCAGCGAACTCTCGGACGAGCGCAGGTCGGCGAACTCGATGCCGGCTTCTTCGAGCTTGCGCAGCAGGTTCCCGATATCGCCCCCGCCTGCCTGGTTGTCGTAGGTGTAGACGAGCTCGTGGCCGTCGCCGGCAAGCTCCAGCTGGTCGCCCTGCAATGCGGCGGGCAGCGCCGGCAGCGGCGTCTTCAAGGTCAAGGTCAATTGCCGCTTGCCCAGCTTTTTCATCAGGGCCTGCTTGTCCTCGACCAGGATGATCTCGCCGCCGCGGATCACACCCACCCGATCGGCCATTTCCTGCGCTTCCTCGATGTAGTGCGTGGTCAGGATGATGGTGACGCCCTGCTCGCGCAGGCGCCGCACCATTTCCCACATGCCTCGGCGCAACTCGACGTCGACGCCGGCCGTCGGCTCGTCCAGGAACAGGATGCGCGGTTCATGCGACAGCGCCTTGGCGATCATGACGCGCCGCTTCATGCCGCCGGACAAGGCCATGATGCGGGCGTCCTTCTTGTCCCACAGCGACAGGTCGCGCAACACGCGTTCGATATGGGCCGGGTCCGCCGGCTTGCCGAACAGGCCCCGGCTGAACGTGACCGTGCTCCAGACACTTTCGAAGGCGTCGGTATTCAGTTCCTGCGGCACCAGCCCGATGCTCGCGCGGGCGGCTCGGTAATCGCGGATGATGTCGTGGCCATCGGCCAGCACCGTGCCCTGGCTGGGGTTGACGATGCCGCAGATGATGCTGATCAGCGTCGTCTTGCCGGCGCCGTTGGGCCCCAGCAAAGCGAAAATTTCGCCGCGACGGATGTCGAGGTCGACGTTCTTCAATGCCTGCAGGCCAGACTTGTATGTCTTGGACAGGCCCCTGACGGAAATGATCGGATCCACGCCGTTCCCTTGCCTAAATCGATTGCAGGGATTCTACCCGCCGGAGATTGCGGAATCCGGCGATATCGCGCGCCGGAGCGCCGTGCCGGCCGACATGACAGTCCGGGCAGCGCAAACAATGCGCCGGACCGCATATCGCGGCGCCGCGGCCGACCGCCTAAAATAGCGCCGTACGCATGACTTGCATTGCCCATCCATGAATCTCGACCAAGCGCCGCTGGGACACGATGTCGCCTACCCCGCGGAATACGATCCAGGCCTCCTGTACCCCATCGAGCGCGCCGCCAACCGCGCGGGGATAGGCGTCGGCACGCCCCTGCCTTTCCACGGCGCCGACATCTGGAACGCCTATGAGCTTTCCTGGCTGGATCCGCGCGGCAAGCCCCGCGTCGCCATCGGGCGCTTCACGGTGCCCGCCGATACGCCGTGCATCATCGAGTCGAAGTCGTTCAAGCTTTACCTGAATTCGCTGAGCCAGACCCGCTTGCCGGACGCGGAGGCCTACATGGAACGCGTACAGCGGGACGTCAGCGCCGCGGCCTGCGGTCCGGTGCGGCTGACGCTGGTCGCGCCCCGTGGATTCCGGGACGAAGGCATCGTCGAGCTTCCCGGCGAAACGCTGGATGACCTGGAGGTCGACATCGAGGCCTATACGCCGGCGCCGGCGCTCCTGCGCTGCGTACCCGGCGCGGGAGAAGTCGAGGAAACCTTGACGTCGGACCTGCTGAAATCGAACTGCCCCGTGACCAGCCAGCCCGACTGGGGCAGCGTGCAGATCCGCTATCGCGGCCCGAAACTGGACCGGGCCGCCCTGCTCGCCTATATCGTCTCTTTCCGCCAGCACACGGAATTCCATGAACACTGCGTGGAGCGCATCTTCACCGACCTGATGGCGGCCTGCCGGCCGTCGCGGCTATCGGTGTATGCACGCTACACGCGGCGGGGCGGCCTGGACATCAATCCATGGCGGGCGACCCCGGGCTGGCCCGGCCCCGCGGCGGAAGGCCGCAGCGCCAGACAATAGCGCGGCCGGGCTGGCGCTACTCGGGCTGGATATTGTTGGTCTTGATGATGCGCGACCACTGCGCGCTGTCGCGCTCGGCCAATGCGGCGAGTTCCGCCGGGCTGGTCGCCTGCGGCTCCACGCCCAGTTCGCGCAGCTTGGCGGCCACCGTGGGATCGGCAACCGTACGCCGGATGGCCTGGTTCAGCTGGTCGATGGTGGCGGCGGGGGTTTTCGCCGACACATAGATGCCGCTCCAGTTGTTCAGCAGCTCCATGCCCGGAATGCCCTCTTCCGCGAAGGTGGGAATATCCGGGAACAGCTGGCTGCGCTTGGGCGAGGCGATCGCCAGTCCCTTCAGTCCGCCCGACTTCACCAGGGCCTGGATACCCGGCACGTCGCCCACGAAGGCATCCACGTGCCCGCCCATCAGGTCGGAGATCGCCGGCGCCGCGCCTTTCTCCGGCACGTGCAGGAACTGCACCTTGGTCTTTTCGCTAAGCAGCGCGATCGCCATATGGGGCATGCTGCCGATGCCGGACGAGGCGAAGTTGACCTGCCCGCCCTTGCCGGCGTTGGCGACGAATTCCTTGGCGTTCCTGGCCGGGTTCTTGGGATTGACCACCAGCATTTCCGGCGTGTTCACCACCAGCGATACCGGCGCGAAATCCTTCACGCTGTAGGCCAGCTTGGGATACAGCGACGGGTTGATGGTGATCGCGCCCGCCGTGGTGATCCACAGCGTCTTGCCATCCGCCGGTTCATGCAGCACATACTGCGCGGCCACCGCGCCGTTGCCGCCGGGCCGGTTTTCCACCACCACGTTCTGCTTGAGCTCCTTGCCGAGCTGCTCGCTGATCACGCGCGCCATCAGGTCCGATGGGCCGCCGGCCGGAAAGGCCACGACCAGCCGCACGTAACTGCCCTGCGCCAGCGCGGTACCGGCGGGCGCGGCAATCAATGCCAGGGTGGACAGGACGGCCGGCGCGCAACGCCTGGCCCAGTTGGTGAATGCCATGATGTCTCCTGATCGCTTGTTGGAATTCTTGTCCGCCGAGTGTTGGCGCTTATGGCGGTCCGCGCAAGATGCTTGCGACGCACTGTCCAGCAGGCGGACAGTGCCTGCGGGCCCGAGTCACCGGACGGCGCACTTCTCCACCAGCGCCATGTCCGGATCGCGTCCCAGACCGGGCCCCGTGGGCACGGCCACGCGGGCGCCGGATGCCCGCACCGCGTCGCCCAGCGGGTTCACGTCTATGGTGCAGTAGCAGTATTCCAGCTCGATGTCTTCTTCCAGGGCCGCCAGCACGTGCACGGTCGCCAGCAGGCCCGGCCCCACGTAGGGCGAATGCGGCGCCAGCTTGACGCCGTATTCGCGCGCCAGGGCGGCAATGCGCATCAGCTCGGAGATCCCGCCCACCTTGGTGGCGCTGGGCTGCGCGTAGTCCACCGCGCCGGCGTCGAACATGGCCTTGAATTCCAGGTAGCCGGCGGCGTTTTCGCCGGCGGCCGTCGGCACGGGGGCCACGCGCCGCACGCGCGCCAGGCTGGCATGGTCTTCCGGCGGGAAGACGGGTTCTTCCAGCCAGTGCAGGTCCAGGTCCTTCATCTGGCGCGCCATGGCGATCGCCTCGTCGGCGGTCCAGGGGCAGTTGGTGTCCACCGTCAGCTTGATGCCGGGGCCGATCGCCTCGCGCGCGCGGCGGACCTGTTCGACGCCGATTTCATGCAGCTTGATGGTGGTATAGCCTTCGGCCACCGCGCGGGCGGAATTGCGCGCCACCACGTCGGGATCGGTGTAGCGCATCAGGCTGGCATAGGCCGGCACGCTGTCGCGCCGCCGTCCCGCACGCCCGGGAGCCAGCAAGTCGGCGACCGGCTTGCCGGCCGCCTTGCCCGCCAGGTCCCACAGCGCGATGTCCAGGCCGGACAAGGCATACATGACCGGGCCGGAGCGGCCGAGCAGGTGGAACTTGCGGGTCAGGTCGTTCATCAGGCCGGCGATGTCGGCCTCGTCGCGGCCCACGGCCAGGGGCGCCACCAGCGCCTCGATGGCGGCCTTGGTGGCCGGCCACACGGCGAAGCCGAAGGCCTCGCCCCAGCCCACCAGGCCCTGGTCGGTTTCGACGCGGATAAGCAGCATCTCCATTTCGCGCGGCTTTCCCGCCAGCATCGGCTTGGGTCCGCCGATCTCGAACGGCATGGACAAGGGAATCGCGGAAACGGAGCGGATGGTCATAGGCCTTTTTCGCGGATGGCCGGCCAGGCGCGCTGCAGGTAATACAGCATCGACCAGACCGTCAGGATGGCGGCGATGAAGATCAGGATATTGCCCAGCACGCGGGTGCTGATGCCATGTATGGGCTGGTAATACAGCAGGCAGGGGATCGCCACCATCTGCGCCGCCGTCTTGAACTTGCCCAGGCGGTGGACGGCCACGCTGGCGCTGGCGCCGATTTTCGCCATCCATTCCCGCAGCGCGGAAATGGTGATTTCCCGGCCGATGATGATCAGCGAGATATAGGCGTCCACCCGGCCCAGGTACAGCAGCACGATCAGGGCGGCGCTGACCATCAGCTTGTCGGCCACGGGATCCAGGAAGGCGCCGAAGGCTGACGTCTGGTTCCATTTGCGGGCCAGCCAGCCGTCGAACCAATCGGTCAACGCGGCGATGATGAACGCCGCGGCCGCGAACGTGTCCCGATGGGATTCGGCCAGCCAACTGGAAGGCAGATAGAACAGCCCAACGACCAGCGGGATCATGGCGATCCGCAGCCACGTCAGGATTATGGGAACGTTAATAGGCATGATGAGCCGTATGCTACAACAGCCCCGGACCACCCGGCTGTCATCTTCCGGACGAGCGGGCCGGACGCCGTGGCCAGGCGCGGCCGGCCAGGTGCGGCCGGCCGGGTCCATCGCTAATGCAGCGCGTCGTAGATACGCTCGGCCAGCTCCTGGGAAATGCCGTCCACCGACGCCAGGTCCTCGATGCTGGCCCGCGATACCCCGGAAAACCCGCCAAAGCGCGCCAGCAGGCGCTGGCGCCGCCGCGCGCCGACGCCCTCGATTTCCTCCAGCCGGGATACGTTGCGGGCCTTGGCCCGCCGTGCCCGCATGCCGGTGATGGCGAAACGGTGGGCTTCGTCGCGGATCTGCGCGATCAGCATCAGCGCCGCCGATTCGGGCCCCAGGGCCACCGGCGCGCGCTCGTCGGCGAAGACCAGGGTTTCCAGGCCCACCTTGCGGCCCTCTCCCTTGGCCACGCCGACCAGCACGTGCACGTCCAGGCCCAGCTCGGCGAACACCTGGCGGGCGACTTCCACCTGGCCCTTGCCGCCGTCGATGAGCACCAGCCCCGGCAGCGGGGCTTCGCCGTCCGCGACCTTGGCGAAGCGGCGCGTCAGGACCTGGCGCATGGCCGCATAGTCGTCACCCGGGGTGATGCCGGCAATGTTGTAGCGCCGGTACAGCGACGGCTGCATCTCGTGATGTTCGAACACCACGCAGGATGCCTGCGTCGCTTCCCCCGCCGTGTGGCTGATGTCGAAGCATTCGATGCGCAGGCCGTCCAGCGCGGCCTCGTCCGTATCCATGTCCAGCGTTTCGGCCAGCGCCAACGTGCGCGCGGCGCGCGCGCCGGATTCGGTCAAGGCCCGCGCCAGGGCCATTTCGGCGTTGCGGGTGGCCTGCTCCAGCCAGGAGCGGCGCACGCCCTGCGGCCGCGTCAGCACGCGGCTGCGCGTGCCGGCCTGCTCCGCCAGTAGCGCGAGCAGCTCGTCGTCCGGCAAGGGATGCGAACACACCATGACAGGCGGCAGCGGATTGTCCGTGTAGTGCTGGCCGACGAAGGCTTCCAGCACGTCGGGCGCCGATTCGCCTTCGGCATGCGTGGGAAAGAAAGGCTTGTCGCCCAGGTGGCGGCCGCCACGCACCATGGCCAGGTTCACGCAGACGCGGCCGCCGGCCGCGGCCACGGCGATGATGTCGCAGTCCTCGCCGCCCATGTCCTCCATGGTCTGCTGGTGCAGCACGCGCGCCAGCGACCCCATCTGGTCGCGCAGCGACGCGGCCGTTTCGAATTCCAGGGCTTCGGACGCGCGCAGCATGCGCGCCTCGATGTCCTGCATGACTTCCTTGGCCTGGCCGTTCAGGAACCGGCCGGCCCGCGCGACGTCGTTGGCATAGTCCTGGGCCTGCACCGCGCCCACGCAAGGCGCCGAACAGCGGCCGATCTGGTGCAGCAGGCAGGGCCGCGAACGGTTGGCGAATACCGTGTCCTCGCAGGTCCGCAGCCGGAACACCTTCTGCAGGATCTGGATGGTTTCGCGCACCGCCCAGGCATTGGGAAACGGCCCGAAGAACTGGCCCGGCTTGTTGGTCGAGCCGCGGTAGTACGCGATACGCGGCCAGTCATGCGCGGTGATGAGCAGATAGGGATAGGACTTGTCATCGCGGAACAGGATGTTGTATCGCGGACGCAGGCTCTTGATCAGGTTGTTTTCCAGGATCAAGGCCTCGGCCTCGGATCGCGTGACCGTGACTTCCACCTGCGCGACCTTGCCCACCATCTGCGCGATGCGCGGGCTGGTCAGGGTCTTCTGGAAATAGGAAGACACGCGCTTCTTGAGGTCGCGCGCCTTGCCCACATACATGACTTCGCCATTCGCATCGATGTGCCGGTACACGCCCGGCAGATGCGGCAGGTCAGCCAGAAACGATTTGAGATTGAAGGCTTCGGGCATGCTGGTAACGGCGATCGGCCTGGAGATCATCCCAGGCCACGGACGGGGTGCGCGGCATCAGGCGGCGTATGCGTTCGACGGATTGCGGGTCGGATTCATGTTGCAGGCGCTCCAGCAATTCGTCGGCCAGGTCTGGCCTGTTGCACACCAGCACCATGTCGCAACCCGCCCCCAGGGCGGCGTTGGCGCGGGCCAGGATATCTCCCGCCACCGACGCCCCTTCCATGGTCAAGTCATCGGAAAACACCACGCCATCGTAGCCCATGCGGGTACGCAGGATATCCTGGATCCAGCGCCGCGAAAAACCGGCCGGCTTGTCGTCCACCTTGGGGTAGATCACATGCGCCGGCATGACCGAAGGCAGCACCAGATCGCCCAGCCAGCCATAGGGCGCGGAATCCTCGCGCAGCACGCGCTCCAGGCTGCGCGGATCGACGGGAATTTCGTGGTGCGAATCGGCGCTGACGAAGCCGTGTCCCGGGAAATGCTTGCCGCACGCGGCCATGCCCGCCAGGCCCAGCCCCTGGATGAGCGCGCGCGCCAGCATCGCGACCACGCGAGAGTCGCGATGGAAGGCACGATCGCCGATCACCTTGCTGACGCCGTAGTCCAGGTCCAGCACCGGCGTGAAGCTGAGGTCCACGCCGCAGGCGCGCAGCTCCGCCGCCAGCACGTAGCCGGTTTCCGTGGCCAGGCGCATCGCCAGCAAGGGATCGCTATCCCATACGCGGCCCAGGCCGCGCATTGCCGGCAAGGGCGTGAAGCCGTCGGTACGGAAACGCTGTACACGGCCGCCTTCATGATCCACGGTGATCAGCAGCGGTTCGTCGCGCACCTTGCGGATGCGGGCGGTCAGTTCGCAGAGGGTCTGCCGGTCCTGGAAGTTGCGCGCGAACAGGATGACGCCGCCCACCAGGGGATGGCGCAGGCGCTTTCTTTCTTCCTTGGTCAGCACCGGGCCGGCCACGTCCACCATGACGGGGCCGGGCGGCAGCGATTTCTTCCTGGATTTGTTCTTTTCACGTGGCATGGGGATCTCTGTTCTGGATCCGGCGCGGCGCGCCGGCTTCATGGGCGAAATGCCGCCCTGTGTGTCCTTCCGCGACCGCGGGTTCGATGGGCTTGCGTGGCGCCATTCGACGGCTTTGACGGCTTCGCCGCCGTCGATGGCACCGACGGCGGCGTGCTCACGCGGTCCGCCGTTCGACGATCACATAAGCGGCGGCCATGTCGGTCTCATCGGTCAGCGATACGTGCGCGGCGCCGAAGCGGGGCTCGTACCAGGCCAGCAATTCCGGCGACAGTACCAGAACGGGACGCCCGCCGGGCGCGTTCAGCGTCTGCACCCGGCGCCATGTCATGGGCATGCGCATGCCCAGTCCTATCGCCTTGGAAAAAGCTTCCTTGACCGCGAACCGGGTGGCCAGGAAGCGCACGCCGCGGCGCGGATCGCGCGCGCGCCGCGCATGGAACTTGGCCAGTTCCTGTTCGCCCAGCACCTTCTCGGCAAAACGGTCGCCGTGGCGCCGCAGCGCCCGCTCGATGCGATCGATGCGGATCAGGTCCAGGCCGATGCCGGCGATGGCCGGCATGGCGCCCGCCGGGCTGGCAATGGGATGCGCCGGGTGCATCAGCGGATATCCGGTGCCACGCGTGCCCGCACCATCAGCGCCTTCATGTCCCGCACGGCTTTTTCCCAGCCGTCGAACACCGCGCGCGCCACGATGGCATGCCCGATGTTCAGTTCCGCGACGCCGTCCAGCGCGGCGATGGGCTGGACGTTGCCGTAGTGCAGCCCGTGCCCGGCATTGACCTGCAGCCCGTGCCGCAGCCCTTCGGCCACGGCGCGCCGGATGCGCTCCAGTTCGGCCTGGGCGGCGTCGCCATCGGCTTCGGCATAGGCGCCCGTGTGCAGCTCGATCACGCGGGCCCCGCTGCGGGCGGCCGCGGCGATCTGCCCGGCGTCGGGATCGATGAACAGGGACACCCGGATGCCGGCATCGTGCAGCTGCGACACGGCGCCGGTGACGGCGGCCAGGCCGCCCACGACATCCAGGCCGCCTTCCGTGGTCAGTTCGGCGCGCTTTTCCGGCACAAGGCAGACGTCCTGCGGGCGCACATCGCAGGCGATGTCCAGCATTTCGCGGGTGACCGCGCATTCCAGGTTCATCCGGGTGCGCAGCAGCGGCCGCAGGCGCCGGACATCGGCGTCCTGGATATGGCGCCGGTCTTCGCGCAGGTGCAGGGTAATTACGTCGGCGCCGGCGTCTTCGGCGCGCAGGGCCGCTTCGACAGGGTCGGGATAATCGGTGTGCCGTTGCTGGCGCAGCGTGGCTACGTGGTCGATATTTACGCCTAGGTCTATCATCGCGTCGCGTGTCGTCTGGGTTCCGGCGCACCGCCCATCGATACTGGGCAGCCGGAACGGAACAGGACAATATTATCGCGCCGCGCGAGCGGCCGCGCCTTGCCACACCGGCTCATCCCACCCGGCGCCACCCACGGCCATCCAAGCCCGCTACTCCTGCGTGGCCAGTTCCCCCACGAACACATAGCCCATGCCGTGCACGGTATGCAAGGGCAGCCTTTCGCCGCTTTCCTGCACCTTTTTGCGCAGGCGGCTGATCGCCACGTTCACCGAACGCAGATTGGTGGCAGTCATGAATGCGCTCATGGCCGAGCGGGACAGCTCGCGCTTGGGATTGTCCAGCAGGCAGATGAAGCAGGCCCGCTCCGTGCCCGTCAGATGGATGCGCTTGCCGGCGGGCGTCACCAGGACCCAGCCCTGGTACAGCACGCGCCAGGGCTCGCGGGCGGGCAAGCCGCGCGCGGCGCCCGCCGCCGACGCATTGCCGGCCGCGAGCGCGCCGCCCTGCAGGGCCATGCCCCGCAAGGCATAGCCGGCGGTGCGGCTGCCTGGCGCCGATCCCAGCAGGCCGGCGATATCGGTGGATCCGACCAATCCCACGGCGTTGGGGGTCGGCGCGGCCCGGGCGGCGGGACTGGCGGCCGGCGTCGACGCGGGATGGACGGGCGGGATGGCCGCGCCCGCGGCCCCCGCCGATCGCCGGCGCTGGCGCATCGCCCGGCGCGCCTGGGCACGCAGCAGCGCGGCGAGTTCGTTCGCCTCGTAGCGCCGGTCCAGGCACATGTGGGCGCCTGCCTGCAACGCGTTCAGCCGGGTCTGCTCGGCGGCGTCGGGCGCCTGCAGCAGGATGCCGGCGCCGTATTGCGCGCTGAGGCGTGGCAGCACGGCATCCACCACCTGGCTGACCGGCGCGCTCGCCCCGACCAGCACCAGGTCCGGATCGCGCAGGTCCAGCCACTGGAAAAGGCCGGCCGCGTCACGGCAGCCATGAACGTGAAAGCCCAGCCGGGCGAGCAGATGGACGGTCCGATTGCGGGTATCGTCGTCCGGCTCCCACAGGGCCAGGGAAAGCGGCGTATTTTCAGTCTGAGTGCACGATTCCATGACATTCCACAAGATTGCGAAGGATGATCGAGGTGCAGCGAAAGCTACCACCTTGATTTCCTTGCGTTTCCGATGGAGATGCCAATTAGGACGGATCCTGGGCGCGAATGCTCAGACGTTGTCCGGACGATGGATGTCGTGCGTCACGAAATGCTCGCCTTCCGGCGGCAGGTCCAGCACGCCGGGCAGCCCCAGCGTGGAGCGGATATCGGCCAGGCCGGACGCCCAGTGGTCGCGCATGGCCTCGATACCGAACTCGTAATCCTTGGAATGGCGCTCGTAGTTCTTGGTGTCGTAGATCAGGTTGATCACGTTGACCGCCGGAATCTGCGCGTCGCGGCGGATCTCCGCCAGGTCGGGCGCCTTGCGCCGCTGGGGCGGCAGCAGGGCCAGCACGCGCTGCAGGTCTTCGCGCAGCTTGATGTTGGATTTCAGGGTATCGGTCACCAGCCGCGTGCGGCTGGAGTACTGGATGTCCTTGCGGCGCTCTTCGACCTCGTCCATGTTCGCGGGCAGCGGGCCGCGCGCCGGCCAGAGATCGACCTGGAACACCAGGGTGTCGCGCATGGGGCTGCCCGTCAGCACGTAGTAGAGCGGCGTGTTCGATACCAGGCCGCCGTCCCAGTAGTATTCGCCGTCGATTTCGACGGGCGGAAATCCCGGCGGCAAGGCGCCGGACGCCATGACGTGATGCGGCGTCAGCTCGCACTGCGTGCTGTCGAAGTAGGAAAAATTGCCGGTACGCACGTTCACCGCGCCGAAGCTGGCGCGCACGGACCCATTGTTCAGCAGGCCGAAATCGACATAGGTGCGCAGCGTCTCCAGCAGCGGCGACGTGTCGTAATAGCTGGTGGCGGCGATGCCCTGCTGGAAGAACGGCGGCGGCACGCGCGGCTTGAAGAACCCGGGCTGCCCATGGAACAGCGCCGAGGCCGCCGCCAGCCGCCCGTTCATCCATGCGCCCCACGGCAGGCTTTCGTATCCGTAGGACCGGCAGATGGTTTCCCAGAAGCCGCGCAGGCGCTCCACACGTTCGTCCGCCGGCGAACCGGCGATGATGGCGGCATTGATGGCGCCGATGGAAATCCCCGCCACCCAATCGGGCCGCAGGCCATCGTCGTGCAGGCCTTCGTACACGCCGGCCTGGTAGGAACCGAGCGCCCCGCCGCCCTGCAGGACCAACGCCACCGTGCCGTATGCACACTTCTCGCGCCTGGATCGGGCCATCGGGTCAGTCCAGCAGCAAGGCGTCGTCGGCCAGCTTTTCGCCCCGAACCCGCTCGAACATGGCGAGCAGGTCGGGCACGGTCAGCCCCTGGCGCGCTTCGCCGGAGACGTCCAGCACCACCTGGCCCTGATGCAGCATGACGGTGCGATCGCCGACTTCCAGGGCCTGGCGCATGCTGTGCGTCACCATCAGCGTGGTCAGACGGTTTTCGGCGACGATGCGCGCGGTCAGGCCGAGCACGAAGTCGGCGGTGCGCGGATCGAGCGCCGCCGTGTGTTCGTCCAGCAGCAGCAGACGCGAAGGCCGCAGGGCCGCCATCAGCAGGCTGACGGCCTGGCGCTGGCCGCCCGACAGCAGTCCGATGCGGTCGCCCAGGCGGTTTTCCAAGCCCAGCCCCAGGGTGGCCAGGCGTTCGCGGAACCCGCCGCGCATGGCGGCCTTGACGGCGTGCCGCAGGCCGCGGCGGGCGCCGCGAGCCTGCGCCAGCGCCATGTTTTCCTCGATGGTCAGGTCCTCGCAGGTGCCGGCCATGGGATCCTGGAACACGCGGGCGACGTAATCGGCGCGGCTCCAGGACGGCTGGCGGGTCATGTCCCTGCCGTCGATTTCGATGCGGCCGCTATCCACCGCCTGGTCGCCCGACACCGCATTCAGGAACGTCGACTTGCCGGCGCCGTTGGAGCCGATGACGGTGACGAACTGGCCGGTCGGGATGTGCAGGGACAAGCCGCGCAGGGCGCGGGTTTCGATGGGCGTGCCGGGATTGAAGGTAATGTGCAGGTCGTGGGCGGTCAGCATGTCAGGCCCCTTGTCCCGAACGCCGGCGCCGCCGCAGGCGCGGGATCACCAGCGCGATCGTCACCAGCACCGCGGTCACCAGGTTCAGGTCCTGGGCCTGCAGGCCGATGAAATCGATGTTCAGCGCCAGCGTGACGAAAAAGCGGTAGACGATGGCGCCCAGGATGACCGCCAGCGTGGCCAGCGCGATGCGGCGCGCCGGCAGCAGGCTTTCGCCGACGATGACCGCGGCCAGGCCGATGACGATGGTGCCCAGGCCCATGGATATGTCCGCTCCGCCCTGCGCCTGCGCGAACAGGGCGCCGGCCAGCGCCACCAGGGCGTTGGACAACGCCATGCCGCCCAGGACGAGCCGTCCGGTGTTGACGCCCTGCGCGCGCGCCATGCGCGGATTGGCGCCGGTCGCCCGCAGCGCCAGCCCCAGCTCGGTGGAAAGAAACCAGTCCAGCAGCAGCTTGCAGGCGATCACCACCACCAGCAGGATCAGGGGACGCGCCATGTAGTCGCTGAGCCACTTGGGCTGCAGCATGGTGTAGACGGTGGGTTCGGTGATCAGCGGCACGTTCGGGCGGCCCATCACGCGCAGGTTGATCGAATACAAGGCGATCATGACCAGGATGCTGGCGAGCAGGTCCATGATGCGCAGCTTGATGTTCAGCCAGCCCGTCACCCAGCCCGCCAGGGCGCCCGCCAGGATGGCGCAACCGGTCGCGGCGAAGGGATTGAAACCCGCCGAGATCATGGTGGCCGCCACGGCGGCGCCCAACGGGAAACTGCCATCGACCGTCAGGTCGGGGAAGCGCAGCAAGCGAAAGGAAATCAGGACGCCCAGGGCCACCAGGCTGAAGACCAGGCCGATCTCCAGCGCGCCCAGCAAAGAGAAAAAAGACATCTTGGCGGCCGTGGTTTACTTGATGACCGTCGCGGCCGACTTGATCAGGGCTTCCGGCAAGGCGACGCCCTGGGCCTGGGCGGCGGCGGGGTTCAGGGTGAGCTGCACCTTGTTGACCGTGGCCGACGGAATCGCGCCCGGTTTTTCACCCTTCAGGATGCGCACCACGATGTCGCCGACCTGCTGGCCCAGCTGGTAGTAATCCACCCCTTGCGCGGCGATCGCGCCGCGCTTGACGCTGTCGTTGTCCGCCGCGATCAGTGGGATCTTGGCGTCGGCGCCCACCTTGACCAGCGACTCGTAGGCGGACACGACGTTGTTGTCCGTGCTGGTGTAGATGACGTCCACCTTGCCGATCAGGCTGCGCGCGGCGGCGGCGACGTCCACGGTGCGCGGGGCGGCGGCTTCCACCAGGCTCATGCCGGCCTTGGGCAGGAGTTCCTGCAACTGCTTGACGACGACCACGGAATTGGCCTCGCCGGGGTTGTAGACGATGCCCACGCGCTTGGCGTTGGGCACGATCTTGCGGATCAGGTCGATCTGCCGGTCCAGTTCCAGCGCGTCGGAAACGCCGGTGACGTTGGTGCCGGACGGCCCCATCGACGGCACCAGCTGCGCCGCCACGGGATCGGTGACGGCGGCATAGACGACCGGGATATCCTTGGTGGCGGCCACCACGGCCTGCGCCGCCGGCGTGGCGATGGCGACGATGGCATCGGGACGGTCGCCGACGAACTTGCGGGCGATCTGCGCGGCGGTGCCGGTGTTGCCCTGCGCGCTCTGGTATTGCCATTTCAGGTTCTTGCTCGCGTCGTAGCCTTTCGCCTTGAGCGCGTCCTTGACGCCGTCGCGCACGGCATCCAGCGCGGGATGCTCGACGATGGCCATCACGGCCACCGACTTCTGCCCGGCAGGCGCGGATAGCGCGGCTCCGCCCGAGTGCAGCGCGGCAGCCAGCCCCAAGGCGCCGGCAATCGCGAATACGGCGGATTTTTTCTTGGACATATAAGCAGGCTCCTCGACCTTGGAATGCGCCGGGGACGGGCCGCCCGTGGCGGGCTCCGAGTGGCGCCCGTCCCCTGAAAGTGCATAGTCTAACTTGGCGTAGTGGACCGCCACGCGGGGGAAATCCCTGAACTTTTCGGTAAGTACGTCGCGCCGCCATTCGGCCGATATACTTGGCTGAAAGAATCATATCGACAACAAGAAAATTCTGACGCCTTGCCCGGCATTTGTCTGGCAAGTAATACAACCTTCGAGAGAGCGACCTGACCATGCAACAACGTCAACTTGGCCGTTCCGGCCTGACCGTCCCGCCGCTGGCGTTCGGCGGCAATGTCTTCGGCTGGACCGTCGGCGAAGCGGAGGCCTTTTCCCTGCTGGACGCCATGGTCGACGCCGGCTTGAATTTCATCGACACCGCCGACGTCTATTCCCGCTGGGCACCCGGCAACCGGGGCGGGGAATCCGAGGTCATCATCGGCAAGTGGCTGGCCAAGTCGGGCAAGCGGGACAAAGTGATCATCGCCACCAAGGTGGGCATGGAAATGGGCCCCAAGGCGAAGGGCCTGTCGCCGGCGTATATCGCGCGCGCCGTGGAAGACTCGCTGGCGCGGCTGCAGACGGACTATATCGATCTCTACCAATCGCATCGCGACGATCCCGATACGCCGCTGACGGACACCCTGGCGGCCTACGGCAAGCTGCGCGACCAGGGCAAGATACGCGCCATCGGCGCTTCCAACTACACCGCGGTGCGGCTGTCGGAAGCCCTGTTGTTCAGCGAACGCAACGGCCTGCCGCGCTATGAGTCCATCCAGCCCGAATACAACCTGTACTCGCGCGAGCCCTATGAAAGCGCGCTGCAGGCGGTGGTGACGGCGCAGGGGCTGGGCACGATCAACTACTACGCGCTGGCCAGCGGTTTCCTGTCCGGCAAGTACCGCACGGCGGCCGATGCCGGCAAGAGCGTGCGCGGCAAGAAGATCGTCGAGACGTATCTGAACGATCGCGGCATCCGCATCCTGGACGCGCTGGACAAGGCGGCGGAGGCGACCGGCGCCACGCCTGCGCAGGTGGCGCTGGCCTGGACCATCGCGCAGCCCGGCATCGCAGCGCCGATCGCCAGCGCGACGTCGCTGGCGCAGCTGGACGACCTGGTCAAGGCCGCCTACCTGACGCTGCCGCCGGAGATCCTGCGCAGCCTGGACGAGGCCAGCGCGTGGCGTTGAAGGGCTGAAGGGCTGATCGGCGCGATCTACTCCAGCGTGACGCCGGAGTCCTTCACCACCTTGCCCCAGCGCGCCACTTCGGCATCGACGAATTTGCCGAAGGCCGGCCCCGTCAGGTCCGGTGTCGCCGATCCGTTGGATGCCCACTGCTCCTTCAGCTTGGGCGTATTCAGGGCGATGGTGACCTCGCGGATCATGCGGTCGACGGCCGGACGGGGCGTACCCGCCGGCGCCCATAGCGCGTACCAGGTGGACACCTCGTAATTCATGACGCCGGACTCGGCCGCGGTGGGAATATCGGGAAAGAACGGCGAACGCTGCGCCGCCGCCACCGCCAGCGGCTTGATGCTGCCCGCGCGGATGTGCCCCGACGACGATCCCAGTCCGTCGAAGGCCATTTCCACTTGCCCCCCGATCAGCGCCGACAGCATCGGCCCGGCGCCCTGGTAAGGCACGTCGACCAGCTTGATGCCGGTCTGCATCGCGAACAGCTCGCCCGCCAGGTGGTGGGTACTGCCCTTGCCGGCGGTGCCGTAGTTGATCTGGCCCGGCCGCTCCTTGGCGTAGGCGATGAACGCCTGCAGGGTCTTGACGGGCAGCTTGGACGCATTGATCACGACCACCTGGGGCGGCTGCGCCAGCAGGGCCACGGGAATGAAGTCCTTCTGGATGTCGTAGCTCAACTGCTTGTACAGCGCCGGCGCCACCGCGTGGTGCGCCCCGCCCATGAAGAAGGTATAGCCGTCGGGACGCGCCTTGGCCGCGACGGCGGCGCCCACGGTGCCGCCCGCGCCGCCCTTGTTGTCGATGACGACCGTCTGGCCCAGCTGCGCGCGCAGCTGTTCGGCCAGGGGACGGGCGAAAGTATCGGTGCCGCCGCCCGCGGGAAACGGGACGATGATGGTGACGGGACGTTCGGGCCAATCGGCCGATGCCGGGTTTGCCAGGGTGAGCGCGAGCAAAGCGGCGCCCAGCGCCGCGAACCTGGTACGGTAAGCCATGTTGTTCTCCTCCGGGGTGCTGCGTAGGATGGGTTAGCGCCCATCGATCGATGCGGCGCGCCATGTGGTGCGCCGATGTTTATGAATCCTTACGCGCGTCGCTACGGGTGTCGTGGTGGGGTAGGGGTGTGTCCTCCAGGCTGGTCTGTCGATGATCGGGCCGCGGCTTGCGTGGCTTACGTGATTACGCGGCTTACGTGATTTGCGCGGATTACAACTGGCCGAACGTATCGCGCAGGACGTTCTTCTGCACCTTCCCCATGGTGTTGCGCGGCAGCTGTTCCGTCACGTGCACGCGCTTGGGCACCTTGAAGTTGGCGATACGTCCTTTGAGCTCGTTCTGGATCGCCGCGGGGTCCAGCGCCGCGCCGGCGCGCGGCACGACGATGGCGACCACGGCTTCCCCGAAATCGGGATGCGGCACGCCGATGACGGCCGATTCCTCCACCCCGGGCATGTCGTCGATGACCGACTCGATTTCCTTGGGATAGACGTTATAGCCGCCCGAAATGATCAGGTCCTTGCTGCGGCCGACGATGCTCAGATAGTCGACGGGGATGGGATGGCCGTTCGCCTCGCCACCCCAGCGGCCGACGTCGCCGGTCTTGAACCAGCCTTCCTCGGCGAACTCCTCGCGGGTTTTTTCCGGCATGCGCCAATAGCCGGAAAACACGTTCGGGCCGCGCACCTGCACATTGCCGATCTCGCCGGGGGGCAGTTTCCTGCCGTTGTCGTCCACCACACGGACCTCCACGCCGGGCAGCGCCTTGCCGACCGTGCCGCCAATGCGCGCGCCTTCCACCGCGTCGTAGGGGTTGGATGTCAGCATGACGGTTTCGCTCATGCCATAGCGTTCCAGGATGGTATGGCCGGTGCGTTCCTGGAAGGCGCCGAAGGTCTCCGTCAGCAGCGGCGCCGAACCGGAGATGAACAGGCGCATGCGCGCGCACACCGCGCGGTCGAAGCGCGGATCCGCCAGCAGCCGCACGTAATACGTGGGCACGCCCATCATGACGGTGCTTTCGGGCAGATAGCGCAGCGCCTGGTCCAGGTCCAGCTTGGGCAGCCAGATCATGCGGGCACCCGCCAGCAGCGCGCCGTGCGATGCCACGAACAGGCCATGCACGTGGAAGATGGGCAGCATGTGCAGCAGCACATCGTCGGCGCGCCAGCCCCAATAGCTGTTCAAGGTCCGTGCATTGGAGGCCAGGTTGCCATGCGACAGCATGGCGCCCTTGCTGCGGCCCGTGGTGCCCGACGTGTACAGAATGGCGGCCAGGTCATCCGCCTGCCGCGTCACGGTCTTGAAGGTCTGGGGCAGCTTGCCGGCCGCGTCCAGCAGCGTGCCGGTGCGATCGTCGTCCAGCGTGTACACGTGCGCGACGCCGCACTTGTCCGCCAGCCGCTGTATCCAGGGCAGGTTGGCCGAGGCGCAGACCACGACGGACGGCTCGGCATTGCCGAGAAAGTAATCGATCTCGGATTCGCGGTACGCGGTGTTCAAGGGCAGATAGACCAGGCCGGCGCGCAGGGTGGCCAGGTAAAGCAGCAGCGCTTCCGGCGACTTCTCGACCTGTACCGCCACCCTGGCGTCCTTGGGCAGGTGCAAGGACTTCAACAGGTTGGCCAGGCAGGCGCTGGCCCTGTCGATGTCGTCCCAGGTGTAGCGCAGGCTCGGCGTCTCGATCGCGACCTTGCTGCGATCCTGCGGAAAACCCGTTTCGAGTACCGCGTACAGATTGGCGTTGCTCACTCTTTTCAGTCTCCAGTGAATATCGGTGCTTCGCCGGCCAGGAAGGCGCGCACGCCCTCCCGGTGGTCGCGGCTTTCGGCGTAGGAAAAAAATCGTTCGTATTCTTCGTCGCTGAGCGCGTCGTCGCGCGCCAGGCGCGTCGCCATGCCTTTGTTCAGGCGGGCCGCCAGCGGCGCGCCCGCCTGGATGCGGTCCACGCAACGCCGCACCTCGCCGTCCAGATCGGCATCGGCGACGACGCGGGTCAGCAGGCCCTTGGCGCAGGCTTCCGGCGCGTCCAGGATGCGCCCTTCCAGCAGCAATTCCATCGTGACGGCGCGTCCCGCGAGTTGCAGCAATCCGCGCATCTCGTCCGGCGCCATCGGAAACCCCAGGCGATTGATGGGGGCGCCCAGGCGCGCGGTGCGCGCGCCGATGCGCAGATCGCACAGGCAGGCGATTTCCAGCCCCCCGCCCACGCAGACGCCATCGATGCGGGCGACGACGGGATGGGGGCAGGCGGCGATCGCCGCCAGCGCGGGGGCGAGTATGTCGCGGTGATAGCGCATCACGGCGGCCTGGTCGCCGCGCTCGCGTGGGAATTCGCGGATATCCGCGCCCGCGGCGAAATGCCCGCCATCGCCTTGCACGACGACGCAGCGCAGCGTGGGATCGGCGGAAAGCTCGCCGAACAGGCGCGCCAGCTCGGCCCACATCGCGACGGTAATGGCGTTCATGCGCCCGGGATGGGACAGGCAGACGCGGGCCACCGCGCCTTCGCGGCGGCACAACACCCTCCCCGCGGCCGGTCGCGCGGCGGATGATGATTCGAGCGGCGGTTCGACGATCGCCATGTCCCCTTGCCCCCTGTCCCCCGGGCCGTTTATGCCAAAAGGCGTTTTTACCCCATGCGCGTGATGGAACGGCTGACGGCCGGCTTGCCGGCGTTCAGCCGGCTCAGGTTGCCGTCGAGCTCGTCCAGCTCATACAGGTAGTTGACCATCAAGGCGGCCGATTGCGCCAGGCCCTTGGGCGAACGGTCGGCGCCCCAGTTGATGCGTTCGATGCGGGCGCCGTTGCCCAGGTGGAAACGGGCCACCGGATCCAGCGGGGCGCCGTTCTTCACGGATTGCAGGTAGGCGGCGGCCAGCTTCATCCCCGCGCGCCGCACGACCTCGTTGGCGCCGCGCGCCGTGGCGGCCTTGCGCAGGCGCGCCAGCCAGCGGGCGCCGTCGGGCACGCCGCGGCGCGCGCGTTCGCGGCTTTTATCGCGCACGATTTCTTCCACCTCGTCCGCGTTGAGCTTGCCCAGCCAATCGGCGAAACCGGGTATCGGCGACAAGGTGGCGAAGGATTTCAGCTTGGGCAGTTCCTCCAGCAGCTGGTCGATCACCCGCTTGAGCAGGAAGTTGCCGAAGCTGATGCCGCGCAGGCCGGGCTGGGTATTCGAGATGGAATAGAAGATCGCCCAGCGCGCCTTGTCCAGGTTCTGCGGCGGCTGCGTCGTGTCCAGCAGCGTCTGCACGTCGTCGGCCATCTGCGGCGCGAAGGCGACTTCCACGAAAATCAGCGGCACGTCGCGCATCTGCGGATGGAAGAAGGCATAGCAGCGGCGGTCTTCCGCGACGCGATGCTTCAGGTCGTCCCAGGACTGGATTTCGTGCACGGCTTCGTACACGATCAGCTTTTCCAGCAGGGACGCGGGAGAATCCCAGGTCAGCCGCCGCAGCTCCAGCAGGCCGACGTCGAACCAGGCGGACAGCAGGCCTTCCAGCGCCTTGTCCAGCGCCTGCAGCCCCGCCACCTGCTTGCGCCAGCGCAACATGTCGGCGCGCAGATCGACCAGGAAACGCAGGCCGTCGGGCTGGTTGTTGAACCGCCGGAACAGGCGGCCGGCGGCGTCGTCGGGCTGTTCCTGCGCCGCGCCGGCGGTCGCCAGCAGGCCCAGCATGGCCCGGCGCAACTTGCCGTCGGCGGCGGTATAGGCCTGGCACCAGGCATGGGCCAGCCGGTTCGCCGCGACGTCCGTCAGGCGCGCGCCGAACAGGGGCCGCAGCGCCGCCGGGTCGCGGAAAGGATCCCGCTCCCACAGCTTGCCCAGGCGCGCCATCAGTCCGGCTTCGGCGGATGGCTTGCCGGGCTCCGCGTCGGCGGCAGGCGGCGCGACGGTGACTTCGCGATGCGCCACGGTTTTAGCCAGCGAGCGCGCCGCGCGCGCGGGAACGAGCGGTTCGGGAACGGTCATGAACGGGCTCCTTGACGGTGGGGGCGGCAGCCGCGCCGGGCGCCGCCTTGTCGGATGGGGATTGCGCGGGGGCATCGGCCACGCCCTGCTCCAGGGCGTGCAGGGCGTCGAGCTGACGCAGCAGGTGTTTTCGCGCCACGGCTTCCGCGCGTTCCGGATCGTGGTCGCGGATGGCCGCCAGGATGGCCATGTGCTCGGCACAGGACTCGTCCATGCGGCCGGGCAGCGTCAGGCTCTTATGGCGCGACAGGCTCAGCACCTTGCGCAGATTGCCGATGGTGTCGGACAGCCAGCGATTGTCGGCCAGGGCCTGGATGGCCTCGTGGATGACGTAGTTGGCTTCGTAATAGGCGTCGATGCGTCCGGCCGCGGCGTGGTCGCGAAGCGTGTCATGCAGCGCGGACAGGCGGCGCACGTCCTCCGGGCCGGCCTTGCGCGCGGCTTCGTGGGCGCAACGGCCTTCCAGCATCGCCATCAGGGGAAAGATGTCGTCCAGGTCGCGCATGGACAGCTCGTTGACGAAACAGCCCCGGCGCGGCTCGAGGCGCACCAGGCCTTCGCTGGCCAGCAGCTTGAGCGCCTCGCGCAGGGGCGTGCGCGAGATGCCCAACTGGGCCGCGACCCGCAGTTCGTCCACCCATTCGCCCGCCCCCAGGGCGCGCGAACGGATCATTTCACGCAGGCGTTCCGCGGCTTCCAGGTACATGGCCTGGCGGACGATGGGCTGCGGCGTTCCTAGAGCGGTATCGAAATCCATGGCGATATCCGGGCCCGGGTGAAGGACGGCGCGAGGCGGCCGCACCTCACATAATTCATAATTATGGCTGGCTTATTCTTGCATCGGCCGGGCGGGGCCGCAAGGCATTCTTTTGGCGGAACGCGCCCGTTCAGTAGACGAGCCGGCCCTCGCGCGCCTGTCCCGCCAGCGCGCGCGCCCAGCGGCGCGCCGGCAGCCCATAGGCGGATTCGACCACCGCGGCGCGGTCCAGCAGCGCTTCGACGGGGATGTCGATGGGCGGCCCGGAAAAAGCCAGCACGATACGATTCCCCGCATCGATCTCCGGCAGCAGCGCCAGCCTGCCATCGAAGGCCGCGTACAGGTTTTCGATGTTGCGCGGGAAGCTTTCGTGCTCGCCGAACAGGTTGACCGCCAGCACGCCGGTGTCGCCCAGCACGCGCCGGCAGTCGCGGTAGAAGCGCACGGAATCGCGCACCGGCCCGCGCGCATGCGCGTCGTACAGGTCTACCATCAGGATCGGACAGCGGCCGGCGTGTTCGGGCTCGGCCACCCAAGCGCCGGCGTCGGCTTCTTCCACTGTCAGGCGCGGCGGCCCGGGCAGGCGGAAGAAGGCATGGCAGATCGCCGTCACGCGAGGATTCCACTCCACCGCCACCACGCTGCCGCGGGTCCGCTTCACGCAGAAGCGCGCCAGCGATCCGGCGCCCAGGCCCAGGAGCCCGATGGCGCCGTCCTTCGGCGGCTCCATGAACAGCAGCCAGGCCATCATCTGCGCGGTGTATTCCAGCACCAGTTCGGCCGGATCCGCGATGCGCATCGCCCCCTGGATCCAGGGACTGTCGAAATGCAGATAGCGGACGCCGTCCGACTCGGAAAGCGTGGGGATATCCTGGGCGGACGGCGCGGGACGTGGCGGCATGGGTTCCTTCAGATACGCTCGAAAATCGCGGCGATGCCCTGCCCGCCGCCGATGCACATGGTGACCAGCGCATAGCGGCCCCGCACGCGCTGCAGTTCGTACAGGGCCTTGACGGTGATGATGGCCCCGGTCGCGCCGATGGGATGCCCCAGCGCGATACCGCTGCCGTTGGGGTTCACCTTGGCGGGATCCAGGCCCAGTTGGCGCGTCACCGCGCAGGCCTGCGCGGCGAAGGCTTCGTTCGATTCGATGACGTCCAGTTGGTCGACCGTCAGGCCGGCGCGCTTCAGCGCGGCCTGCGACGCCGGCACGGGCCCGATGCCCATGTAGGCGGGGTCCACGCCCGCATGGCCGTACGCCACCAGCCGGGCCAGCGGCTGCACGCCACGCTTGTCGGCGACGTCCGCGCTCATCAGGACCACGGCCGCGGCGCCATCGTTGATGCCGCTGGCATTGCCGGCGGTGACGGTGCCGTTTTCCTTCTGGAACACCGGCTTGAGCTTGCCCATGGTATCGACGGCGACGTCGCGCCGCACGTGTTCGTCGACCTCGAAGGTCACATCGCCCTTGCGGGTCTTGATGACTACCGGAACGATCTGTTCCTTGAAGTAGCCGGCGTCGATGGCGGCGGCGGCGCGGCGGTGCGACTCGACCGCCAGGGCATCCTGGTCGGCGCGGCTGATCTCGTATCTGGCGGCGACGTTTTCGGCCGTGACGCCCATGTGGATGCGCTGGAAGGGATCCGTCAGCGCGCCCACCATCATGTCGAGCATCGTGGCGTCGCCCATGCGCGAGCCCCAGCGCTGCGCAGGCGAAATATACGGACCTCGGCTCATGTTCTCCGCGCCCCCGCCGACGGCGATCTCGGTATCGCCCAGCATCACCGACTGCGCGGCGGACACAATGGCCTGCAGGCCGGAACCGCACAGGCGGTTGACGTTGAAGGCAGGCGTTTCCTTGCCGATGCCCGCATTCAGCGCGGCCACGCGCGACAGGTACATATCGCGCGGTTCGGTATTGATGACGTGACCCACGGCGACGTGGCCGACTTCCGCGCCATCGACACCCGCTCGCGCCAGCGCCTCGCGGATCGCCGTGCTGGCCAGGTCGATGGGCGGCACATCCTTGAGCGCGCCGCCGAAGGTGCCCACCGCGGTACGCGCGCCGGCGGCAATGATGACTTCTTTCATGATGGCTCTCCTGTAAACGCTGGTCTCCGGCAAGGCCGCATGCGCAGCCATGGTGCCCGGACTTCGAGGCTCTAACGTCCCGCCGCCTTGGCGCTGACGCCGTTGGCCATGCCCATATCGGTATTCGGTATATCGTCCATCAGCACGCGCACGTCGTCGCCCGACACGCCCAGCGATTCGCACGCGGCGCGGTTCAAGGCCTGGTACAGCGCGCTCTTCTGGTCTTCGGTGCGGCCGTTGATCAGGTGCACGTGATACACCACCGACTGTTTGCCGACCTGGCCGCCGACGATGATGTGCTCCGGCGCGATCTCATGCAGCATGATACGCACGCTGCGCAGCGGCGCGCCCAGGCTGTCGACGACCGCCTGCGTGGCCGATTCCAGCAGCGCTGATTTCCGGTCGGCCGACCAGCCGGACAGGATATGGACATGGAGTACGGGCATGGGATTCCGCGATGTCGATGTGGAAGTAAAACGCCGCCCGTGGGCGGCGTTCCGCGATGGCGCGAGCCGCGAGGGGCGTCGCGACGGACGCACCTCGCTATGGTAATACGGTTGCGCGCGGCGGCTAGCGCGACGCCTTCAGGCCGGCGTACCCGCGTACATATAATCGCGGCGCCAGGGATAGGCCAGATCGGCCGGATGATCGAGCTCATCGGCACGACCTGTAGCCAGCCTTTGTCCCAATACCTGGTGCAGGGCGATCCAGCCATGTTCGAACGCCATGGCGCAGCCCGCCAGGTACAGGCGATAGGCGCGCAGCGACTTCGCGCCCTGTTCGCCGGACAGGATACGGCTGGCGGCGTCCAGTTGCGCTTCCAGGCTGTCGCTCCACGCCCACAGCGTGCGCGCATAATGCGGACGCAGGTTCTCGACGTCCGTCGCTTCCAGCCCGCCTTCGGCCATCGCCGCCAGCACATTGCTGATGTGGGTCAGCTCGCCGCCGGGGAAAATGTATTTTTCGATGAAGTCGCCCATGCCGCTGCCCAACTGGGCGTTATGGACGCCGCCGGCCGTGATGCCGTGATTCATGATCAGGCCGCCGGGCCGCACCAGGCGGCGCAGCTTGGCGAAGTAATCGGGCAGCTGGGCGCGGCCGACGTGCTCGAACATGCCCACCGACGAGACCTTGTCGTAAGGCTTGCTCTCGTCGAGCTTGCGGTAATCCAGCAGCTCCATGCGGACGCGGCCCTGCAGGCCTTTTTCCTGGATCAACCGGTTCACATGCGCATGCTGGTTGCGCGACAGGGTAATGCCGGTGGCGTCGACACCGTAGTTTTCCGCCGCCCACAGCAGCAGGCCGCCCCAACCGGCGCCCACGTCCAGGTAACGCTCGCCCGGGGCCAATCGCAGCTTGCGGCAGATATGGTCCAGCTTGGCTTCCTGCGCCTGCGCCAGCGTCATGTCGGGCGTGCGGTAGTAGGCGCAGGAGTAGACGCGGCGCGGGTCCTGCCACAGCGCATAGAAGTCGTCGGAAAGGTCGTAATGGAATTCGATCTGCTTGGCGTCGCGCTCGATGGAATGGCGCTGCACCGACACCATGCGGCGCATCAGGCCCTGCAGCCAGGTCGTGCGTTCGGCCTGCACCGGCGAATTCGGCAGCAGTTCGGCGGCCGCACGCATCACGTCATGCATATTGCCCTGTATGTCCACCAGGCCTTCCACGTAGTCCTGGGCCAGGACGCCGACTTCGCCCGCCGCCAGGTGCGCCAGCGCGACCTTGCTGCGCGCGACGAACTTGACCTTGGGGTTCGACGCACCGACTTTGGTGCCGTCCGGCATTTCCAGTTGAACCGGGATCGAAACGGATTCCAGTTTGCGACCCACCGCAGACAACACAGGATTCACGACAGTCAACCTCGCAAGAAATAACCTGCGGACTTTATCGGAATTTGTTTCCGATTTGAACCGCAACCCCACATGTTACATTTTCGGGACGAATAGCCCTTCCACGCCTCCGCCATTCAGGCAAACGTCAATCGATGTCCCCTTCACTGCCCACGCGCGGCTTGCCCGGATGGTTGCTCCTGATGGGCGCGCTGACCGCCATCGGACCGTTCTCCATCGATCTCTACCTGCCCGCTTTTCCCGCCATCGCGCAGGGACTGAATGTCGGCCAGGGCGACGTGGAACGCACCATGGCGGCCTACCTGGTCGGCCTGTCGGCGGCGCAGATTTTCTATGGGCCGCTGGCGGACCGGTATGGAAGAAAGCCGCCGCTGCTCGTGGGCCTTTCGCTGTACATCATCGGCTCGTTGGGGTGCGCGCTGGCCGTCGACATCGAAAGCCTGACGGCGTGGCGCGCGGTGCAGGCGCTGGGCGGCGCGGCCGGCGTCGTGATCCCACGCGCGGTGATCCGCGACCATTACGACACCCAGGAGGCGGCGCGCGCGCTGTCGCTGCTGATGCTGATCATGGGCCTGGCGCCGATCCTCGCGCCGCTGGTGGGCGGGCAGTTGCTGCTGCTGACAGGCTGGCGCGGCATCTTCGGCCTGATGCTGGCCGCGGGCGTCGCGCTGATGGCCGCCATGCTGTTCAAGATGAAGGAGTCGCTGCCGCCCGAACGCGTGGTGCCGCTGCACTGGCGCACCATCGCGCGCAACTACGGCGAACTGCTGCGACATCGCAAGTTCATGGCGCACAGCCTGGCGGGTGGGTTGGGACAGGCCGGCATGTTCGCGTACATCATCGGCTCGCCGCGCGTCTTCATCGAACTGTACGGTGTCGATCCGCAGCACTACGGCCTGCTGTTCGGCTTGAACGCCATCGGCCTGATCGGCGGATCGCAAATCAGCGCGCGCCTGCTGCGGCGGCTGACGCCCCAGACCCTGCAGCGCCGTGCCCTGGTGACGCTGGCCGTGGCCAGCCTGGCCGGCGCGGGGCTGACGCTGGCCGGCTGGATGACGCTGCCGCTGCTGATGGTCTGCCTGATCGGCTACATGACCAGCCAGGGCTTCGTGAATCCGAATTCCGCGGCGCTGGCGCTGGCCGAGCAGGGCAAGCGGCTGGGCGCGGCATCGGCGCTGCTGGGTACCCTGCAGCTTTCCTGCGGCGCCCTGGCCGGCCTGTGCGTGAGCCTGTGGCAGGACGACACGCCCCTGCCGCTGACCGGCGTCCTGGCCGCATGCGCCTGCCTGTCCTGGCTGGCCGGACGTGTCGCCCGCACGGGGCCGGCGCTCGCCACGCCGTCCGACAAGGGGGCTTGATGCTCAACACTTTTTCGTAGTATAATCGCTGGCTTACGAATTTACCCGTGCCGCTACTATGCTTTGTAGCCGGCACTTCCACCCCGCGGACGCGTAGCAGCGGTATCCGGCAACATCATGCAAACACCCGGCAAACACCGGGCAGACTGCCTGGCGATGATGCCGATACCGCGACGGAAAGGGGCGGCGGGCACAAGCACTCGGGCCGGTCTCGCAGCAGCTGCGGTTTCTGCTGTTTCCAAAGGCCCGACATCCTTGAAATACGGGATGGCCGGCAACCCTGCACAGGCAACACAAAGGGGTCCGGCGGCTAAGCTCCCGTCTCCAGCCATACGCGGCAAGCATTGAATTTATTGAGGTGCATTTATGGCACGCGTATGCCAAGTGACGGGCAAGCGCCCGATGGTGGGCAACAACGTTTCCCACGCCAACAACAAGACCAAGCGCCGCTTCCTGCCCAATCTGCAGTCGCGCCGTTTCTTCGTCGAAAGCGAAAACCGCTGGATCACGCTGCGCGTCAGCACCAAGGCGCTGCGCACGATCGATAAGAAGGGCATCGACGCCGTTCTGGCCGAACTGCGCGCCCGCGGCGAATCGATCTAAGCCATCCCCGCCCCCAGACTACCCAGGAGTACGACATGGCAGCCAAAGGCACCCGCGAAAAGATCAAGCTCGAGTCGACCGCCGGCACGGGACATTTCTACACCACCACCAAGAACAAGCGCACGACGCCGGAAAAGATGCTGATCAAGAAATTTGATCCGGTCGCGCGCAAGCACGTGGACTACAAGGAAACCAAGCTCAAGTAATCGAGCCGCCGGACGCTCGCGCCCACCGCCCCGCCGCTCTCGCGACGATCAGCGCACATGCGAGCGACACCGGGTTTCCACGCAAAGAAGCCGACAGCGATGTCGGCTTTTTTTCGTTGGTCCGACGTGTGGGCGATCCTGTGCCGGCTGTGGCTGGAATACGCGGTAGCGGTCGCGGTGGCGATGGCGATCGCGGCACAGCCCGCCGCTGCCGCCCCTTCCGCCAAGCCGGCGCGCCCCACCCCGCCGCCGCCGGCCCTGCGCATCGGGGAAATCAACACGTACAAGGCCCTGCCCGGATTTTCGGAAGACTACCGCCGCGGCTGGACGCTCGCGCTGGAACAGGCCAATGCCGATGGCGGCGTGCTGGGACGCAAGCTGGAGGTCCGCTCGCGCGATGACCGCGGCAATCCCGATGAAGCCGTGCAGGCGGCCCAGGCGCTGGTCGACAAGGATGGCGTCGTGGCGCTGTTCGGCGGCTATTCGTCGGAAGTCGGCCTGGCGCTTTCCCGTTATGCCGATACGGCGAAGGTGCCCTACCTGGCCGTCGCCCCCTTGAGCCAGCGCCTGACCTGGCAGGACGGCAACCGCTATACCTTCCGCCTGCGGCCGGGCGCATGGATGCAGGCCGCCGCCGTCGCACCGAAAGCATTGGGCCTGCGCAAGCTGCGCTGGGCCCTGGTCTATCAGGACACCGAATCCGACCGGGCCACGGCGGACGCCTTCAAGGGCCTGATCAAGACCTTCCAGTCCAGGACCGAGTTCGTCGACGAGATCGCGGTGCCGGCGGGGAAATTCGACGCGGTGGCCGCCGCCGCGGCATTGAGCGCGGCCAGGCCGGAGGCGATCTTCAACCTGCTGACGGGCGAGCAACTCGCCGCGCTGCTGCGCGCGGGCACGGCGGCGCATCTATTCGACGGCGTGGGGGTGGTCGCGCCGTTCATGGGCGATCCCGAAAACCTGGGCCTGCTGGACGAGACGCTGGGCGCTGCCATCCCCGATGGCTGGATCACCACGGGCTATCCGCGCGACGCGATCGATACACCGGAAAACCAGGCCTTCGTGCAAGCCTATCGCGATCGTTTCGGCGAAGCGCCCGGCATGGCGGCCGTGCTGGGCTACACCGCCCTGCGCTCCATCAGCGAAGCACTGAAGCGCGCGGGATTGGCCGATCGCGAAGCCGTGGCGGCGGCCTTTCCGCGGCTGCAAGTGCCGACGCCTTTCGGCGCCATCGAATACCGCAACCTGGACCATCAGTCCACGCTGGGCATCTATCTGGGCTATACCGGACACGCCGACGGGCGCGTGACCATGGATCGCTTCGTCTACGCCACCGGCGCGCGGCTGCAGCCCCTGGACGAGCAGATCAGGCGGCTGCGGGCGCAGACGGCACGGGCGCCGGGACCTGCCGATGGGCCCGGCAATGCGGCAAGCGCGCAGGGTTCAGCCGCGCCGGGCAGTTCGGCCACGGCGGGCGCCGCCGCACAGCCCGGCAACGCGCCCGATGGGCAGAACGGCGCGCGCTCGACGGCGGCGCCGAGCAGGCCCGTCGCGCGACCCGATACCGGCCTGACCTCGCGGCTGCGTGCGGCGCGGCCAGGAACCGCGCCGCCGGCGGCCGCCGTGACGCAACCCGCCACCGGACATGCCGGCACGGACGGCCCGGTGAAGGCCGCACAGCCGGGTGTGACGACACAGGCTCCGTTGATGGGAGATTGGCCGGACCAGGTCGACCCGCGCGGCCAGGCCGCGCATTAACCGGCCATTAGCCGCGCATTCCCGGCGTACGGACCGTGACGCCAGAGGCGATTACGGCAGCAGGCGCTTGCCGTCCTCCAGACGCGGAAGGCGTTCCAGGTTTTCCGGACGCAAGGCTTCCGGCAACAGTTGCGCCGGCAGCGCCTGATAGCTGACCGGGCGCAGGAAACGCCGGATCGCCAGCGTGCCCACCGACGTAAAGCGGCTGTCCGACGTCGCCGGGAAAGGCCCGCCGTGCACCATGGCATGCGCCACTTCCACACCCGTGGGCCAGCCATTGGCCAGTATGCGGCCCGCCTTGCGCTCCAGCACCGGCACCAGGCCGCGCGCCAGCGCGTAGTCCGCTTCGTCCAGATGCAGCGTCACCGTCAACTGGCCTTCGATGTGTTCGGCGATGTCGCGCATGTCGTCCACCGACTTGCAGCGCACCACCATGCTGGACGAACCGAACACCTCCTGCTGCAACGATTCCTGTTCGAGGAAATTGCTGATGCTGGTGGAAAACAGCGCCGCACGGCCGCGATTCGGGCCTTCGCCGGCACCGCCCCGCCCGCACACCTTGACACCTTCGGCGCTTTCCAGCGCCTTCACGCCTTTCTCGTAGGCGCCGTGGATACCGGGCGTCAGCATCGCCGACGGCACATGCGCGGACAAGGCGGCGTCGGCCGCCTTCAGGAAACGATCCAGGTCCGGGCTTTCCAGCGCGACGACGATGCCGGGGTTGGTGCAGAACTGGCCGGAACCCATCGTCAGCGAGGCGACAAATGCCTTGCCCAGCTCTTCCGCGCGCGCCGCCAGGGCGGCCGGGAACAGGAACACCGGATTGATGCTGCTCATTTCGGCGAAGACCGGAATCGGCTCGCGGCGCTTGGACGCCGCGTCTACCAGCGCCAGGCCGCCGGCGCGCGAGCCCGTGAAGCCCACCGCCTTGATGCGCTCGTCGCGCACCAGCGCCGCGCCCGTCTCGATGCCGCCCAGCAGCAGCGAAAAAACGCCTTCCGGCATGCCGCATTCGCGCGCGGCTGCCTGGATGGCGCGGCCCACCAGTTCGCCCGTGCCGGGATGCGCGGGATGCCCCTTCACCACCACCGGGCAGCCCGCCGCCAGCGCGGCCGCGGTATCGCCGCCCGCCACGGAAAATGCCAGGGGGAAATTGCTGGCGCCGAACACGGCGACCGGCCCCAGCGCGATATTGCGCAGGCGCAGATCCGGACGCGGCAGCGGCTGGCGATCCGGCATGGCGGGATCCACCCGCACGTCCAGGAATTCGCCCGCCCGGACGACCTGCGCGAACAGGCGCAACTGCCCCACCGTGCGTGCGCGCTCGCCCTCGATGCGGGCCGCCGGCAGCGCGGTTTCAGCGACCGCGCGATCGACCAGCGGCTGGCCCAACTGCATGATCTGCTCGCCGATGGCTTCCAGGAAGCGGGCACGGTCGTCCAGCGAGGTTTCGCGATAGGCGTCGAAGGCTTCCCAGGCCAGGGCGCAGGCCTCGTCGACCTCGGCAGCTCCCGCCATCGCGAAACTGGGCGCCAGGGTCTCGCCGGTCGCGGGGTTCACCGCATTCAGCGTGCGCTGGCCATTGTCGACGGCGCGCTGGCCGATCAGGATCTCGCCGGTAATGGCGGTGGTAGGGCTGCTCACGATCTCTCTCCTATGATTATCCGGGCCGTCATGGCGCGATCCCCTCCCTGTGGGCGGGCCGGCGCAGATGCGCGCCAGCCAGGCCAGCGCCAACCGGAAATGATACCGCTAACGTTTTTCTCCACGCCGGATGCCCGGGTGGTAGGCGGGGTCGGGAGCGGCGCACGCCGAAAGCGCCGCGGCACCGCGCGGCACCACAGCACTCTGTTTGTTCTACATATTTATGTATGCAAAAATATATAAAAACCAGACCGCGTATGAACGCCGGCGTGGCGGCGCCCGCCGCCTCCGCTAGTCCGACCAAAGATTTCACCCTTTGACGGCCGCATGCGGCCACTGCAGGAGACACTCGATGAAGCCATTCCACTCCGCCAGGCGCCGCCTGTTGGCCGCCACCGTTTGCGCCGCCGCGGCCTTCGGGCTGCTTGCGGGCGCTCAGGCCGCCTATCCGGACAAGACCGTACGCATCATCGTGCCGTACGCCCCCGGCGGCTCGGGCGACGTGTTCGCCCGCCTGATCGCGGAAAAATTGACCACCCGCCTGGGCCAGACCTTCATCGTGGAAAACCGCCCGGGCGCCAGCGGCGCGATCGGCGCGCGCTACGTGTCGGACGCGCCGGCCGACGGCAGTGTCCTGCTGCTGGGGCAGACCGGCGAGATCATCGTCACGCCGCTGCTGTCGACGACGCTGAACTACAAACCGGAAAACCTGCTGCCCGTGGTGCTGGTCGGCGACTCTCCCCTGGTGTTGTCGGCGCATCCGTCGGCGCCCTTCAACACGGTCCAGGAAATGGTCGCCCAGAGCAAGCAGCGCGCGCAAGGCTACAACTACGCGTCCTCGGGCACCGGCACGCCGGGCCACCTGGCGGCCGCGGCGCTGGCCTCCAAGACCGGCGCCAAGCTGACCCACGTGCCCTACAAAGGCGGCGGCGCGGCGCTGAGCGACCTGCTCGGAAACCACGTCGACATGTTCTTTTCGGGCGCGCCGGGCGTGCTGCCGCACTTCAAGAGCGGCACGCTGAAGCCTATCGCCGTCTCCACGCTGGAACGCTCGCCGGCGCTGCCCAAGGTGCCCACGGTGGCGGAGTCGGGGCTGCCGGGCTTTTCGTTCAGCCTGTGGGGCGGCCTGTTCGCGCCCAAGGGCACGCCGGTGGACGTGATCCAGAAGCTGAATACCGAGGTCAACGCCATCATCATGGACCCGCAGACCAAGGAACGGCTGGAGGCCGAAGGCGCGGTGGTCAAGCAGAACAGCGTCGAGCAGTTCACCCAGTTCCTCGCGGCCGAACGCGGACGCTATCAGGAAATCATCAAGGAAACCGGGGTGCGCCTGGACTGACGCCGGCCGGTTGCCGGGGCCCGATGGTCTTATGACGGTTCATCGGGTCCTCCATCGACACTACCTTCCATCATCGCCGCACGGAGCCTAGCCGCATGTCTCCCGCCACCCTGCCCGCCTGGGATTGCCACACCCATGTCTTCGACGACGCGACGCGTCGCCCTTTGATGCCCGGGTCGCACTACACGCCGCCCGTGCGGACCTGGCGGGACATGTCCGCCGTCGGCGCGCCGCACGGCATCGAACGCTTCGTCCTGATCCAGCCCAGCGTGTACGGGATGGACAACAGCCTGCTGCTGGATACGCTGGACGAATCCCAGGGCCGCGCACGCGGCGTACTCGTGGTGCCGGACGAAACGACCGAAGCCGAACTGCTGGCGCTGCGGGAACGTGGCGCGCGCGGCGTACGCTTCAATGCCGTTTCCGGCAGCGGCAACGGCTTCACCGGCTATGCGCGGCTCGCGCCGCGCCTGCGCGCCGCCGGGTGGCATGCGCAATTCTTCGTCGCGCCGGAAAGCCTGGCGGCCGTGTACGAAGCGATCCGCCAGGAGGGTGGCCCGGACGTGGTCGTGGACCACCTGGGCGGCGCGGCGAGCGGCCCGGAATACGCGGCGATACGCGAAGCCGTCTTCCGGCTGCTGGATACGGGCCGCGTGTGGCTGAAAGCGTCGGGCTTCTACCGCTACGGCTATCCCGTGGCGACGTGGGCCGAGCATTTCGGCGAGCTGTTGCGCGAGCTGGCGCGCCGGTATCCGGAGCGGATCGTCTGGGCATCGGACTGGCCGCACACCTGGTTCTTCGATCCGGCGCACGGCGAGCCCATGCCTTACGGCGATCTGCTGGGCTTGCTGCAGGATTCGGTCAGCGACGCGGATTTACAGCGCATCCTGCGGGAAAATCCGCCAGCGCTGTACGCCTGACCCGGCCAGGCGCGGCCGGCCAGGCGCGGCCGGCGAGGCGCGGCCGGCGAGGCGCGGCCGGCCAGGCGCTCAGTCGCCTGGCGCCTGTTTCGCCCGCAATATTTTCAGCCGCTCCAGCAAGGCGTTGCGGATATGTTCGCGCGCGGCCTGTTCGGCGCGCGCCGGATCGCCGTCGCGGATGGCTTCGTAGATGGCGCGATGCTCGCCATGCGCGACTTCGGGACGTCCCGCCATTTCGAGCGTGCTGCGCCCCAGCAGATAGGTGGAATCGGTCAGCGACCGCAATGCGCGGATCAGGAACTTGTTGTGCGCGGCGCCGTAGATGGATTGATGGAAGGCCAGGTTCGCCTCCACCGGGTCGCCGCCCTGCCGCCCTTCTTCCAGGATGTGCGCCATATTGTCGATTTCCGCTTCGCTCGCGTGCTTGGCCGCGAAGCGGGCGGCGCCGCCTTCCAGCAGTTCGCGCATGGCATAGAGCTCGGTGACCGATTGCTGGTCCAGCGACGTCACCACCAATCCGCGGCGCGGCTCGTGGGTCAGCAGGCCTTCGTCTTCCAGGCGCTTGAGCGCTTCGCGCACGGGCGTGCGGCCCATGTTCAACAGCTCGGCCACCTCGATTTCACGCAGGCGGTCGCTGGCGCCGAAAAATCCCATCAAAATGCGCTTTTTCAGCTCCTGATAGGCCAGGTTGGCCTGGGTATTCTGCTTGGCTATGGGCATGTGGCTTCCTGCAGTGCCGCGCGCAGGGTATCCAGCCGCTTGATCATCGCGCCGGCCTCGGCCGCGCTGCAACGCGCCGCGCCCGCCACGCCGGGAGGCACGGCACGGGCCTTCGCCTTCAATTGCCGTCCCTGCTCGGTCAGCGACACGATGACCTGGCGTTCGTCGCGCTCGGCGCGGACACGTTGGACCAGGCCGGCGGCTTCCAGCCGTTTCAGCAAGGGGGTCAGCGTCGCGCTGTCCAGGAACAGCCTTTCGCCGATCGCCGAAACCGTCAGTCCATCCTGCTCCCACAGCACCAGCATCACCAGATACTGGGGATAGGTCAGGTCCAGCTGGGCCAGCAGTTTGCGGTAAACCTTGCTCATGGCCAGGCTGGTGGAGTACAGCGCGAAGCAAAGCTGGTTTTCCAGCAGCAAGGCGGCATCGCCCCGCGTAGACGCAGAATGTGACATGGCGGACATATTAAATCGTGCGCGATCCACAGGCCAGTCCGGCCGCCCCGCGGGGCGGCCGGCACGGCCGGGACGCTTAAACGATGGTCAGGGTCACGTCGATGTTGCCGCGCGTCGCGTTCGAGTACGGGCAAACGATGTGGGCCTTGTCGACCAGTTGGCGGGCCTGGGCGGGATCCAGCCCCGGGATGGAGATCTTCAATTCCACTTCGATACCGAAGCCGGTGGGGATGGCGCCGATACCGACGGAGCCCGTGATGCTGGTTTCAGCCGGCAGCGTCACTTTTTCCTTGCCCGCCACGAACTTCAGCGCGCCCAGGAAGCAGGCCGAATAGCCGGCGGCGAACAGCTGTTCGGGATTGGTGCCGGGGCCGCCGGCGCCGCCCAGTTCGCGCGGGGTGCTGAGCTGGATGTCGAGCACGCCGTCGGACGAACGGGCGCGGCCGTCGCGGCCTCCGTTGGCGGTGGCTTGGGCACGGTACAGGACTTTTTCGATGGACATGGCGAACTCCTTACGGGTGGTCGGCCGAGCCGGAAGACGGCGGGCCGTGGGGTTTGGGGTATTCCTCGGGTCTTGCCCTGGGGTCTTGATCTGAGGTCTTGCGCTTGCATCATCGGCGCATCAGCGCCTGGAAAGAATATTAAATCGTGCACTATTTAATTGCAAGCGATTTATTTTCAAAAGCCCGGACCGATGTGGTTGCAGCCAACCGCGTCCGCGCCAGGGCCCAGTGCATTCCCGCGGGAGCCCCGCAGCGTCGGCGGGTACGCCGATTGCCGTCCCCGCTGCATTGCCCGCCTGTCGGGCGTCCTGCATGGATACGGCCATGGAAAAATGGAACACCCGCGCAATCACCTTCATTTCCCGCGCCAACCCGGGCCAGCCGGAATGTCACGCCGACGTGCCTTGCGTTTCCGTATCGTGGCAGGCGCCCAGCGACATCCCGCCGTCGCGCGACGACGGGACCGCGCCGGGTTACCTGCTGGTCAGCGGCGCGGACGTCGCCGCGCTGGCGGATTTCTCCTGGGTGCCCACGCACGTGCGCTTTCATGCGGACGGCTTCATGGAAGCACGGGAATTCGCCATCACCGGCTTCGAAGCCGATCCCGACACACAGGTCCTGAAGTTGCCCATTCCTTGAACCGCGAGCGCCCTCGGGCGTCTGCCTCGCTCGGGAAACCGGCTTTAATACGGTCCGGGCCGCCTAGCCCGGAGGGCCGGCGTTCGGCGCCCCGGGCCTCGCGGCCCGCGGCGGACAGGATCTTCAACGATCCTTGGGTTGTTCAGCCGTCGCGGGAGACGACTCCGGTGACGCCGCCGGCTGCGATCGCCGCGCGGCGTGCCGTTTGGTGGCGGCGGCCCGCGCTTCCTGCGACGTGAAGCGATGGGCCTTGCCCAGGCGGTGCGCCGCGCGGCCGCCCTGCGCCGCGATCTCGCGTTGGAATTCAGGCCCCATCGCGGCGAAACCGCGTGGCTTGCGTGGGGGTTTCTGGTCTTGGCTGTCGGTCATATCGAACCTCTTGTCGGTGGTAGTGGTTCACGAGCCCCACGGGCTGCAATACGCATGCCCGCTGGGACGAACGAGACGACATCCGCCGCGATGGCCCCTCCAAGGCCGCCGCGCCGTCAATGCCAGGCGCTTTACCAGCAACTATTACGCCCGCCGGCCCCCGGACGGCGTATTTCCGCGGCCGCCAGCCCTGGGCCCGGGTGCCAGAACCTATAATCAAGGGTTTTGACCGTCCCCAGCCGCCGGGGGGCCGGCCCTTTATTCGTCACCGATCCACCAGATCCCACCGAGCCCATGCAGGAACGCTACAACCCCAATGCCGTCGAAGCCGCCGCCCAGGACGTCTGGCGCAGCCAAGACGTCTATCGCGTCAGCGAGCACGCCCGCAATGCCAGCGGCGCCGAAAAGCCGAAGTTCTACGCGTGTTCCATGCTGCCCTACCCCAGCGGTAAATTGCACATGGGCCATGTCCGCAACTACACCATCAACGACATGATGGCGCGGCAACTGCGCATGCGCGGCTACAACGTGCTGATGCCCATGGGCTGGGATGCCTTCGGCATGCCCGCGGAAAACGCCGCCATCAAGTCCAAGGTTCCGCCCGCCAAGTGGACCTACGACAACATTGCCTACATGAAGAAGCAAATGCAGGCGATGGGTCTGGCGATCGACTGGTCGCGCGAAATGAGCGCCTGCGACCCCGCGTACTACAAGTGGAACCAGTGGCTGTTCCTGAAGATGCTGGAAAAAGGGATCGCCTACCGCAAAACCCAGGTGGTCAATTGGGATCCGGTGGACCAGACCGTGCTGGCGAACGAACAGGTCATCGACGGCCGCGGCTGGCGCTCCGGCGCCCTGGTGGAAAAGCGCGAGATCCCGGGCTACTACCTGCGCATCACCGATTACGCCGAAGAACTGCTCGACCGGGTCAAGACCGGCCTGCCGGGCTGGCCGGAGCGCGTGCGCCTGATGCAGGAAAACTGGATAGGCAAGAGCGAAGGCGTGCGCTTCGCCTTCACGCACGACATCCGCGACGAATCCGGCCAGCTGGTGCAGGACGGCAAGCTTTACGTGTTCACCACCCGCGCCGACACCATCATGGGGGTGACGTTCTGCGCGGTGGCGCCGGAACACCCGCTGGCCACGCTGGCGGCGCGCGACAACGCGGAATTGGCCGACTTCATCGAACGCTGCAAGCTGGGCGGCACGACCGAGGCCGAACTGGCGACCCGCGAAAAGGAAGGCCTGCCCACGGGGCTGTCGGTCACGCATCCCTTGACCGGCCAGCCCGTCGACGTGTGGGTCGGCAACTACGTGCTGATGAGCTACGGCGACGGCGCCGTCATGGGCGTGCCGGCGCACGACGAACGCGACTTCGCCTTCGCGCGCAAATACGGCCTGGAAATCCGCCAGGTCGTGGACGTGCCCGGCAAGACCTATTCCACCGACGCCTGGCAGGAGTGGTACGCCGACAAGCAAAGCGGCCGGCTCGTCCATTCGGGCAAGTATGACGGCCTGGCTTTCAAGCAGGCGGTGGACGCCATCGCCGCCGACCTGGCGTCGCGGGGCCTCGGCGAAAAGCAGACCACCTGGCGCCTGCGCGACTGGGGCATTTCGCGCCAGCGCTATTGGGGCACGCCCATCCCCATCATCCATTGCGCCGACTGCGGCCCGGTGCCGGTCCCGGAAAAGGACCTGCCCGTGGTGCTGCCTGAAGACCTGATCCCCGACGGCACCGGCAATCCCCTGGCGAAGAACGAAGCCTTCCTGTCCTGCGCCTGCCCCACGTGCGGCAAGCCGGCCCGCCGCGAGACGGACACCATGGATACCTTCGTCGATTCGTCGTGGTATTTCATGCGCTATACCTCGCCCGGCAACGATGGCGCGATGGTCGACGGCCGCAACGATTACTGGATGCCGATGGACCAGTACATCGGCGGCATCGAACACGCGGTGCTGCACCTGCTGTACGCGCGGTTCTGGACCAAGGTGATGCGCGACCTGGGCCTGTTGAAATTCGATGAACCGTTCACGCGCCTGCTCTGCCAGGGCATGGTGCTGAACCATATCTATTCGCGCAAGACCGAACACGGCGGCATCGAGTATTTCTGGCCGGAGGAAGTCGAAAACGTCTACGACGCCAAGGGCGCCATCGTCGGCGCGCGCCGCAAATCGGACGGCAGCGACGTCGTCTACGGCGGCGTGGGGACCATGTCCAAGTCCAAGAACAATGGCGTGGATCCGCAGTCGCTGATCGACACCCTGGGCGCGGACACCGCGCGCCTGTTCGTCATGTTCGCCAGCCCGCCGGAGCAGACGCTGGAGTGGTCCGATTCCGGCGTGGAAGGCGCCAACCGCTTCCTGCGCCGCCTGTGGTCGCATGGCTGGTCGCAGCGCGACGCCGTGGCGGCCGGCCTGGCGGCCCGCGACGTCGACTGGCGCGGCGCGCCCGACGCGGCCAAGGATCTGCGCCGTGAAATCCACACGCTGCTCAAGCAGGCCGACTACGACTACGAGCGCATCCAGTACAACACCGTGGTGTCGGCCTGCATGAAGATGCTGAACGCCATCGAAAACGCCGACCTGCCGGCCGGCGCGGCATCCGACGCCGCCCGCGCCGAATGCCTGGGTATCCTGCTGCGCGTGCTCTATCCGGTGGTGCCGCACATCACCTGGCAGCTGTGGCAGGAACTCGGCTATGCCGGCCTGTACGGCGACCTGCTGGACGCCCCCTGGCCGCAGGTCGACGACGCCGCGCTGGTAGCGGACGAGCTCGAACTGATGCTGCAGGTCAACGGCAAGCTGCGCGGCGCGCTGCGCGTGCCGGCGCAGGCCGCGCGCGAGCAGATCGAGGCCCAGGCCGCGGCACATGAGGCAGTGGCCCGCTTTCTCGAGGGCCGGCCGCCCAAACGGGTTATCGTGGTGCCCGGCAAACTGGTCAACGTCGTAGGTTAATGAGGTACCGCATGAATTTCGCCAGGCACAACCAAGGCTCGACGGGCGCGCGGCGCGGCGGTCCACGCTGGGCGCTGCGCGTCGCCAGCCTGGCCCTGCTCGCGCTGCTGTCCGCATGCGGTTTCCAGATGCGGGGCGTCACCCCCCTGCCCTTCGACTCGCTGTATATCGGCATCGCGCCGAATTCGCGCTTCGGCGCGGAGGTGCGCAGGGCCATCGCGGCGGCATCGCCCGAAACCAAGCTGGTGGAAACGCCCAAGGAAGCCCAAGCCGTACTGCAGCAGGTCCGCAATGCGCGCTCCATGCGCGAGGTATCGCTGAACGCGCAGGGCAAGGTGGAAGAGTACGAACTGGGGTTGGTGTTCACCTTCCGCGTCGTCGACGCCAAGGGCCGCGCCCTGCTGCCGGACACCACGCTGGAAGCCTACCGGGAAATGCAATACAACGACCAGGTCGTGCAGGCCAAGGAAGGCCAGGCGGAAAGCCTGTACCGGAACATGGAGCAGAGCCTGGTCAGCCGCATCGTGCGGCGCCTCACGGCGCCCGACGTGCGGCTCGCCGCGCAGAAGCTGGAGAACACCAAGCCCGGCGACGAGCAGGGCCCGGTCTACAACATCACGCAACCGACGCCGCAGCAGAACGACCGGCTGCCGTGGAACCGCCCGAGCATCACCAACGGCCCGGCCAGCCCCGACGACGACGGCACGTACTAGCAGGCATGGCGCAAACCCTGGACGCCGACCGCTTCGCCGACCATCTGCGGCGCGCGGGCACGCGGCTGGCGCCGCTGTATACGGTCAGCGGCGACGAGCCGCTGCTCGTCACCGAAGCCATGGACGCCCTGCGCGCGGCGGCGCGGGCGGCCGGCTACACCGAGCGCACGTCGCTGGTGATGGACGCGCGCAGCGACTGGAGCGCCGTCGTCGCCGCCACCCAGACCGTCTCGCTGTTCGGCGACCGGCGCCTGCTGGAGCTGAAGATCCCCACCGGCAAGCCCGGCAAGGCCGGCGGCGACATGCTGGCGCGCCTGGCCGAACAGGCGGAAACCAGCGGCAGCGATCCCGATACGGTCATCGCCATCGGCCTGCCGCGGCTGGACAAGGCCACGCGCGAAAGCCGCTGGATGTCGGCGCTGTCGCGCGGCGTGCTCGTCGACATCCCCAATATCGAACGCGCGCGGCTGCCCGCCTGGATAGGCGAACGGCTGGCGCGCCAGAACCAGCGCGCCGACGCCGCCACCTTGCAATGGATGGCGGACAAGGTCGAAGGCAACCTGCTGGCGGCGCACCAGGAAATCCAGAAACTGGCCCTGCTGTACCCGGAAGGCATGCTGGAAGCCGAAGCCGTGGAGCGCGCGGTGCTGAACGTCGCGCGCTATGACGTCTTCGGCCTGCGCGACGCCATGCTGGCCGGCGACGTCGGCCGCACCGTGCGCATGCTGGACGGCCTGCGCGCCGAAGGCGAAGCGCTGCCGCTGGTGCTTTGGGCGGTCGGAGAGGAAATCCGCGTCCTGGCCCGCGTGGCGCAGGCCCGGGCCAGCGGCCAGGACAGCGGCGCCGTCATGCGCAAGCTGCGCATCTTCGGCGCCCATGAACGGCTGGCGATGCAGGCGCTGTCGCGCGTGCCGGCGCGCGCCTGGCCGGCCGCCGTCCAGCATGCGCACGAGGTCGACCGCATCATCAAGGGGCTGTCCGTGCCGGGCCGCCTGTCCGACCCGTGGGAAGAGATGACCCGCCTGGCGCTGCGGGTGGCCGCCGCCGGCCGCAGGGACGCCTGAGCGCGTCTCTACGGATACACTACGAGCTTCACCGCCAGCCGCCCGGCGCATGCCGTTTCCATCGATAGCCATGTCCAGCCAGACCGTAGAACAAGCCATGCTCGCCCTGGGCGAGAACGCCCGCCGCGCCGCGCGCCAGATGATGTCCGCCAGCGGCGCCGCCAAGGTGCGCGCCCTGACCGCCATGGCCGACGCCATCGCCGACAGCCGCGACGCGCTGAAAGCCGCCAACCGCCAGGATATGGACGCGGCGCGCGAAACCGGCCTCACGCCGGCATTGCTGGACCGGTTGACGCTGTCCGATCGGACGCTCGACCTGATGGCGGAAGGCCTGCGCCAGGTCGCCGCGCTGCCCGATCCGGTGGGCAGCATAGGCCCCACCACGATCCGGCCGAACGGCATGCGCGTGGCGCAGATGCGCGTGCCGCTGGGCGTGATCGGCATCATTTACGAATCGCGGCCCAACGTCACGATAGACGCGGCCGCCCTGTGCCTGAAATCCGGCAACGCCGCCATTTTGCGCGGCGGCAGCGAAGCCCTGCGCTCGAACCTGGCGCTGGCGGCCATCGTGCGCCAGGGCCTGGATGCCGCCGGCCTGCCCGCCCACGCGGTGCAGGTGGTCGATACGCCGGACCGCGCGGCCGTGGGCACGCTGATCACCATGACCGAGCATGTCGACGTCATCGTGCCGCGCGGCGGCAAGAGCCTGATCCAGCGCATCAGCGCCGAAGCGCGCGTGCCCGTCATCAAGCACCTGGACGGCAATTGCCACGTCTACATCGACGCCGACGCCGACCTGGAAAAGGCCCATGCCATCGCCTTCAACGCCAAGACGTATCGCTACGGCGTCTGCGGATCGATGGAAACCCTGCTGGTGCACGCGGCCGTGGCCGATACCGTCCTGCCGCGGCTGGCCGACGCTCTGGTCCGCCACGGCGTGGAGCTGCGCGGCTGCCCGCGCACGCGCGAGCTGGTGCCGGCCGCCAGGCCCGCGGGCGATACCGACTGGGCCGAGGAATACCTGGGCCCCATCCTGGCGATCCGCGTTGTCGATACGCTGGACGACGCCATGGATCACATCGGCCGCTGGGGTTCCGGCCACACCGATGCCATCGTCACCGAGAACCTGAGCGCGGCGCGGCGTTTCCAGCGTGAAGTCGATTCCAGTTCGGTTTACGTCAACCTGCCGACCGTGTTCGCCGACGGCTATGAGTATGGCCTGGGCTCCGAGATCGGCATTTCCACCAATCGCCTGCATGCGCGCGGGCCCGTGGGCCTGGAAGGCCTGACCACGTACAAGTGGGTGCTGTCCGGCGAAGGCCAGTTGCGCGGCTGAACCCCGGCCGCGCAACTGAAGGGCGTGATGCCCGCGCATCTGCGATATCCCGCGGCGCCTTCCCGGCGCCGCCCCCCTACAATGCCCGTTTCATTCAAAGGTAGAGGCCCATGCTCTGGATCAAGACCCTGCACATCGTCTTCATCGCCGCCTGGTTCGCCGGGCTGTTCTACCTGCCGCGCATCTACGTGAACCTGGCGCAGCAGCATGAGCCGGCGGTGCGCGCGGTGCTGCTGGGCATGGCGCGGCGCCTGTTCCGCTTCACCACCGTGCTGGCCGTGATCGCCATCGTCTTCGGCCTGTGGCTCTACGTCGGCTATGGCATCGGCATGGGGCCGGGCAACGGCTGGATGCACGCCAAGCTGTTCTTCGTGCTGTTGATCATCGGCTACCATCACGCCTGTGGCGTCATGCTGCGCAAACTCGAACAGGGCGGCAAGACGCGCAGCCACACCTTCTACCGATGGTTCAACGAGATCTCGGTACTGTTGCTGTTCATCGTGGTGGCGCTGGTCGTCGTCAAGCCGTTCTGACCTTCAGCATCTCCAGATCATCCATTCCATGTCCGTCGACGATTCCGAACGCCCGCGCAAGACGCTGACCCTGACCAAGCGGGCCGGCACCGCCGCGCCTGCCGCGGACGCCAAGCGCACGCGCAGCGGGGCGCGCGCCAAGCTGGTGGCCCTGCAGGAAAAACAGCGCGGGAAGACCAAGCCGGCTGAACCGCCGCCCGACAGGGCGCGCGGACGGAGCCAGGCGGGCGCCGAACGCGGCGAACGCGGCGAGCGTAGCGAACGCCGCGAATACGACAAACACGACGGCTACGACGAACGCGACGATGGCGGCGACGCGCGCGACCAGCGTGGCCGGCGTTACGAACGCGATCGCGTCGCGCCCCGCGCGCGCGCCGAGCAGCCGCGCCAGCGCCAAGCCGCGGGCCAGCGTCCCGACGAAAAATTCCAGGTCTTCGCGCCCTGCCCCCAGGGGCTGGAAGAAGTCCTGGCCATCGAACTGCGCGCGCTGGGCTTCGACGACGCCCGCACCGGCCGGGCCGGCGCGCATTTCAGCGCGGACTGGATCGGCGTGCAGCAGGCCAACCTGTATTCGCGCCTGGCCACACGCATCCTGGTGCGGGTGGCGCAGGCGCCCGTGCAGGACGAAAACGATCTGCTGGACCTGGCCTATGCCACACCCTGGGAGCGCTGGTTCGGCGCCGAGCAGACCTTGCGGGTGGATACGTCGGCCATCAAAAGCCCGATGCGCAGCCTGCAATACTGCAATCTGCGGGTGAAGGACGGCATCTGCGACCGGCTGCTGGACCGCGAAGGCGCGCGTCCGGATATCGACACCGTCCGGCCCGACGCGCGCGTCCACGCCTTCCTGACCGCCGACACGGCGACGCTGTACCTGGATACCAGCGGCGAATCCCTGTTCAAGCGCGGATGGCGGCTGGACAAGGGTGAAGCCCCGCTGCGCGAGAACCTGGCGGCCGGCATGCTGGCGCTGGCGGGCTGGGATCCGGCCGCGCCGCTGCTCGACCCGTTCTGCGGCAGCGGAACCATCCTGATCGAGGCCGCGTGGATCGCCCTGGGCGTGCCGCCGGGCATCGCGCGGCCGTTCTCCTTCGAGCGCCTGCGCGACCACGACGCCCGCCGCTGGAGCGACCTGAAGGAAGACGCGCGGGCGCGCATCCAGCCCACGCTGGAAACGCCCTTGTTCGGCTACGACGTCGATCCCCAGGCCATCGAGTACGCCCGGCGGAACGCCGAGCGCGCCTGGCTGACCGAAGACAGCATCCGCTTCGAGATCGGCGACGCCCGCACGCTGCAGGCGCCGGCCGAACATGGCTGGATCGTCACCAATCCGCCCTATGGCGAGCGGCTGCAGCCAGGCCACGACGAAGACCTGTGGAGCGAGTGGGCCGCCTGCCTGAAGCGCCAGTTCGCCGGATGGCAGGTGGACGCCATTTCCAGCGACATGGCCTTGCCGCAGAAGATGCGCCTGAAGCCGCGGCGGCGCATTCCGCTGCACAACGGCGCGCTGGATTGCCGCCTGTTCAGCTTCGAACTGGTCAGCGCCAGCTACCGGGACAAGCGCCTGGACAAAAGCGCGGGCACGGCCGACGTCGATGACGACGACGGCGACGACGGCGACCATGGCGACATCGGCGACGCCCACGACGGCCGCGACCGCTGAAAAGCTCAGGCCGGCATCACGCCGGCAGTCCCCATGGGACTTCCCATGGCACTCCCCATGGCACTCCCCATCGCGCTGGCGACACGCGCGCGGAGCGCCGCCAGCGACGCCTCGCGCTCCAGGTACAAGGCCTGCGCCTCGTCCAGCGTGACCATGGCGAACCGCACGGTGTCGCCGGGCATGGCCTGTGCCAGCAACGGCAGGTCCACGCTGGCGACGTAGGCGATCTTGGGATAGCCGCCGGCGCTCTGGCGGTCCGCCATCAGCACGATGGGATTGCCATCCGGCGGCACCTGCACGGTGCCGAAGGCCACCGCCTCGGAAATCATCTCCAGGGGCTGGGACAGCGCCAGGCGCGGCCCTTCCAGACGGTAGCCCATGCGATCGGAGCGGCTGTCGATCCGGAACGGCTGTCCGCGGAAAGCCGCCCGGGCCGCTTCGGTGTAGGCGTGCCATTGCGGCCCCCGGATGGCGCGCAGGCCATCGGGATGCCCCGCCAGCGCCGGCGGATCGAACAGGGCCGCGCTGACGAAAGGCAGGCCGCATTGCACCCGCAGGCGCGTCGCCCCGGGATACCCGGCGTCCGCCGCGCACAGGGGCAATCGGTCATCGCGCGCGAGCGCCCGGCCCTCGAAGCCGCCATAGCCGCCGCGCGCGAACGTGCTGCGGCTGCCCATCACCGCGGGAACGTCGAAACCGCCGCGTACCGCCAGGTACACACGGGCGCCGCGCCGGCGCTCGCCGAAGGCCAGCGTGGCGCCCGCCCGCACCAGCAGCGGCTGGTTCAGGGGCGCCGGCATGCCGTCGATAGTCGCCTGCATATCGGCGCCGCACAGCGCGATCAGGCGCTCGCCGCGCCCGCCGGGCATGAACCGCAGCGTGGGACCGGTGAGCGTGCATTCCAGCGTGGCGGCGTCATCGGGGTTGCCGACCAGGATATTGGCCACGCGGTGCGACCATTCGTCCATCACGCCGTTCACCGGCACGCCATAGCGCTGGTGGCCGTAGCGGCCCAGGTCCTGCAACTGCGTCAGCGCGCCGGGCTTCAATACGCGTATCACGGCCGCGCCTCGTAGAGACGGTCGAACTCGGCCGGCGAAATCGGCACGAAGCGCAGGCGATCGCCCAGGCGCAGCCGGGCGGGAGGCTCGCGCCGCAGGTCGAACAGGTTCCAGGGCGTGCGTCCGATCAGGTTCCAGCCGCCAGGCATGGCCAGTTGGTAGATCATCGACAGGCCGTTGGCGATGGCGACCGAACCCGCCGGGACTTCCGTGCGCGGCGTGGCCCGCCGGGGCACCGCCAGCCGCGCGTCCAGGCCGCCGGCGAATGGCGTGCCGGGGGAGAAAAAGAAGGTGTAGATCGTCAGGGGCGAGCCGCAGTGCAGCGCGATCACCTCGCTGGTGGACAGGCCGCAGCGCCCCGCTACCTCGTCCAGGTCCGGCCCGTACGCGCCGCCATAGCAGGCGGGAACCTCCACCAGCCGCGATTCGGCGTCGATATCGGGCACGCCGCGCCGCAGGCGCTCCGCCACGATGGCCGCCAGGCAGGCGTACGGCGTGCCGGGCTCTCCCGCGTAAGCCTGCGGCAGATAATGCAAGGCCACGGTGGTGAAAGCCGGCACCACATCGATCACGCCCGGCGGCGGGTCCGCCAGCAGATGCGCCGCCAGCGCCAGCACCGAGCGATTGACTGCGGCGTCCACCTGGTCTCCCAGGGTGACCAGCAGGCAACGATCGCCGACGGGATCGATGCGCCAAGGGAAGGGGGAATCCAGGGGCTGACTGTCCATGCGGGTGTTGAAGTTGTTGCTTTTTCACGACTTGCACGCTCTAGGGTTAACCCCTATAATTCGGGTTATCCCTAGAGCGCACGCGATTAAACAGATTCTCTGGATGGAACGCAGCGCTTGCTTTTAGCACTCAGGATATTATCGTGAACGAACGTGAACCCCTGCGCCTGACCGACGAACTGGAACGCCAACTGATGCGTCAGGCCATTGAAGAACAATTCCGCCCGCGCCCGCTTCGTGCGTTGGGTAAGATGATCAGCAAGCTCGGCCGCTCTTTCCGCGCCCCTGCTGCCCGCCACGGCGGCGAAGCAGCCCGCGCCTGAAACAGAAAAGCGACCAGACAGCGACAGATCCCCTTGGGGGCTGCATAAGCCCCTTTTAAAACCCGCCCTCGTGGCGGGCTTTTTTTTTGCCGGGGATAATACGCCGCTATGAACGCCTCGACTGCCCTGCCCACGCCGCCCCGCCTGCGGCGATTCGCCTGCATGATGTACGAAGCCGTGCTGCTGTTCGGCGTGGTTTTCCTGGCGGATTATCTGTTCGACACGCTGACGCAGAGCCGCAGCGGCCTGATGCTGCGGCCGGCCCGCCAGTTCTGGCTTTTCCTGGCCATCGGCGTGTACTTCGTGGTGTGCTGGCGACGCGCCGGCCAGACGCTGCCCATGAAAACCTGGAACATCCGGCTGGTCGCCAGGGACGGCACCGCGCCGTCGCTGAGCCGCCTGGTCTGGCGCTACGGGCTGGCCTGGGTATTGCCCTTGATCGCGGCCCTGGTGGTCTGGGGCATCGAGTCGCTGACCCGCTGGCCCGCCACCCTGATGTTCATCGTCGCCGCGCCGTTCGCGGTGTTCATCGGCTCCTGGCTCGATCCGGAAGGGCAGTTCCTGCATGACCGCTGGGCGGGCACGCGGCTGGTCACGGTACCAGGTGCGCCCCGGGCGGCGCGCAAGAGCCCGGCCGGCGCCTGACGCCGTTCCGCCCACATCCCGCCCGTGGCCGTGGCCGTGGGCCGCGGCATCCCCGCCGCTGTCATGAAAGCGCCATCGCAATTTCACATCGACGTCATCGCCGGGTGATTTCATGCGTACATGACAGCGCGAACGAGGGACATGTGAACGAGATTCGCCCGACGCATTGGCGCACTGTGTGGATTTCCGATTTGCATCTCGGCACGACGGGGTGCAAAGCAGAATTCCTCCTGGACTTCCTGGATCACAACGAAGCCGAGACGCTGTACCTGGTCGGCGACATCGTCGACGGCTGGCAGCTGCGCAAGCACTGGCATTGGCCGCGCGCCCACAACGACGTCGTCCAGCGCATCCTGCGCAAGGCACGGGAAGGCACGCGGGTGGTGTTCGTGCCGGGCAACCATGACGAATTCGCCCGCGAGTTCATCGGCTATGCCTTCGGCGACATCGAGATCGTCGACGAAGACGTCCACGAGACGGCCGACGGGCGCAAGTTGCTGGTGCTGCACGGCGACCAGTTCGACGGCGTGATCCAGCACAGCAAATGGCTGGCGCACCTGGGCGACACGCTGTACCAGTTCGCGCTGTGGCTGAACCACTACTTCAATCGCATGCGCCACCGCATGGGACTGCACTACTGGTCGCTGTCCCAATACCTGAAGCACAAGGTCAAGAACGCGGTCGCCTTCATCACCGACTTCGAACACGCCCTGGCCGGGGAAGCCCGCCGGCGCGGCCTGGATGGCGTCGTCTGCGGCCACATCCACAAGGCCGAACTGCGCGACATCGATGGCGTGCTGTACTGCAACGATGGCGATTGGGTGGAAAGCCTGTCGGCCCTGACCGAAGACCACAGCGGCCAATTGCGGTTGCTCGACTGGGCGGCCGTGCTGGCCGATCGCGCGGCGGACGCCCCGCCGGCCCGCGCGCCGCGGCCGGTGTCCCTGCCCGCGCTGCCCTCGGCCCTGCGCCGCCAGGGCAAGCATCCGTAAGGCCGCGCGCCGCCCCACCTCTGGCCCCGGGGCGTCGCCGCTCGCGGCGGCGGCCGCCGCAACATCGGTAATAACCCTAGGCCTGGCGGACCGCTGCACGCGAAAGTTGCGGATCGTGGCCCTCTAGGTCATGCTTGCGTTTGGGGCAATCCGGCCCCAAAAGCACTGCCGACGAGTCCCATCGTTGTAACCGCTCACAACAGGGCCATGAACGATCAATACCAGGCGCTCTACGACTCTTTCCGCTGGCTAGTACCCACGCAGTTCAACATCGCCGAGGTGTGCTGCCACCGTTGGGCCGAAAGCGGCCTCGACGCACGCCGCATCGCCATTTATTACGAAGACGAAGCGGGCAACAGGGAAGTCTGGACCTACGGTCGCCTGGCGGAAGCGGCGAACCAGTTGGCGAATGGCCTGGTGCGCATGGGAGTCGGAAAGGGCGACCGTGTCGCTGTTGTATTGGGACAACGACCGGAGACCGCGGTGGTGCACATGGCCACCTACAGCGTCGGCGCGGTCATCGTCCCCTTGTCCGGATTGTTCGGCCCCGAAGCGCTGGAGTCGCGCCTGCGCGACTCGGAAGCGCGCGTCGCGGTGGTGGACGCGGCGTCCAGCGCCAACCTGCTTTCCATCGCGGAACAGTGCGCTGCCCTGCACCAGATCATCGGCATCGGCTTCGCCGACGAACGCGTGCTGCCGTGGCGCAGCCTGCTGGCGCGCCAGCCCGCCGAGTTCAAGCGTGTTTCCACCCTGGCCACCGATCCCGCGATCCTGCTGTACACGTCGGGCACCACGGGCGCGCCCAAGGGGGCGCTGCTGCCGCATTCCGCCCTGATCGGCAATCTGCCGGGTTTCGTGGCGTCGCAGGACTGGTTTCCCAAGCTGGGCGATGTGTTCTGGTCGCCGGCAGACTGGGCCTGGACCGGCGGCATGATGGACGCGCTGCTGCCCACCCTGTATTTCGGCCATCCCATCGTCGGCACGCGCGGCCGGTTTTCACCCGAGCGTGCGTTCGAATTGCTGGAACGCTACCAGGTCACGAACACCTTCCTGTTCCCGACCGCCCTGAAAGCGATGATGAAGGCGGTGCCGGCGCCGCGCGAACGCTACAAGCTGGTGCTGCGGGCCATCATGAGCGCCGGCGAATCCGTGGGCGAGACCGTGTTCGGCTGGTGCCGGTCGGCGCTGGGTATCACGCCGAACGAAATGTTCGGCCAGACTGAAATGAACTACCTGGTGGGCAACAGCCAGGCGCGCTGGCCCGCCAAGCCGGGCAGCATGGGCCGCCCCTATCCGGGGCACCGCGTCGCCGTCATCGACGACCAGGGCCAGCCGGTCAAGGCGGGCGAAATCGGCGAAGTGGCGCTGAACCGTTACGACATCCACGGCCATCCCGACCCCATCCTGTTCCTGCAGTACTGGCGCAACCCGATCGCCACCGCCGCGAAATTCAGCGGCGACTGGTGCCGCACCGGCGACCTGGCCCGCATGGACGAAGACGGCTACCTCTGGTACGCGGGGCGCAGCGACGACGTCTTCAAGTCGGCGGGCTATCGCATCGGGCCGGGGGAAATCGAAAGCTGCCTGCTGGGCCACCCGGCCGTAGCCAACGCGGCCGTGGTGCCCAAACCGGATGCGGAGCGCGGCGCGCTGGTCAAGGCCTATGTCGTGCTGACGCCGGAGTACGCCGGCCAGGCCCGCGACGGCATCGTCCAGGCCCTGCAGGACCACGTGCGCGAACGGCTGGCGCCTTATGAATATCCCAAGGAAATCGAGTTTCTCGACGAACTGCCCATGACCACCACCGGCAAGGTGCAGCGGCGGGTATTGCGGCAGCTCGAAGAAGAAAAAGCGGAAAAGGCGCGCGGCGACCAGCCCGCCTGACGCAGGAGACCGCCATGGCCATCTACGAACTCGAAGGCGTCGCGCCGCGCATCGACGCCAGCGCCTATATCGCCGACAGCGCGGACATCATCGGCGACGTCACGCTGGAAGCGGACGTCAGCATCTGGCCCCAGGTGACGATACGCGGCGACAACGCGCCCATCGTCATCCGCCAGGGCAGCAATATCCAGGAATCGTCGGTCCTGCACGTCGACAAGGGCGTCGGTCTGATCGTCGAGGAACGCGTGACGGTGGGGCACCAGGCCATGCTGCACGGCTGCACCATACGCGCGGGCGCGCTGGTCGGGATACAGGCCATCGTGCTGAATGAAGCGGTGGTGGGCCGCAATTGCCTGATCGGCGCCGGCGCCATCATCCCCGAAGGCCGCGTGATCCCGGACAACAGCCTGGTCATCGGCATCGGCAAGGTGGTGCGGGAACTGACGCAGGAAGAAATCGACCGCATGCACCAGAACACCCAGGGCTATATCGATCGGGGACGCCAATACAAACGCGCGCTGAAACGCGTCGGCTGAGCAGCGCGATCCGGCCGCGGCGCGGCCAGCCCGGGGGCCGTATCGGCTAACATTCCGGGATGACCGATCTCCTGAAGAAATACCTGTTCGAGGACCGTACCGTTCGCATCCAGGCGGTACGGCTGCATGACACCTGGCGCGCCGCCCAGGTCAATCACGACTATCCCCCCGCCATCAAGCGCCTGCTGGGCGAAATGATCGCCGCATCCACGCTGCTGGCGGCCAACCTGAAGTTCGAAGGGTCGCTGGTGATACAGGTGCAGGGCGACGGGCCGATCGCCCTGCTGGTGGTGGAGTGCCGCGCCGACCTGAGCCTGCGCGCGACCGTCAAGCTGCGCCAGGAACAGGTGGTGCCGGACACCGGCACGATGCAGAGCCTGATGAATCCCGGCGGCAATGGCCGCTTCATCGTGGTGCTGGATCCGCAGCGCAAGGCGCCGGGGCAGCAGGCTTACCAGGGTATCGTGCCCATCGTGGGCGATACCGTCGCCGACGCGCTCAGCCACTACATGCAGCAGTCGGAACAGCTGGAGACGCGCTTGTGGCTGGCCGCCGACGACAATCACGCGGCGGGCATGCTGCTGCAGCGCCTGCCCGGACAGGGCGGGGTCGCGCAGACGCCCGAGGCGGCCGAGGAAAGCTGGAATCGCGCCGTTCACCTGACGGAGACGCTGAAGTCGGACGAGTTGCTGGCCACCGATATCGATACCTTGATCCATCGCCTGTATTGGGATGAGACCCTGCTGACCTTCGAGCCGTCCGGGGTGCGCTGGCATTGCCCGTGCAACCGCACCAAGGTCGCCGATATGCTGCGCATGCTGGGCCGCGGGGAAATCGAGAGCATCCTGGCCGAACGCGGGGATGTGGAAGTCGCCTGCGATTTCTGCGGCAAGCCCTACCTGTTCGATGCGGTGGATTGCGCGGGCCTGTTCACCGACTCGCAGGCGCTGCCGGGACAGGATCCGCCCACGGTGCACTGAGGCCGCGGGCTGGGCGCGCCGCCCGCGCGTCCGTGCAGGCGCGTCAGGTGCCGCCGCCGTGCCCGGCACGCGACGTCCGCCCAGGTGCGTCGCGCGCATCACACGTATATGTCGCAATCGACGCGCGCCGGCCGGCGCGGCAGACTTGCGCCATGCATCCTCCGATCTCGCGCGCGGCGGCCCGCCAGCGCGGCGCGGCCATCGTGGCTTTTACCGTGAGCGCGCTGCCGCTACTGTTCTGCGGCCTGCTCGTGGTCGAGGCCGCCCGCTGGCACATGACCCGGCAGATGCTCGACCTGGCGCTGCTGGAAGCGGCGCGCGCCGGCGCGACGGGGCACGCACGGCCCGCCACGATCGAGCAGGCGTTCGAAACCGCCCTGCTGCCCCTGTTCCATCCGCCCGGGCGGCATCGCGATCCGCGCGCCCGCATGCGCGCGAGCTTCCTGCACGTCACGCAGCAGACCGGCGCCCCGCCCTGGCGTATCGACGTCACCTCGCCCTCCGTCGGCGCCTACGCGGATTTCGGCGATGCGTCGCTGCGCATCCCTGCCGCGCGTGGCCTGCCGACCATACGCAATGACTACCAGGCGGAGCAGCACCTGCGCCGCCGGCGCATGGGCTGGCCGGGCGGACGCGGGCCGCGCTCGGGGCAGACGGTGTTCGAAGCGAACATGCTGCGGCTGCGCCTGGCTTATGCGCACGCACCCTGGGTGCCTGGGGTGCGGGCGCTGCTGCGGCGGCTGGCGGCGCTCCGGGGCAGCGGCGATCCCGCGGCGCGGGCCGGCATGCTGGTGATGGAGATGGAAATGGCCTTGCCCATGCAGTCGCATCCCGTGCTGTGGCACGCGAGCGCGGCGGGCGTGGGGAGACCGGTGAACGCGGTTGGGGCAGCTGGAGCGGCCAGAGGGGCCAGACCCGCCGAAACGGCCGGAGCGGCCGGCGCGGACCGGGAGGTCGCCGGCGCTCGGACGCATGTCGGCCCTGTCGGCCTGCGTACGCCGACACGCCGTCCTCGGCCCGGGCCGGACGAGATGGACATCAGCGCGCCTGAGCGACGGGATGCGGGGGCTGGCCCCTTGCTCCCGGACGGGAGCGACGGACCGATCGACGACCCCGCTTGCGGGGTGCTACTGTGCTGCGCGCCAGTCGGGAATGGCGACGGGCTGGCCTGACGCGGCCGGGGCGCGCCTAGCGGAGCGCGCCTAGCGGGGCGCGCCTAGCGGCGCGTGCCTTGCGCGGCATTGGCGTTGGTGCCCGCACCCGCACGGCTGGCCGGCGACGCGCCGGTGGCGCGGTTGGCGGCCGGTGTGGCCGGCGCGGCCCCTGGGCGATTGCTCGCGTCGGCGGATTGCGGCGCTTGCGCGGAAGCGGACGTGGCGGGTGCGCTGCCGGCGGGCACGATCTGCACGAAAACCTCGCCGTCCTTCATCATGCCCAGTTCGCTGCGCGCCCGTTCCTCGATCGCGCCCGTGCCCGACTGCAGGTCGTGCACTTCCGCATCCAGGGCGGCGTTGCGGGCGCGCATGCCTTCGTTGACGGCGCGCTGCGCGGCCACCTGTTTCTGCAGGTCCCACACCTTGAACCAGCCGCCCTTGCCCAGCCACAACGGGTACTGGATCAGGCAGACCAGGGCCAGTAGAACCAGGAACAACAGGCGCATGCGGTATCCGAACAGGGTTGAACGGCCGCCGCCCCGTCAGGGCCGGCCGCCGGACGCGCGACCAGGTCAGCGCAGGTTGTAGAAGGCTTCCACGCCAGGATAGGACGCGACTTCAGCCAGTTCTTCCTCGATGCGGAGCAGCTGGTTGTACTTGGCCATGCGGTCCGAACGCGACAGCGACCCGGTCTTGATCTGCATGGCATTGGTCGCCACGGCGATATCAGCGATGGTGGAGTCTTCCGTTTCACCCGAGCGATGCGAAACCACGGCGGTGTAGCCGGCGCGCTTGGCCATTTCGATGGCGGCGAAAGTTTCGGTCAGCGTGCCGATCTGGTTGATCTTGATCAGGATGGAATTGGCCACGCCCCGGGAGATGCCTTCCTTCAGGATGCGCGTATTGGTGACGAACAGATCGTCGCCGACCAGCTGCACCTTCTTGCCCAGTTGGTCGGTCAGCAGCTTCCAGCCGTCCCAATCGTTTTCGGCCATGCCGTCTTCGATCGAAATGATGGGGTACTTGTCGCACCACGTGGCCAGCAGATTGGCGAATTCCTGCGAGCTCAGCGAAATGCCGCCTTCACCTTCCAGCACGTACTTGCCGTTCTTGAAGAATTCCGAGCTGGCGCAATCCAGGCCCAGCGCGATCTGCGTGCCGGGTTCGTAGCCGGCTTCGCCGATGGCTTTCAGGATCAGCTGGATGGCGGCCTCGTGATTGGCGACGTTGGGCGCGAAACCGCCTTCGTCGCCCACGGCGGTGGACATGCCTTGCGCGTTGATCAGCTTCTTGAGCGCGTGGAAGACTTCCGCGCCCCAGCGCAGCGCTTCGCGGAAGCTGGCCGCGCCCACCGGCAGGATCATGAATTCCTGCAGGTCCAGCGTGTTGTTGGCGTGCGCGCCGCCGTTGATGACGTTCATCATGGGCACCGGCATGCTCATGGGGCCGCTGCCGCCGAAATAGCGGTACAGCGACAGGCCGGATTCGTCGGCGGCGGCGCGCGCCACCGCCATGCTGGCGGCCAGGATGGCGTTGGCGCCCAGGCGTTCCTTGGCATCGGTGCCGTCCAGTTCGATCAGGGTGCGGTCGACGAAGGTCTGTTCCTGCGCGTCCAGCCCCATCAGCGCTTCGGAGATTTCGGTGTTCAGGTTTTCGACCGCGCGCAGCACGCCCTTGCCCAGGTAGCGGCCTTTGTCGCCGTCGCGCAGTTCGATGGCTTCGCGCGTGCCGGTGGAGGCGCCCGACGGCACCGCGGCCCGGCCCATGGCGCCCGATTCCAGCAGCACATCGCATTCCACGGTGGGATTGCCGCGCGAATCCAGGATTTCGCGGCCGATGATGTCGACGATTGCACTCATGATGGTCTTCCCTAGGTCGTTGAGATCGTTGAAAACTTTGCGCTGCGGCGCCGGACCGGCCGGCGCCGACTGGAATCAAACGGCCATGGCGCGGTGGCGTTCACGGAGCGTCCGCGGCTGCGTGCGAGCGCGCGGACGCCCGCTTCACGCGGCGTCCGCCGCGCGGCGTTGCTGCCTGTCGATGGCGGCCTGGATGTAGCTGGAGAACAGCGGGTGCCCGTCGCGCGGCGTCGACGTGAATTCCGGGTGGAACTGCACGCCCACGAACCAGGGATGCGCCGGCAGCTCCATCATTTCCGGCAGGTTCTCGGTGGGCGTACGCGCGCTGATCACCATGCCGGCGTCTTCCAGCCGGGGCACGTAGACGTTGTTCACTTCGTAGCGATGGCGGTGCCGTTCGTTGACTTCCGGCCCGTAGATCTTCGCGGCCAACGTGCCGGGCTTGACCGGGCAGCGCTGCGCGCCCTTGCGCATGGTGCCGCCCAGGTCGGAATTGGCGTCGCGCTTTTCCACGCGGCCTTCGCGATCCATCCATTCGGTGATCAGGGCGACGACCGGGTGCGGGGCGGCGGGATCGAATTCCGTGCTGTTGGCACCGCCCAGGCCGGCCACGTGGCGCGAGAACTCGATGACCGCCAGCTGCATGCCCAGGCAGATGCCCAGGTAGGGCACGCCGTTTTCGCGCGCATAGCGGATGGCGGCGATCTTGCCTTCGGTGCCGCGCTTGCCGAAGCCGCCCGGCACCAGGATGGCGTCCAGGTGCTTGAGGCTGTCCGTGCCGTGCGCTTCCAGGTCTTCCGAGTCGATGTATTCGATCTTGACGCGCGAACGGGTATGGATGCCGGCGTGGACCAGGGCTTCGGTCAGCGACTTGTACGATTCCGTCAGGTCGACGTACTTGCCGACCATGCCGATCGTAACTTCGTGCACCGGATGTTCCAGGGCTTCGACCAGGTCGTCCCACATGGACAGGTCGGCCGGGGGCGGCGTCAGGCCCAGGGCGTCGCACACCAGGTTGTCCAGGCCCTGCTTGTGCAGCATGGCGGGAATCTTGTAGATCGAATCCGCGTCCCAGACCGAAATGACGGCGTCCAGCGGCACGTTGGAAAACAGTGAAATCTTGGCGCGTTCGTCTTCCGGGATGGGCCGGTCCGCCCGGCACAGCAGCGCATCCGGATAGATACCGATTTCGCGCAGTTTCTGCACCGAGTGCTGCGTGGGCTTGGTTTTCAGTTCGCCCGCCGATGCGATGAAGGGCACCAGGGTCAGGTGGATGAAGGCCGCGTTGTTGCGGCCCATGCGCAGGCTCATCTGCCGCGCGGCTTCCAGGAAAGGCAGGGACTCGATATCGCCGACCGTGCCGCCGATTTCGACGATGGCCACGTCGGTGTTGCCATCCCAGCCGGCTTCGGCGCCACGAGCGATGAAGTCCTGGATTTCATTGGTGATGTGCGGGATGACCTGCACCGTCTTGCCCAGGTAGTCGCCCCGGCGTTCCTTGCGCAGCACGGATTCGTAGATCTGGCCGGTGGTGAAGTTGTTCACCTTGCGCATGCGCGTGGAAATGAAGCGCTCGTAATGGCCCAGGTCCAGGTCGGTCTCGGCGCCGTCTTCCGTGACGAAAACCTCGCCATGCTGGAAGGGGCTCATGGTGCCGGGATCGACGTTGATGTACGGGTCGAGCTTGAGCAGGGTGACTTGCAGACCGCGCGATTCCAGGATCGCGCCGAGGGACGCGGCGGCGATGCCTTTCCCCAGGGAAGACACTACGCCACCGGTGACAAATACGTATTTGGTCATCGTGAATAGCGCCCGGGCGGCCGGGCGCGTGCGGGAAATTTGGATTATAGCCGGGCCGTCGGCGAATCCCGGTATTTCCCATCGCGTCGCGAAGTAACAACGGCGGCCGCCCGCGCGGCCCCCGGGGCTCGCCTACTCCGCCGTGGCCAGCGCCCGCGTGCGCGCCAACAGCCATTCCCGGGCGGCGCCGTCGACGTGCGGCAGCAGGCGCTCGCGCACCTGGGCGTGATAGCCGTCCAGCCAGGCGATCTCGTCCGGCCGCAGCATGTCCGCCAGGATGCAGGTCGTATCGATGGGACACAGCGTCAGCGTCTCGAACGCCAGGAATTCACCCAGCTCCGTGGTCTGCGCGGGCCGGTTGCAGACCAGGTTCTCGATCCGCACGCCCCAGCGTCCCGGCCGGTAGATGCCCGGCTCGTTGGACGTGATCATGCCGGGCTCCATGGCGGTATGGGGCGTGGCCTGGGCGCGGTGCGCGATCACCTGCGGCCCTTCGTGCACGTTCATGAAGTAGCCCACGCCATGGCCGGTGCCATGGCCGTATTCCGCGCCGCCTTCCCAGATGGGCGCGCGCGCGATGGCGTCGAGCATCGGCGACAGCACGCCGCGCGGAAAACGGGCGCGCGACAGCGCGATCATGCCTTTCAGCACCAGGGTGAAATCGCGCTTCTGCTCGGCCGTGGGGCGCCCGACGCCGACGACCCGGGTGATGTCCGTGGTGCCGCCTTCGTACTGGCCGCCCGAATCGATCAGCAGAAGACCGTCGCCTTCGATGGCGGCGTGCGACTCCGGGGTGGCGCGGTAATGCGGCATGGCGCCATTGGCGTTGTAGGCCGCGATGGTGCCGAAGCTGAGCGAGACGAATCCGGGGCGGCGCCGGCGGGCGGCGCTCAGCTTTTCGTCTATGGTCAGCTCGGTGATCGCTTCGCGCCCCACGGCGGCGTCGAACCAGGCGAAGAATTCGCAGAGGGCGGCGCCGTCCTGCTCCATGACCGCGCGTACATGGGCCAGTTCGTCATCGGTCTTGCGGGATTTGGCCAGGGTGCTCGGGTTGATGGCTTCCACGCGGCGCGCGGTGGCGGGCAGCGCCGCCAGCACGCCGACCGTGGTGCGCGCCGGATCCACCAGGACCGCCGCGTCCGCCGGCAGCCCGGCCAGGGCCTGCGCGTAGGCGTCGTAGGGGCGGATGGCGACGCCATCGGCGCCCAGGCGTTGCGCCAGGGCGGCGTCGATCTTGCCGGCCGCGGTGTACAGTTCGGCGCGGTCGGCCAGGATCAGCGCATGGCCGACGAAGACCGGGTTGTAGTCCACATCGGCGCCGCGCAGGTTGAACAGCCACGCGACATCGTCCAGCGAGCTGATCAGGTGGGCCGTCGCACCCTTGGCCCGCATGGCCGCGCGGACGCGCGCCAGCTTGTCGGCGCGCGTCACGCAGGCGTAAGGCGGCAGGTGCTCGCGCACCGGCGCCGCCGGCAATCCCGGGCGGTCCGGCCAGATGTCGGCCAGCAGGTCGTGGGAGATATCGAGGCGGCCGCCCGCGGCGGTCACCGCGTCGGCCAGCACCCGGTGCGCGGCCAGCGACAACACCTGGCCGTCCGCGCCGACCGCGGCCTGCCCGGCGGCGGCCCGCGCCTTGCAATGCGCCGCCAGCCATTCAGGGTGCGCCGGCACGGACGGATCGCCCAGCTTCATCAGGCTGACACAGGTGCCCGCCAGTTGCGCTTCCGCCTGCACCCAATAGCGGCTGTCCACCCACAGGCCGGCGAAATCCGCGGTGACGACCAGGGTCCCCACCGAACCGGTGAAGCCGGACAGCCATTGCCGCCCCTGCCAGCGCGCCGGCAGGTATTCGGACAGGTGGGGATCGGCGGACGGGACGACGTAGGCCGTCAGGCCGCGCGCGGCCATGGCGTGGCGCAGCGCTGCGATACGGGTGTCGGTATGCGGCATGGAAATCCTTGGGGCGCGGTCAGCGCAGCATGAATGACATGGCGGCCAGGCTGTTGAGCGTGCGTATGGCGGCCTGCATGCTGTCGGTGGTGAAGCGCAGCGTTACGCCGTCCACGCGCTCCAGCGCGGGCCAGGTGCAGAACAGGTCGGCCAGCGCCGGGTTCTGGGTCTGCAGCACGCATTCTATAGGCGGCTCGATACGCCAGGGCTTGAGGCTGCCGATATTGTCCATGGCCTGGCGCGCGGCGTCGCGGATGGCCGCGCGCGCGGCCGCCGGCGACAGCGATACGCCGCTGCCCTGCCCGCGCGCGATCTTGGTCTGGACCCAGGCCGCGCCGGGAAACAGCTCGCGGGTTTCGCCGATGAAGACATCGTCGCCGCTGGCCAGGGCGACCGGGACGCCCAGTTCGCCCGCCAGCGCGCCGTAGAGCCCGGCTTCGCCCAGCTCCATGCCGTTGATGCGGACCTTGGCGAAGGAAAAACCGTTGATGGTGTGGGCGAGCACGCCACGGCCCTGGGCACGCGAGTGGTAACCGATCATGAAGACCGCGTCGCAGGGCTCTTCCAGTCCGCCCATCATGCCCAGGTAGCGCGGTTTGCCCAGCACCAGCCGGGCGCGTTCGTCGATGCCGTCGGGCAGCAGATTGCGAAAACCGCCGTGCGAGTCGTTGACCAGCACGTCATCGGCGCCCCCTTCGAAGGCGCCGGCGACCGCCGCGTTGGCTTCGCCCGTCATCCAGGCGCGGGCACGCTCGTATTCGGCGTTGCCGGCGGTGACCTGCTGGGAATGGAAGACGCCGGCGACGCCCTCGATGTCGGTGGAAACGAGTATGCGCATGAAAAGCTTCCTGTAGGTGCTTTTTGTAGGTCGATATCCTGGCCTGGCGCTCAGGGCTCGGCGCTCAGGGCCCCGTGTTCAGGGCCGGCCGTCCAGCCATTCCCGCCAGGCGGGAATCGCGTCGCGCAGGGCCGCCCTGGCATGGCCGTCGCGGCCGGTAACGCCGTCCGCGCGCCATAGCGCGTGCAGGATGGCCTGCTCGATCGCTTCGGCGGCCGCCTCGAACAGCGGATCGATGCGGGTTTCATGGAGCATGGCGATCGCCGGCATGCCGCGGTCCGCCAGGTGCGGCACGGTATAGGCCGTGGAGAAGGCCAGCGCGATGTCGCCGCTGCCGTGGCCGAATACGGAACCTGTGCGGGCCAGGCCGGCACCGGCCCGCAGCGCCAGGCGGCGCAGCTGGCGGGCGTCCAGCGGCGCATCGGTCGCCAGCAGCAGGATGATGGAACCCTTTTCCGCGCCTGCCGTGGCGGCGCCGTCGGCGGGATCCGCCATCGTGGCGTCTTGCCCCGCCGCGGCCGCGCTGCCTGCCTGGGGGCCCAGCGCGCGATCGCGCTCCAGCCACTGCCCGAAGGGCCGCCCGGCGACCGTCAGCAGGGGCCGGCGGCCGAAATTCGCCAGCACCAGGGCGCCTACCGTCCAGGACCGGCCGTCCGCCGGGCGCGTCATCCGCGACGCGCTGCCGATGCCGCCCTTGAAACCGAAGCAGGACATCCCCCGGCCCGCGCCGACGGCGCCCTGCGCGCAATCGGCCGACGCGGCGCCGTGGGCGGCCACGTAGTCGGACTCGGCCACGGCCATGGCCTGGATGTCGTTCAGATAGCCGTCATTGCACTCGAACACCAGCGGGTTCACCGTCGGCCAGGCTCGGCCGATTTCCGGATTGGCGCCCACCGCCTGGCGGATCTGGGCGTTGGCCACGGTGCCGACCGCGAAGGTATTGGTCAGCGCGATCGGCGTTTCCAGCAGGCCGAGCTCTTCCACCTGCACCAGGCCGATGCTCTTGCCGAAGCCATTCAACACCGCCAGTCCGGCCGGCACCTTGTCCCGATAGGGATCGCCGGCGTGCGGGCGCACGACCGTCACACCGGTCTGGGTGGCGCCGCGCGCCAGCGTCGCATGGCCCACCGCCACGCCGGCGACGTCGCAGATGGTGTCGAGCGCGCCCGAAGGCAGCGTGCCGACGCGGGGCTGCTCGCCGGCGCGGGCCGGCTTCGCCGCGCCGCTGCCTGCCGTCATGTCCGTGGCCATGGATCAGCGCCGATCGATCTTGGGATCCAGCGCGTCGCGCAGGCCGTCCCCCAGCAGGTTGAACGCCAGTACGGTCAGGAAAATGGCCAGCGCCGGGAACACCGCGATGTGCGGCGACGTCACCATATCCGCGCGCGCCTCGTTCAGCATCGCGCCCCACTCCGGCGTGGGCGGCTGCGCGCCCATGCCCAGGAAGGACAGGCTGGCCGCCGTGATGATGGAGGTGCCGATGCGCATGGTGCCGTAGACGACGATGGGCGATATCGTGCCGGGCAGGATATGCCGCATGATGATGGTCCAGTCCGACGCGCCGATACTGCGCACGGCTTCCACGTAGGTCATGTGCTTGATGGACAGCGTGTTGCCGCGCACCAGGCGGGCGAAGGCCGGCACGCTGAACACCGCCACCGCGACCACCACGTTGACCATGCTGGAGCCCAGGATGGCCACCACGCCGATCGCCAGCAGCATGCCGGGGAAGGCCAGCAGCACGTCCGACAGCCGCATGCTGACGCGTTCCCACCAGCCTTCGTAGTAGCCCGCCATCAGGCCCAGGAAGGTGCCCACGGCCGCGCCCAGCGCCACCGAGACGAAGCCCGTGACCAGCGAAATGCGCGCGCCCATCAGGATGCGGCTGAAGATGTCGCGGCCCAGCGCGTCCACGCCCAGCCAGTGCACCAGCGACGGACCGGCGTTCAGATTGTCGTAGTCGAAATAGTTCTCGGCGTCGAAGGGGACGATCCATGGCGCCAGCGCGGCCACCACGACCAGCAGCAACACGAAGATACCCGCGCCCATGGCGAGGTGCTGCTTCTTGAACTTGCGCCAGAATTCCGTGAACGGCGTGCGCACGGCTTCGGCGCCGGCCGGCACGGCGGCGGTCGCGGCGCCGGCGGCGGCGGTGTTGTCGAGTTGCGTCATGGGTTGCGACATGGCCGCCTCACTTGTACCGGATGCTGGGGTTGATCACGCCATACAGCACGTCCACCACCAGGTTGATCAGAATGAATTCCAGGGAGAACAGCAGCACCAGGCCCTGGATCACGGGATAGTCGCGTTGCGTCACGGCGTCGACCAGCAGCGCGCCCAGGCCGGGCCAGCTGAACACGGTCTCGACGACGATGGAGCCGCCCAGCAGAAAACCGAACTGCAGGCCCATCATGGTGACGACCGGGATCAGGGCGTTGCGCAGCGTGTGCTTGGCCACCACCACCGATTCGGCCAGGCCCTTGGCGCGCGCGGTGCGCACGAAGTCTTCCTGTATGACTTCGACGAAGGACGCGCGCGTGAACCGCGCCATCACGGCCGCCACGGCCGCGCCCAGCGTGATGGAAGGCAGTATGTAGTGTTTCCAGCTGGACGCGCCTATGGTCGGCAGCCAGCCCAGCTGCACCGAAAACACCTGCATCATCATCATCCCGAGCGCGAACGCGGGGAAGGAAATGCCCGACACGGCCAGCGTCATGCCCAGGCGGTCCGGCCAGCGGTTGCGCCAGACGGCGGACGCGATGCCGATGACCATGCCGAACAGCACGGACCACACCATGCTGGTCATGGTCAGCAGCAGCGTCGGCATGAAGCGGTCGGCGATCTCGGTGCTGACGGGGCGCTTGCTGCGCAGGGACACGCCCAGGTCGCCCTGCAGCATGTGCGTGAAATAGCGGACGAACTGTTGCGGCAGGGGCAGGTCCAGCCCGAGTTCCTGGCGCACCAGTTGCACTGTCTGTTCGTCGGCGTCCTGGCCCGCCGCCAGCCGCGCCGGGTCGCCGGGCAGCATGTGGACGAACATGAACACCACCGCGATGACCAGCAGCAGCGTGGGTATCATGCCCAGAAGGCGCTTGACGATGTAGGTAAGCATAAGGATTTCCTGCGCGCGGATGCCGGAGCATCCGCGCGGTGGGTTACTGCACTGCGCTTATTGCACTGCCTTTATTGCTTCAGATCGACGTCGCCATACCAGAAGCTGGTGTCGGGCATCACGTACACGCCGCTCAGGTTCTTCGACTTCACGTACACGTTGCCCTGCGTGACCAGAAAGGCCCACGGCGCATCGTTCCAGATGGTCTGCTGCGCGTCCTTGTACAGGGCGGTCTTCTCGTCCTTGTTGGTGGTGGTCAAGGCTTTCTTGATGTCGTCGTCCACCTTGGGGTTCGAGTAGTAGGCCGTGTTGTTCAGCTGCGGCGGGAAGGCTTCGGTGGCCAGCAGCGGACGCAGGCCCCAGTCGGCTTCGCCGGTGGACGACGACCAGCCCGCGTAGTACATGCGGACCTTGGCGTCCTCGGGCTTCTGCACCTGCTGCACGCGCTGCACGCGTTGGCCGGATTCCAGCACCTCGACCGACACCTTGACGCCGACCTGGGCCAGCTGCTGCTGCAGGAACTGGACGATCTTCTGCGAAGTGCCGTCGTTATAGGCCGACCACAGGGTGCTTTCGAAACCGTTGGGATAGCCGGCTTCCTTCAGCAGTTCGCGCGCCTTCTTCGGATCGTAGCCCCAGCCCTTCTTGTCGATCAGGTAGGCGTACTCGACGCCCTGCGGGATCACGCCGGTGGACACGCTGGCGTAGCCGGCATAGGCCACCTTGATCAGCGCTTCCTTGTTGATGGCGTAGTTGATCGCCTGGCGCACCTTGGGATTGTCGAAGGGCTTCTGCTGCACGTTCATCGACACATAGCGGGCCATGATCGAGTTTTTGCGATCGACCACGTCGATCTTGTCGTTCTTGGCCAGCGTGGCGGCCTGCTCGTAGGGCACCGGGAAGGCAAACTGCGCTTCGCCCGTCTGCACCACGGCGGCGCGGGTGTTGTTGTCGGTGACCGTGCGGAAGGTCAGCGTATCCACCTTGGGATAGCCCTTGCGCCAGTAGCCGTCGAACTTCTTGACCTTCAGGTATTCGGCCGGTTTCCATTCGACGAACTCGAAGGGGCCGGTGCCCACGGGGTGGAAGCCGATGTCCTTGTTGCCCCACTTCTTCAGCGCGGCGGGCGAGATCATCATGGCGGCCGGGTGGGCCAGCGCATTGATGAAGGCCGAGAACGGACGCTTCAGCGTGATGCGCACGGTGTACGGATCGACCACTTCGGTCTTCTCGACCTGGTTGAACTGCGTGTAGCGGGTCAGGCGGTTCTCGGGGTTCGAGACGCGGTCGAAGTTGGCCTTGACGGCGTCCGCGGTGAAGTCCGTACCGTCCTGGAACTTGACGCCCTGGCGCAGCTTGATCGTGTAGACCAGGCCGTCGGGGCTGACTTCGTAGCCGGTGGCGAGCACGGGCTGGATCTTCAGGTCCTTGTCGAATTCGAACAGGCCTTCGTAGTACGCCTTGCCGGCGGCCTGGTTCAGGGTGCTGTTGGTGTTGTAGGGATCGAGCGTTTCCAGGGCGATGGAAACGGCAAAGGTCACATCCTTCGTCGCGTGCGCCAGGGGCGACGCGGCGACGCCGAAGGCCAGCGCCGCGGCGGCCATCAGACGGGTGGGGCGCAATGCTTTCATGTGATGCACTCCTGAGGGTGAAAGGAGAGTGGGTGGACTAAAACGACAACGGAGGAAAACACGACAACGGAGGAAAACGATGCCGCAGGACGAGCGGCTGGACGGCCTCAATACCGGCCGCCCACGGCGTGCCGGGCCACGTAGTGTCCCGGTCCGACATTCACCAGCGGCGCGACCACCGGCTCGTCGCCGGGCCTGCGGATCGGGCTGGGTATTTCTTCGGTCAGCAGCGTGCGCTTCAGGTGGCGCCGCGCCGGATCGGCGATCGGTACGGCGGCCATCAGCTTCTTGGTGTACGCGTGCTGGGGGTTCTCGAAAATCGCGCGGCGCGGGCCGATCTCGACGATCTGGCCCAGGTACATCACCGCCACGCGGTGGCTGATGCGTTCGACCACCGCCATATCGTGCGAAATGAACAGGAAGGCCACGCCCAGGTCGCGCTGCAGGTCGATCAGCAGATTGACGATCTGCGCCTGGATGGAGACGTCCAGGGCCGACACCGATTCGTCGGCGATCACGACCTTGGGATTCAGCGCCAGCGCGCGGGCGATGCAGACGCGCTGCCGCTGGCCGCCGGAAAACTCGTGCGGGTAGCGCTGCGCCATCGCCGCCGGCAGGCCGACGCGCTCCAGCAGTTCGGCCACGCGGCGCTCCGCTTCCTTGCCGCTCGCCACGCCATGCACCAGCAGCGGCTCCATGATGGAAAAGCCGACCGTGACGCGCGGATCGAGCGACGCGAAGGGATCCTGGAACACGAACTGGATATCGCGGCGCAAGGCTTGCAGTTCCGCGCCCTTGAGCTTGCCGATGTCGCGGCCTTCCAGCTTGATGCTGCCGCCCTGGCTTTCGGTCAGGCGCAGCAGCGAGCGTCCGGTGGTGGATTTGCCGCAGCCGGATTCGCCGACCAGCGCCAGCGTTTCTCCCGGATAAAGATCGAAGCTGACCTTTTCCACCGCGTGCACGCGGCCGCGCACACGGCTCAGGATACCGCCACGCAGATCGAAACGCGTGACCAGGTCGCGGACGCTGAGGATGGGTTCCCTGGCCGTCGCGTCGGCGGCCAGCGCGTCACCGTCCGCCGCGGCATCGGCCGCCGCGTCCGCGGCCGCATCGGCGGCGGCGATCGTCGAACCGGCATCCATGCGCACCAGCTCGAAGCGCTCCGGCAGATCCGTGCCGCGCATGGAGCCCAGCCGGGGCACGGCCGACAGCAATGCCTGGGTGTAGCGGTGCTTCGGCGCGCCGAAGATGTCGGTCGACGGCCCCTCTTCCACCTTGTCGCCGCGGTACATCACCAGCACCCGGTCGGCGACTTCCGCCACCACGCCCATATCGTGCGTGATGAACACCACCCCCATATGCATTTCTTCCTGCAGCGCGCGGATCAGCTGCAGGATCTGCGCCTGGATGGTCACGTCCAGCGCGGTGGTCGGTTCATCGGCGATCAGCAGCGCCGGCTTGCAGGCCAGCGCCATCGCGATCATCACGCGCTGGCGCATGCCGCCCGACAGCTGGTGCGGATAGCGATCCATGATGGAACGCGCTTCCGGAATACGAACCTGTTCCAGCATGCGCAGCGCTTCGGCGCGCGAGGCCGCGCGATCCTTGCCCTGGTGCAGGCGGATGGATTCCGCGATCTGGTCGCCGGCGGTGAAGACCGGATTCAGCGACGTCATCGGCTCCTGGAAAATCATCGCCATGTCGGCGCCGCGCACGCCGCGCATCTCGCGCTGGCTGGCGCCCGCCAGTTCGATGACCTGGCCCGCGCGCCGCCGCAGCAACAGGCTGCCCTGCGCGATGCGGCCGCCGCCGTGTTCCACCAGGCGCATCAGCGCGAGCGAAGTCACCGACTTGCCCGATCCCGACTCGCCCACGATGGCCAGGGTTTCGCCCCGGTCCACGTGGAAGGACAGGTCGCGCACGGCCTCGACGGTACGCTCCGCGGTCGCGAACCGCACGGTCAGGTCACGCACCTGCACCACGCGGCTCTCCGGCATTGCCGGCCGATCGTCGCGACGGGTCGTCGCCCGCGCGTCCATCATGCTGTCGGCCATATTCATCCCCTGAAACTCATTACACTCATGGCGCCCGTCGCCGCGTCATCGATAGATGGCGGCCACCGGCGCTTCGCCCACGCGGGCATGGCCGCGATACATGCCTTCGGTATTGAAGGTCAGCGATACGTTGCCCTGGCCATCGACCGCGATCAGGCCGCCCTTGCCGCCGATGCGCGGCAGCTTGTCATGTACGACGGAATGGGCGGCTTCTTCCAGCGTGGCGCCGCGGTATTCCATCTGCGCGGCCACGTCGTAGGAGGCCACCATGCGGATGAACATTTCGCCGGTACCGGTCGTCGACACCGCGCAGGTCGCATTGGCGGCGTAGCAGCCGGCGCCGATCAGCGGCGCATCGCCCACGCGACCCACCTGCTTGTTCGTGACGCCGCCGGTGGACGTCGCGGCCGCCAGGTTGCCTTGCGCATCCAGGGCCACGGCGCCCACGGTGCCGAACTTGCGGTCGGGATCGATGGGCGCCGCGGCGGGCTGCACGCCCGCCACCATGGCTTGTCCATCATGGTCCAGCACCGCCGCGCCGGGCTGTTCGCGCTGCACGCGCAGCAGCTGTTCATAGCGCGCCGGCGTCGAGAAATAGGATGGGTCGACGATGTCCAGGCCCTGCTCGCGCGCGAACGCCTCGGCGCCCTGTCCGACGAAGAACACGTGCTTGCTGTGCTCCATGACGCGGCGTGCCGCCAGCACCGGGTTGCGCACGCAATTCACGTTGGCGATCGCGCCGGATCGCAGCGTGGCGCCGTCCATGATGGACGCATCAAGCTCGTGCGTGCCGGCGCTGGTGTAGACGGCGCCATGCCCGGCATTGAAGAGCGGACAGTCTTCCAGGCGCGTGACGGCTTCCGTCACCGCGTCCAGGGCGCTGCCGCCGCGCGCCAGCACGGCCTGGGCAGCCGCCAGGATCTCGTTCAAGGCATCCAGGTACTCGCGCTCCTGTTCGGGCGAGATCGACGCGCGCGACATGGTGCCGGCGCCGCCATGGATGGCCACTACGGGTTGGATCATCGCTTTCTTTCTCCTGAGCCGTGGAGCAGCCACGGCATGATGGATTGGGTGGCCTCCAGCGCGGAGGCGACCGAGTCTTTGGCGCGGAAGGCCACCGCGGCGGCCAGCGCCTCGATGAGGCCCAGCGCCGCCGTCTCGGAATTCGCGAACAACTGGCGCTCGGCGTGCGCGTACAGCGCGACGGTGGCCAGCGGGGCCAGCGGCGACGTGGGCTTGTCCGTGAGCGCCAGCACGGGGACGCCGGCTTCCCTGGCGGCGGCAGCCAGCGTCACGGTGTCGTTGACGTAGCGGGGAAAGCCGATGACGACCATCAGGTCGTCCGGCTTCATGCGCGGCAGGCGGCGCGCGGCCTGGGACACGCCGCCCGGGCCGGCCAGCGACTCGACCACGTCGCAGTGCATGAACAGCGAACGATGCATCAATCCGGCCAGGAAGCCGCTGGCGCCGAAACCGACGATATAGATGCGCCGCGCGGCCAGCACGGCGTCCACGGCCCGCTCGCAGGCGGCGGCGTCCAGCGATTGCAGCGAACGCTCCGCATTGCGCGCGTCTTCCTGCAGCGAAGCGGCGAAGACTTCCGCCGCGGTGGCCGGATGCGCCAGGCGCGTACGCAGTTTTTCCACGGGCGCCAGCGCGGACTCGAAACCGCGCGCCAGCTCGGCGCGGAACTGCGGATACCCCGGCAGGCCCAACGTACGGGCGAAGCGGTTGGCGGTGGCGACCGACACCCCATTCGCCGCGGCGAACTCGTCGATGGTCATCGTCGCCGCCCGGAACTGGTGCGCCAGCACGTATTCCGCCAGCCGATGCTGCGTCGGGCTGAGCGTGGGCTGGGCGTTCGCGATGCGATCGGCGATGGTGACGGCGGGCTGGTTCATGCGGGCGGGAGCGTTCGTGGCGGGCGGCGTCCCCCCGGGTGGAGGGCGGATGCGCGCCTGGGCGCGAGGCAGATCGGGAGCGGGACAGGACCGTTGAGGAACCGCAGATGTAAATGGATTTCGCCCGCCATTTTATTCATGAAAATAAATTTTCACACTCGGGTTTACCCCTGCCGCAGTGCAGCATGAAACAGAACGGCGCCCGGGAGGGGCGCCGTCTGGCATGGTTTCAAGTGGAAAAACCGGGCGTGGACGCGGCCGGACCACGTCCCCGCCGTCAGCCCGGCCGCCGGCCCGGCGGACCAGCCCGCCGCTAGCGCGCGGAGTCGGGTGCCGGAGGCAGGTTCGCCCCCTTGCGTATGCCGGCTTCCAGGATGAAATACAGCACGGCCGCGATGGCGAAGGGCCCCAGGTAGTAGACCGCCCGGTAGGTGAGCAGCGTGCCCAGGATTTCGTAGTGCGGGACCTGTCCCGACAACATGGCGACGAATACGGCCTCCACCACACCCAGGCCGCCGGGAATATGGGTGACGGCGCCGGCGATGCCGCTCAGCAGCAGCACCCCCAGCACCAGGGCATAGGACACGTCGTGGCGCATCAGGGTCCAGACCACCATGCCGATCGACATCCAGCAGGCGCTGCCCAGCACGCTCTGCGCCAGGGCGACCTTGCCGGACGGCAGGAATATCTCGTGCCCCCGGATGGTCCAGGACCGGCGCCGCGACCACGCGCACAGCGCCACATAGGCCACGGCGGCGAGCACCATGGCCGCGCCGATCACGCGCAGTGCCCCTGCCCCGATATTCCAGTTGTCCGGGATCGGCAGGACGCCCCAGGCGAACAGGCCGCCGGCCACCCAGAAATAACCCAGCCAGTTGGTGGTCAGGCTCAGGCCGACGATGCGGGTGATTTCCGCGGCCTGCAGTCCCATCTTCAAGTACAGCCGGAAACGGAAGCCCACGCTGCCGATTAGCGACCCCATGTTCAGGTTGAAGGCATAGGCGACGATGCCCACCGCCATCACCCGGAGCGGGGGAATCTTGTGGCCCAGGTAGGGAATCGCCAGCAGGTCGAAACAGGCATAGATCAGGTAGCTCGCGACGGCAACGCCGCACGCGCGCAACAGGACGGGCCAGGTATTGGCCCGCACCGCCTCCATCACCTTTTCCCACTCCACGTCGCGGGCCAGGTTCACCAGCAGGCCGATCACCAGCAGGGCGAAGGCGATGAAGATGATCTTGCGCAGCAGGGGCCAGCGCGCGCGCAGCCCCTGCATGAAGCCGCCCTGGCGCGGGGCCGCGGCGCTAAGCTGTTCGCTGCTCATGCGTTTCCTCTGATTCGGTGGCGATCGGCGGCGGGGCCACCGTGAGTAGACGGGGTTTGTGCGCGGGCAGCCAGCCGGTCCAGGAAGGGAAGCGGCGCAGGAAGTGGTAGACGAAGATGCCCCACAGCAGGCGCCGCAGCTTGCGGCTGCCCGGGGGCGCGGGCTCGGGGTGCCGGCAATGGTTTTCCATCAGCCATTCCAGCCGCTCACGCAGGAAGGATGCGAACTCCGCATCGCGGATCATGACGTTCGCTTCCAGGTTCAGGGCAAGGCTGAGCGGGTCCAGATTGCTCGATCCGACCGTGGCCCAGGTGCCGTCCACGCACGCGACCTTGCCGTGCAGCGGCCGCTTGCAATACTCGTAGATCTGCACGCCCGCCGCCGTCAGGTGATCGTAGAGCATGCCGGCGGCCACCTTGACGATGGGCATGTCGGGTTCGCCCTGCAGGATCAGGCGCACGCGCACCCCGCGCTGGGCGGCGTTGCGCAGGTCGCGCAGCAAGCGGTAGCCGGGGAAGAAATAGGCGTTGGCGATGGTCACCTCGTGCTGGGCCAGGCGGATGGCGGCGCGATAGTGCCGTTCGATGTCGGTGTGGTGGCGAACGTTGTCGCGCACCACGAACATGGCCTCGGCCTTGCCGGCATGCCGCTCGGCGGGATTTTGCTGCGCCCGGCGCGGCCACCAGCGGCCGCGCTTTTTCGGGTCGACGGTGCGGCGGGCGAAACGATGGATTTCAGTGACGATGGGACCCTGTATCTCGACCGCGTAGTCCTGCTTGGCCTGCGGGCCGAAATCGCCCAGGTGGTCGGCGGAAAAGTTGATGCCGCCGATGAAGGCGGTTTCCCCGTCGACCACGACGATCTTGCGGTGCATGCGGCGGAATACATTGGTGCGCAAGCCGAACACCCGTGCGCGCGGGTCGAACACGCGCACGCTGACGCCGGCGCGGAGCATGCCGCCCAGGAATTCCTCGGACAGGCTTTCCGAGCCGTAGCCGTCGATCAGCAGGCTGACGCGCACCCCGCGCTGCGCGGCGGCTATCAGCACGCGGCGCAAGCCCTGCCCGACCTTGTCGTCGAACAGGATGAAGGTTTCCACCAGGACTTCGGCCTGCGCCTGCTCGATGACTTCGAACACCCGCGGATAGTAGGCCTCGCCGTTTTCCAGGAGTTTGAAGGCGTTGCCAGGAATCCATCTAGCGCTCATCGCGGGATCCTCCTCATATCACCACCTCCGCGGCCAAGGGCGCGTGATCGGACAGATGGGTCCAGGGACGGGTGGCGAGGGCCAGCGGGCGGAAGCGGGCCGTGTTGCGCACGTAGATGCGGTCCAGGCGCAACAGGGGCCAGCGGGCGGGGAAGGTGCGCGCGGCCACGCCCTGCGTGGCGACGAATACCTCCTTCAATCCCGCGCAGCGGCTCAGCTTGCCATGCGCCCGCAGCCGCCAGTCGTTGAAGTCGCCGGCGATGACCACCGGCTCGCCATCCGCGGTATGCCGATCCACACGCTCGCACAACAGATCCAGCTGCTGCTGCCGGTGCTTTTCCTGCAGGCCCAGGTGCACGCAGATCGCATGCAGCCGGCGCTCGCGGTCGGGCGGCTGGATCACGCAATGCAGCAGCCCGCGCTTTTCGTGGTTGCCAACGGAGACATCCATGTTTTCGTAATGCACGATCGGAAATTTGGACAGGACCGCATTGCCATGATGGCCATGCGGATACACCGCGTTTCGACCGTAGGCGAAGTCCTTCCAGATGCTGTCCGCCAGAAACTCGTACTGCGAGGTTTCCGGCCAGCCCTTGAAGCGCGCGGCATGGGCCTCATGCGCGCCCAGCACTTCCTGCAGGAACACGAGGTCCGGCGCCACCGCCCGGACGGCGTCGCGCAACTCCGGCAGGATGAATTTGCGATTGAAGAACGTGAAACCCTTATGGGTGTTCACGGTCAGGACTTTCAGGGCGAGCGGGGCATTCGCAACAGACATACCGTCCCACGGTCGGATTGGGTGTTCCCCGTAGGCAAATAGCGTGCCCGACAGTAAGGGCAAAAAAAACGGTCCCCGCAGGGACCGTTTTCCTATGCCGCACGCAGCCGGGGAGCCGAACCGCCCGCCCGCCCGGCCAGCCGAGCGCGGCCGCGGTGGCGCTGGCGCCCCGGCCGGACCGCTAGGCGGCCGCCTTCACCCCGCTGGTGTCCAGCGCGGCCGGCGTCTTGGCCTTGATTTCCTCCACCGACACCCCGGGCGCCAGCTCGACCAGCTTCAGGCCCTTGGGACCGACTTCCAGCACGCCCAGGTCGGTAATGATCAGGTCCACCACGCCCACGCCCGTCAGCGGCAGGGTGCATTCGGGCAGCAGCTTGAAGTCTTCCGTACCGTCCTTCTTGCGCGCCACGTGGTCCATCAGCACGACCACGCGCCCTACCCCGGCCACCAGGTCCATGGCCCCGCCCATGCCCTTGACCATCTTGCCGGGAATCATCCAGTTGGCCAGGTCGCCTTTTTCGGAGACCTGCATGGCGCCCAGGATGGCCAGGTTGATCTTGCCGCCCCGGATCATGCCGAAGGAGTCGGCCGAAGAAAAAATCGACGATCCCGGCAGCGTCGTCACCGTCTGCTTGCCGGCGTTGATCAGGTCGGCGTCGACCTGGTCGTCGGTCGGGAAAGGCCCGATGCCCAGCAAGCCGTTTTCGGATTGCAGCCAGACCTCGATGCCCGGCGGCACATGGTTGGCGACCAGGGTCGGCATGCCGATGCCCAGGTTCACATAGAAGCCGTCCTGCAGTTCGCGGGCCGCGCGCGCGGCCATTTCGTCACGAGTCCATGCCATGATTGTTTCTCCTCAAGCGGTGCGGACGGTGCGCTGCTCGATGCGCTTTTCCGGATTGGCGTTGACCACGATGCGATGCACGAAGATCCCGGGCAGGTGCACCTGATCCGGATCGATATCGCCGGTATCCAGCAGCTTTTCCACTTCGACGATGGTGACCTTGCCGGCCATCGCCACGTTGGGATTGAAGTTGCGCGCCGTCTTGCGGAAGATCAGGTTGCCGGTGCGATCGGCCGCGTAGGCCTTGACCAGCGATACATCGGGCAACAGCGCACGTTCCATGATGTAGGTCTGGCCGTCGAATTCGCGCGTTTCCTTGCCTTCGGCCACCAGCGTGCCCACGCCGGTACGCGTATAGAAGGCCGGAATGCCGGCGCCGCCGGCGCGCAGCTTTTCGGCCAGCGTGCCCTGGGGCGTGAATTCGAGCTCGAGCTCGCCCGCCAGGTACTGCCGTTCGAATTCCTTGTTTTCGCCAACGTAGGAAGCGATCATCTTGCGGATCTGCCGGGTGGCCAGCAGCTGGCCCAGCCCGAAACCGTCGACGCCGGCGTTATTGCTGATGCATGTCAGGTTCTTGACGCCGGTATCGCGCAGGGCGGCGATCAGGGCTTCAGGAATACCGCACAGGCCGAAGCCTCCAACGGCGATCAATTGGCCGTCCTTGACGACGCCGGCCAGCGCCTCCGCGGCGCTCGCGTAAACCTTGTCCATCGCTCCAGCTCCAGTTTAGGGATTAAGTACCTGCCCGGCCCCCCTATCGGCGGCGCGGGCGGTCGCTGACGTTATGCATCTCGCGACGCGGTCGATTTTACGGGGATCTATCCGGCCTGGGGCGGCCGCAGGATTTCCGCCAGCCTGGACAGGACCTGCGCCGGCCAAGGCTCGGGGCGATTGCCCACGTAGTCCAGCCAGACCAGCACGTTGCGGCCGCGCGCATACGGGCCGCGCGCGTCGCCGACCTTGTCCAGCGTCAGTTCGAATTCGATACTGGATCGGCCGACCCGGGTCAGGGTATGCGTGACCCGCACGGACGCCGGATACGTCAGGGGGCGCAGGAAATCGCAGGATGCGTGGGCCAGGATGGGCCCGGCATCGGCCGGCAGCGTGAGTCCGGCGCCATACAGTATCTGCATGCGCGCTTCTTCCATGAGGCGGAAGTACAGCGTGTTGTTCAGATGGTTGAGGGCGTCGGAGTCGCCCCAGCGCAGGGGCATTTCGACGACGTGGGTGCTGCCGGGGGGGAGTATGGGGGTGTCGGAGGCGGTCATGGAGAGCTGCAATACAATCCGGGGTTGATCCAAATCATACTTCCAGCCCACATCGCATCAGGGGACAAGGCGCATGTCAGATCGGGAATCGATGGAATACGACGTGGTGGTCGTCGGCGGCGGACCCGCCGGCCTGGCCGCCGCCATCCGGCTCAAGCAGCTGGCCGCGGAAAAAAACCATGAAATCGGCGTTTGCGTACTGGAAAAAGGCGCGGAACTGGGCGCCCACATCCTGTCCGGCGCCGTGATGGATCCGAGGGCGCTGACCGAGCTGATTCCCGACTGGAAGGAAAAAGGCGCGCCGCTGAACGTGCCGGTCACGCGGGACAAGTTCATGTTCCTGAGCCAGACCGGCGCCCGCGTCACGCCGCACTTCCTGCTGCCGGACTGCTTCCGCAACGAAGGCAATTACATCGTGCGGCTGGGCGACGTGGTGCGCTGGCTGGGCGAACAGGCCGAAGCCCTGGGCGTGGATATTTTCCCGGGCTTCGCGGCCGCCGGCCTGCTCTACGACGATAAGGGCGCGGTGCGCGGCGTGGTCACCGGCGACATGGGCGTGGCCCGCGACGGCACCCACACCGCCAACTACCAGCCCGGCATGGAACTCCTGGCGCGCTATACGCTGTTCGCCGAAGGCTCGCGCGGCCAGCTGGGCCGGCAGCTGATCGAACGCTTCCGCCTGGACGAAGGCCGGGATCCTCAAAGCTACGGCATCGGCATCAAGGAAATGTGGGAAGTCGATCCGGCCCAGTCCCATCCCGGGCTGGTGGTGCACACGGCCGGCTGGCCCCTGGATTCCGATACCTACGGCGGCTCCTTCCTTTACCACCTGGACAACAACCTGGTGGCCGTGGGCATGGTCGTCGGGCTGGACTACGCGAATCCCTGGCTGTCGCCGTTCGAGGAATTCCAGCGCTACAAGACCCATCCGGCGATCCGCCCCACCTTCGAAGGCGGCAAGCGCATCGCCTATGGCGCGCGGGCGTTGACGGCCGGCGGGCTGCTGTCCCTGCCCAAGCTGGCGTTCCCGGGCGGCGCGCTGGTCGGCTGCGAAGCGGGCTTCCTGAACGCGCCGCGCATCAAGGGCAGCCATGCCGCGATCAAGTCCGGGGCGATGGCCGCGGAAGCCGCCTTCCAGGCCGTGTTGGCCGACCGCCGCCAGGACGTGCTGGCAGCCTATCCGACCGCCTTCGAATCGTCCTGGCTGCGCGAAGAACTGCACAAGGCGCGCAATTTCAAGCAATGGTTCAAGAAGGGCCGCACGCTGGCGACCGTGATGACGGGCATCGAGCAATGGCTGCTCAAGGGGAACTTCCCCTGGACCATCCATCGCACCAAGCCTGACTACGCCTGTCTGCAGCCGGCTTCGCAGTGCGCGCGGATCGATTATCCGAAACCGGATGGCAAGCTGACCTTCGACCGGCTCAGCTCGGTGTTCATTTCCAACACCAACCATGACGAGAACGAACCCGTGCACCTGACGCTGAAGGACCCCAGCGTGCCGGTGGCGGTGAACCTGGCCAAATATGGCGGCCCCGAGGCCCGCTATTGCCCGGCCGCGGTGTACGAGTTCGTCAAGGACGACCACGGCGCCGACCGCCTGCAGATCAACGCGCAGAACTGCGTGCACTGCAAGACCTGCGATATCAAGGATCCCACGCAGAACATCGTGTGGGTAGCGCCCCAGGGCGGCGAAGGCCCCGTCTACAACGGGATGTGATGGACACCGCCACCAGCGCGCCGGGCCGCGACGAACGCATCCTGCTCGTGGGTGGCGGCGACCTGGGGCAGCGTGTGGCGCGACGGCTGCGGGAGCTGCCCGCGCCGCCGGCCCGGATCGTGGCGGTGCGCCGCCATCCTCCCGAGGCCGCCTCCCCCGGCATCGACTGGCTGGCCGCCGACGTCACCCGCCCGGAAACGCTGCGGGCGCTGCCCGCCGACCCCACCCGCGTGGTGGTCGCGCTCAGCCCCGGCCGCCGCGAGGAAACCGCGTATCGCGCCGTATTCATCGAAGGCCTGCGCAATGTGGTCCAGCGACTGGACCAGCGCAGCCTGCGCCGCCTGGTATTCGTCTCCTCATCCGCCGTCTATGGCGATCATGGCGGCGATTGGGTGGATGAAGCCACCCCGCCCGCCCCGCCCGGCATGAACGGCGCCGTGCTGCTGGAAGCCGAACGGTGGCTGCTGGCGCAAGGCCTGCCGGCCACGGTGCTGCGCCTGTCCGGCCTGTACGGCCTCGGGCGCCTGCAACTGCTGGACCGGCTGCGCGCCGGCCAGGCGCGCGTGCCCAGGGATACGCCCCATTGGGCCAACCGCATGCATGCCGACGACGCCGCGGGCGCCATCGCGCACCTCCTGATGCTGCCGGACGCCCAGCCCGTCTACGTGGGCAGCGATGATACCCCGCTGCCCATCGACGTCCTGTACGACCATCTGGCGGACCTGCTCGGCTGCCCACGGCCCGCGGAAGGTCCGCCGCCCGGCGGCATCGGCAGCAAGAAACTGCGCAACGCCCGGCTGCGCGCCAGCGGCTACGAACTGGCCTGGCCGGACTCGCGGGACGGCTACGCCGCCCTGCTGGCCGCGCGATAAGCCCCCAAGAACGTCCGCCGGCCCCCGGCCGCCTATCCGCGTGCCCGCTCCCCTGCCCGCCCGCCTGACTGTCCGCCCTGCCCGCCCGCCTGACTGTCCGCCCTGCCCGCCCGCGTAACTGTGCGCCCTGCCGCGCCACCCGCCCGCGGCCGGTGTTGCGAGAATCCCAAAAGCCGCGCCGCGGTGTCGCCATCCCGCCGTATTGCGCGTATTCTGCCCACACGAAGCGCCGTTACTCCCCTTCTGTTCCGCAACCCCACGACCGCGCCTGCGTGGTCGCACGATAAAAATACGCGGTAGGCCGTTCGCATGCAGCTGTGGTCGATCAGGGAGCACTATGCAGGTCGAGAAACACGCCTCGCGGCCGACAGGGCTGCAAGTCGATCTGGCTCGCCGCATCGCCAGCGACATCATTTCGCACATCCACCAGCCCGGCACGCATCTGTCGGAAGAATCCCTGGCCAAGCGCTACCAGGTGTCCCGCACGCCCGTGCGGGCGGCGCTGAAGCTGCTGGCCGCCGAACGCTTCATCGAAGCGCGGCCCAGCAGCGGCTACTACGTCGGCGAAATCGCCGATGGCAAGACGCCGCCGCTGCTGCAGGCGTCGGGCATGACGGCCGACGAGCTGTACAGCCGGCTGATCCAGGACCGCGCCGATCGCCTGATCCCGGACAGCTTCACGGACCGTGACCTGCAGCAGCGCTACGACGTCACGCGCAGCGTACTGGCCAAGACCCTGGTGAGGCTGAGCGCCGAGGCGCTGATCGAAAAGCGCCAGGGCCACGGCTGGCGCTTTACCCATTCTCTGGCGGAATGCGAAGCGCGGCTGGAAAGCTATCGATTCCGCGCCGCGGTCGAATGCGCCGCCCTGCTGCAGCCTACGTTCAAGGCCGACCCCGCGATACTGCGGCGGCTACGCACCGCCCATGAAGCGGTGCTGCGGGACAGCGCCGTGGCCGACTTGCCGCCCGAGGTGTTCTTCAACTTGAATGCGGATTTCCATGAAACGCTGGCGCGATTCTGCGGCAATCGGTTTTTCCTGCAGGCAATCCAGCAGCAGAACCAGTTGCGCCGGCTCGAGGACCGCAGTGCCTTCGTGCGCAGTTCACCGCGCTTCCTGCCGTCCATCGAATGCCACCTGGCCATCATTCAGGCCCTGGAAGACGATGACCGCGACTGGGCGGCGGCGCTCATGCGCCACCACCTGCTGCGGGTCATGCGAGAGCCCTGACGTCCCGAGCCGGCTCAGGCATCGGCGAAATAGCTCTTGACGGCGGCGATCACGGTGTCGATGTCTTCGCGCGATACATCCATGTGGGTGACCAGCCGGGTCGGGCCGCCGTAGGCGGCCATCATCAGCACCCCGCGCGACCGGGCGTATGCCGTCAGCGCTTCGCAGTGCCGTCCGGGGACATCGATGAACACCATGTTGGTGGACTGGCGCAGCACCTTGAGCTGCCCCACCTGGCGCAGGCCCTCGGCCAGGCGTTCGGCATTGGCATGGTCTTCCGCCAGGCGTTCGACGTGATGGTCCAGCGCATGCAGGCAGGCGGCCGCGAGGATTCCAGCCTGGCGCATGCCGCCGCCCAGCACCTTGCGCCAGCGGGTGGCGGCGGCGATCACGTCACGGCTGCCGGTCAGCACCGAACCCACCGGCGCGCCCAGTCCCTTGGAAAAGCAGATGGAGACGGAATCGAAGGGCCGGCACACCTCGGCCACGTCCAGGCCGGACGCCACGGCGGCATTGAAGACGCGGGCCCCGTCCAGATGCACCGCCAGATCATGGCCCCGGGCAAAGGCGGCGGCTTCCTCCACATAGGCCTGCGGTATGACCTGCCCGTGGAAGGTATTCTCCAGGGCCAGCATGCGGGTGCGGGCGAAGTGCGGATCGCCCTTGGGCTTGATGGCGGCGCGCAGCTTGTCCAGGGGCAGGCTGCCATCCGCCGCGTGTTCGATGGGCTGCGGCTGAACGCTGCCCAGCACGGCCGCGCCGCCGCCTTCGTACTTGTAGGTATGGGCCAACTGTCCCACGAGGTATTCGTCGCCGCGGCCGCAGTGCGCCATGATGGCAGCCAAATTGCTCTGCGTGCCGGACGGAAAGTACAGCGCGGCCTCCTTGCCGGCGCGCGCGGCCACTTCGGCCTGCAGGCGCTGCACGGTGGGATCGTCGCCCATGACATCGTCGCCCACGGGCGCGGCCATCATGGCGGCGCGCATGGCGGCGCTGGGGCGCGTCACGGTGTCGCTGCGCAAATCTATCATCTCAGTTTCCTTTCATGCCGGTATGGGACGCGGCGGCGAGCGGCCCGCCGCGCGCGCGACCACGATCAGGCCGCACAGTATCAGGACCATGCCCACGCCTTCGACGGGCGCGGGCTTTTCGCCGAAGATCGGCCAGGCCAGCAGCGCCGCGATCACGGGGGTGCCCAGGCTGGACATGCCGGCCACCGACGCCGGCACCCGCCGCACGACGATCAGCCACAGCAGCCACCCCGCGGCGGATGCCGCCAGGATGATATACGCCATGCCCCACACCAACTGCGTATTCCAGACCGTGGCGATCTGCGGCACGGCCAGCGCCAAGGGGACCATGGCGACGCCGCCGATGAACATCTGCCAGCCGGTGAAGACGACGATATCGGGCCGATGGCGGTTGAATCCGCGCTTGGCCAGCACCGTGCCCAGGCCCCAGAACAGCCCGCCGGTGATGCCCAGCAGCACGCTCAGGTTATCGCCCACGTGGTTCCAGGGTTCGATGATACAGACCAGGCCCAAGGCGGCCAGCGCGATGCCCAGCCAATGCCGCTGCGTGGGTCTTTCGCCCAGCAGCAGCCAGCCGAACAGCACCACCCAGAAGGGCATGGTGTAGGCCATCAGGGACACCTTGGCCACCCCGCCATGCACCAGCGCGGTCTGCACCACGCCCTGGAAGGCGGCCGTCTGCGTCAGTCCCACGGCCACGGTGTCGCGCCAGGATGGCATGGACAGCCGGCGCCGCGTCGCCAGGGCGACGGCCAGCAGCACGGCGCCGCCGCAGACGTAGCGCACGACCACGAAATCGAAGGGGCCGATATAGGGGACCACCATTTTCATGGCGATCCAGCTGCCCGCCCAGGTCAGGACGGTGATGACCATCAGCGCCCATGCGACGCCGTCGACCGCGCCGTGTCGCGCTTTCATTTTTCCTCACCGGGGCCGGCGCCGTGGCGCCATGGCCCCATGTCGTCGGCTACACCGGCTTTGCCAGTTGCTCCAGGATTTGCGGGTTTTCCAGCGTGGACACGTCCTGCGTGACTTCCTCGCCCTTGGCGACCACGCGCAACAGGCGGCGCATGATCTTGCCCGAACGCGTCTTGGGCAGGTTGTCGCCGAAGCGGATGTCCTTGGGCTTGGCGATGGGACCGATTTCCTTGCCGACCCAGTCGCGCAGCTGGCGCGCGATTTCCGTGGCTTCGGCGCCTTCCGGACGGGCACGCTTGAGCACCACGAAGGCCACCACGGCTTCGCCCGTCGTATCGTCGGGACGTCCCACCACCGCGGCTTCCGCCACCAGGGGATGCGCGACCAGCGCGGACTCGACTTCCATGGTGCCCAGCCGATGGCCGGAAACGTTCAGCACATCGTCGATACGGCCCATGATCCAGAAGTAGCCGTCGGCGTCGCGCTGCGCGCCGTCGCCGGCCAGGTAATAGCCGCGCAGCTCCGACGGGAAATAGCTTTTCTTGAATCGCTCCGGGTCGCCCCAGATATTGCGGATCATCGCGGGCCAGGGTTTCTTGATCACCAGGAAGCCGCCATTGCCGCGATCGACGTCGGCGCCCGTCTCGTCGACGATGGCCGCCGCGACGCCCGGCAGCGGCAGCGTGCACGACCCCGGCTTGGTCGGCGTCGCGCCCGGCAGCGGCGTGATCATGTGGCCGCCGGTTTCCGTCTGCCACCAGGTATCGACGATGGGGCAGCGCTCGTTGCCCACATTCTTGCGATACCACATCCAGGCTTCCGGATTGATGGGTTCGCCGACGGTGCCCAGGATGCGCAGGCTGCCCAGGTCGTAGCGGCTGGGATGCGTATCGGGATTGGCGTCGGCCGCCTTGATCAGGGAACGGATGGCGGTCGGCGCGGTATAGAAGGTGGTCACCTTGTGCCGCGCGATCATGTCCCAGAAGCGGCCGGCGTTCGGATAGGTGGGCACGCCTTCGAACACGACTTGCGTCAAGCCGGCGGCCAGCGGTCCGTAGGCGATGTACGAGTGCCCCGTGATCCAGCCGACGTCGGCGGTGCACCAGTAGACATCGTCGGCGCGCGCGTCGAAGGTCCACTTCACCGTCAGCAAGGCCCACAGCAGATACCCGGCGGAGGCATGCTGCACGCCCTTGGGCTTGCCGGTCGAACCGGAGGTGTACAGGATGAACAGCGGGTGCTCGGCTTCCACCGGCACGGGATCGCAGGTGTCCGGCTGGTCGGCGGCGACGTCGTGCATCCACAGGTCGCGGTCCGCGTTCCAGGCCACCTGGCCGCCGGTGCGGCGGTAGACGATGACCTGCCGCACGGCGTCGCAGCCGCCCATGTTGAAGGCTTCCTCGACGGCGGGCTTCAGGGGAATGACCTTGCCGCCGCGCACCTGCTCGTCGGCCGTGATGACCAGCGACGCGCCGACATCCACGATGCGTTCCTGCAGGCTTTTGGCGGAAAAGCCGCCGAACACCACCGAATGGGTCACGCCCAGGCGCACGCAGGCCTGCATGGCCACCACGGCTTCCACCGACATGGGCATGTAGATGATGGCGCGATCGCCCTTCTTGTAGCCCAGCGATTTCAGGCCGTTGGCGAAGCGGCAGACCCGCGCCAGCAGGTCGGCATAGGTGACCTGCTCCACCTTGCCGTCGTCGCTTTCGAAAATGATGGCGACCTTGCCGGCGTTGCCGTTCTGGACCTGCCTGTCCAGGCAGTTGGCGGAGACATTCAGTTCTCCATCGGCGAACCAGCGGTAGAAAGGCGGGTTGCTGTCGTCCAGCACCTGGGTGAACGGCTTGGTCCAGTCCAGGTTTTCACGCGCCATGCGGGCCCAGAAATTCGTGCTGTCCTGGTCCGCCTCGCGATACAGCTTTTCGTAGGCTTCCATGCTGGGAATGGAGGATCCCTGCGACGCGCGCTGGGGCGGCTGGAATACCCGGTTTTCTACCAGCACGGATTGGATGGCGTTCGACATGGCGGTCTCCTGAAGGCGATACGCGTAGTTCTGTTGTTCTTTGATGCGCGAGTTGGCATGCCTGCGCAAGGATAGCAGCAGCGCCGTTATTCCGTCTTCATTTCGCCTGGGGAATACCCCGTTCGCAGGAACGCGGCGGCCGGCCTGCCCTACCCAGCCGCGTCCCGCGCCATCACACGGCATGGCAGGGCGCGTCCTTGATATCGATGGAGACAGCATGTATTCGATTCCACCCGCCGGCGCCGGCGCCTCGCAGATCCCGCCCGACGGCCTCGATGCCCCGGAGCTGTTGCCGCAGCCGACGCCACCCGGTTCGCCGTGGCGACCCGGCTGGATCATCAGCTACCCGCTGGGGCGCGCCGCGCCGGCCATGCCCAGTTCCGCCGCGCCGGACACGCGCGCCGCGCCCCCGTCCGGCGCCGCTCCGTCGACGCGGCCCGGGCCGGGCCTTGCCCCCTTCCCGCGCGATCCGGAAATCGGCGCCACGCTCGAGCTGCATGTCGCCGGCGACATCCGCCGCAACGAAGAACCGCTGATGGAAGCCCTGGCCATCATCGGCACGACACGGACCGGCGAACTGCTGCTGACGGACCTGTCGCGCACGCTGGCGCGCCACCACATCAAGGTCACGCGCGCCGCGCGCGCGCAACACGCCGGCATGGCGATCGACGCGCATGGCGGACTGCATATGGCGCTTCTCCCCGACACTCTGTTGTCGCACGGCGCCTCGATGCAGGCCCACAGCGGCCGCGAGCCATTTTCGCTCCGCGAGCAGTACGCCTGCGGCCTCTTCGAACTGCTGCTGGGCGCGATGAACCATTTCACGGCGGGTGCGCCGGTTCCCGCCGAACGCGTGCACCTGCACCCGCAAACCATGGCGTTCCGGCAGCAATTACTGGATACGATGCGGCCCGCGGCCCTGGCGCCGGTCGCCGATGCCGCGCTGAACCACTATGCGCAGGTCGGCTTGCGCTTCAATCTGGACGACAACATGGCCGCGTACCGCGATGGTTGCCAGCGCGCGCTGCTGACCTTGCGCGGCGCGCCGCTGGGCGCCCAGTTGCTGAAGGCGCTGGCTGACGTGATCGCCGCCCGTACGTTGAACGTCTACCACGTGGGCCCGGCACGCGATGCCGGGATACTGCTGGGCCCTGACGGCAGCGCGCACTGGTACTACAACGTGGCGGCCATGGCCGCGCAGGGCGCGCTGCTGCAGTACACGGACGACGACCTGACGCAGGACCAGCGCGAAGCCTGCGCCGCCTTCGATATCCTGAGAAAAGCCTGGGAATCGCTGCGCAGGGAAAGCGAGGTGGCGCGGCCCCGCATCGCCGCCGGGCAGCGCCTGGACCTGGATCGGGCGCGGCGCGATTTTCGTGACGACCTGATGGATGTCCAGCGCGGCTATGGCGGGCCCGCCGCCGGTCCGGATGACCGCATGCGGGTCTAGGGTCTAGCGCAGCACCACCAGGCGGTTGGGCAGTTCGTCGCGTTGCGACGTACTGGGCAAATGGCGCGCGAGCAGCGCGCCGCAGCTTTCGATGCAGCCCACGAAACCCTGTATGGTCTGGCCCTGGCGGACCTGACGCGTGAACTCGGCGATGATGGGTTCCCAGGTGGTATCGGGAAGCAGCGCGGTGATGCCGCGATCCACCAGGATCTCCACGTGGCGCTCGGCTTCCGATACGAAGATCAGCATGCCGGTCTCTCCCAGCGTATGGTGCAGGTTCTGCTCCAGGAACTGGCGCCGCGCCAGGTTGGACGCGCGCCAGCGCCTGACGTGGTGCGGGATCAGGCGCGTCGTGATGGCCGGCACGCGAAACAGCAGCGCCAGGACCACGAACACCGCCCATTGCGTGAACAGCAGCTCGTGCGGACCCAGGGCCACGATGCCGTAGTTCAGGATGCCCGGCAGCACCAGCGCGATCAGGCTGGCCCAGAGCAAGGGGATATAGGCGTAGTCATCGGCGCGCTCGGCCAGCACCGTGACAATCTCCGCGTCGGTGTCGCGCTCGACGCGGGCGATGGTCTGCGCCACCCGCTGCAGTTCGGTTTCACTCAGCAGTGTCATGGATTGCCTTTCATACGCGGGACCCCGCGGGGCAGGGATAGGCGACGGATCGAGTAAACGGCCATGGCGCGACGGTGGCTACCAATTGCCCGACGCGCCGCCGCCGCCGAAACTGCCCCCGCCACCCGAGAAACCACCCCCGCCGCCGAAGCCGCCGCCTCCGCCGAAGCCGCCGCCTCCGCCGAAGCCGCCCGAAGAGCCGCGGCTGCCGGCGATGCCGCCCAGGATGGCGCCTGGCAGCACGCCACCCCGGCGCCTGCCGCCCACCCCGCCACCCATGCGCGAGATCACGACGATGACGATGAACAGCAGGATGATGAAGACCGGGATGGACGTCGGCCCGTCGCGCTCCGCCACCACCTGCTGTACCGGCGCGGCATCGGGATCGCCGCTGAGGACCTTCAGCATGGCGGTGGTGCCGTCCAGGATGCCTTTGTTGAAGTCGCCCTGCCGGAAAGCCGGGATGATGATCTGGTTGATGATGGCGGAAGACGCCGCATCAGTCAGCGTGCCTTCCAGGCCGTAGCCGACTTCGATGCGCACCTTGCGGTCGTCGCGCGCGACGATCAGCAGCGCGCCGTTGTCCTTGCCTTTTTCGCCTATGCCCCAGCGCCGGCCCAGCTGGTAGCCGAAGTCCTCGATGGAAACCCCGCGCAGGCTGGGGATCGTCACGACGACGACCTGCTGGCCCGTGGATTTCTCATGCGCGGCCAGCATGTCGGTCAGGCGCGTGCTGGTGGCCGGATTCAGCAGCCCGGCATTGTCCACCACCCTGCCGATCAGCGCCGGCGCCGTGGCGCCGGCCGGTGCGGAAGCCGTGCCGCCGTCGCCCGTGGAAGACGGTGCAGGCGCGGGCGCGGGTCCGGGTGCGGGTGCGGGTGCGGGCGGCGCCGTCGGTGCGGCGGCATCCGTCGAAGGCGATGCCGGCGCGGCGGCGCCCGCAGCGGGCTTGGCCGGCGTCGCCGTGGACGCGGGCTGGGCGCCCGCCGCCAGCGCCGCCGTCGCCACCAGCCAGCACGCCACGCCACGCAGCAGCACGCTTTTGATCATCAGAACTTGACCTTGGGCGCCTGGTCGGCCTGCGGCGCGCTGGCCTTGAACGTTTCGCGCAGCGGCAGATCCCGGTACATGACCATATGCCACAGGCGGCCAGGGAAGGTACGGATCTCGGTGTTGTAGCGCTCGACGGCGGCGATATAGTCGCGCCGCGCCACCGCGATGCGGTTTTCGGTGCCTTCCAGCTGCGACTGCAGCGCCAGGAAATTCTGGTTGGACTTCAGGTCCGGATAGCGTTCCGACACCACCAGCAGGCGGCCCAGCGCGCTGCCCAGCTGCTGCTGCGCCTGGTCGTACTGCTGCAGCTTCTGCGGATCGTCCACGGTACTGGCGTCCACCTGGATGGACGTCGCCTTGGCGCGGGCTTCAACCACCGCGGTCAAGGTGTCCTGCTCCTGCTTGGCATAGCCCTTGACGGTTTCGACCAGGTTGGGGATCAGGTCGGCACGCCGCTGATACTGGTTTTCCACCTGCGCCCAGGCGGCCTTGACCTGCTCGTCCAGGGTGGGGATGGTGTTTACGCCGCAGCCGGCCAGCAGCGACGTCAGCAGCAGCGCCGCCAGCACGCGCCAATGCGGAATAAAGGTTTGCCGGATTTCCATGATCACACCTTGTCCTTGAGCTGAAAGCCATGCGCCAGCGGATCGCGGTCGTCGATGAACAGGGTGTTGTACCCCGTCATCCGCGCCCAGCCTTCGATGGAAGGCACGATGGCGTCCAGGTCGCCGACCCGCGTGCGCGCCTCGACGCGGCCGCGGAACAGCGTGCCGATGATGCTTTCGTGCACGAAATCGCTGCCCACATCCAGTTTGCCCTGCGCGGCCCACTGCGCCATGCGCGCCGACGTGCCGGTGCCGCAGGGCGAGCGGTCTATGGCCTTGTCGCCATAGAACACCGCATTGCGCGCGTGGGCTTCCGGATGCTGCGGCGTGCCCGTCCACAGCACGTGGGACAAGCCATTGATGGCCGGGTTCTCCGGATGGACGAACTCGTACTTCCTGCCGAAGGCTTGCCGCAGGCGGGGGCTCCAGCGCAGCAGATCGGACGGCTGCACATGCTCCAGTCCCGCGAAAGCCTGTTGCGGCGACACGATGGCGTAGAAATTGCCGCCATAGGCGACGTCGGCCTTGACCAGCCCCAGCCCTTCGACTTCCGCTTCCAGCCCCGTGGCGTACAGGAAGGACGGCACGTTGGTGATGCGCACGCTGTTCACGTACGGGCCATCCATTTCGTAGCGGGCTTCCACCAGGCCGGCGGGCGTGTCGATGCGCAGCACGCCCGGCTCGCGCGGCGTCACCAGGCCGCGTTCAAGCGCCATGGTGACCGTGCCGATGGTGCCGTGCCCGCACATCGGCAAGCAGCCCGAGGTCTCGATGAACAGGAAGGCGATGTCGCAGTCCGGCCGCGTGGGCGGATACAGGATCGCGCCCGACATCATGTCGTGCCCACGCGGTTCGAACATCAGGCCGGTGCGTATCCAGTCGTAGTCGCGCAGGAAATGCGCACGCTTTTCGACCATGTTCGCGCCTTGCAGCACCGGCGCGCCGCCCGCGACCATGCGTACGGGGTTGCCGCAGGTATGGCCGTCGACGCAGAAAAAGGTATGGGAAGTCATGACTGTATTGCGTACGGATAGGGTTCGACGATAGTAGCGCCTAGGCCTCGCGTTCGGCCATGCCGCGTTCCAGGTCCACGCGGCGCAGGAGCGCCAGGCCGCCGACGAAGAACAGGCCGGTCACCAGGATCGCCAGGCGATGGTTGCCGTGGGTCACCCAGGTTACCAGCCCATAGGTCAATGGCCCGATGACCGCGGCCAGCTGCACGGCGAACGTCCACAGCGCGAAGAATTCGGCCAGCCTTTTTTCCGGCGCCAGCGCACCGACCATGGCGCGGCCCGCGCTCTGGCTGGTGCCCATGCACAGGCCCGCCAGCGTGGCGGCGATCCAGAACACACCGACCGTGACGGCCGTATAGGCGATCAGCACCATGGCGATCCAGCCGCACAGCGTCATCGCCAGCGCCCGCTTGTGGCCGATGCGGTCCTGCAGATAGCCGAACAGAAAGGCGCCCGCGGCCGCCGCGATATTGACCACGAACACCAGCATCATGATCTGGGCCATCTTGAAGCCCATGGCCTGCTCGGCGTACACCGCCGCCAGCGTGATCACCACCGCGATGCCGGCCTGGTAGCAGGCCACGCACATCAACAGCCGCTTGAATTGCGCGTGATGGCGGCCGATGTCGCGCCAGGCGCGCAGCAGCTGGCCCAGCATGTCGGGACTGGCTTCGGCGCGCTCGCGCGGACGCGCCCGTTCGCGCAGCCACAGGAAGGAAGGCAGCGCCGACAGCGCGAATACGGCGCAGGTCACCGCCACCACCCAGGGCACGAACTGCGGCGCGCTTTCGCCGCGCGCCTGCGCCATCGACACGACCACCAGCGACAGGCCCAGGCTGAGCATGCCGCCGCAATAGCCGAAGCTCCAGCCCCAGCCGGACACCCGGCCCAGCGCGTGGGGCCGTGCCAGCTCGGGCAGAAAAGACGCCACGGCGGACTCGCCCACGCAATAGAAATAGTTGGACACCGCGATGCCGATCAGGGCCGGCCACACGTCGCCAGGCCCTGCCTGGGTCAAGGTCAGCGTGGCCAGGATGCATCCGACGGTGCTGGCGAACAGCAGCTTGCGCTTGGCGCCGCGCGCATCCGCCCGCGCGCCCAGGCTCGGCATGGTCAGCATGATCGCCAGATAGGACACCGACAGCGCGCCGGTCCAGGCCAGCGTGGCCCAGTGGGCGCCGCCGCCCACCACGCCGACGAAATAGGCGCTGAAGACCGTCGTCAGGATGACGGTCGTGTAGCCAGAATTGGCGAAGTCGTACATCGCCCACGACCACACCTCGCGCCGGGTGACGCCGGCGTTCAGGCTGCCCTGCAAGGCCGGTTCGTGGGCGGATGCCTCGCCCGCGGCGCGCGCCGGCGTGGGGGATGCCCGCATGGGATCCTCCGCCGGCCGCTCCGGCGTCCGCGACGAGGTCATAGCCCCAGCGCCGCGATGCCTGCCTTGGCCGTTTCCGCGTCTTCCGACGCCTTCACACCGGACACGCCCACGGCGCCGATCACCTGCCCTTGCGCGACGATGGGCACGCCGCCTTCCAGCAGGCCGATCATGCCGGGCACCGACAGGAAGGCATAGCGCCCGCCGTTGATGCTTTCTTCGTACAGGCGCGATTCGCGCCGGCCGACGGCGGCGGTGTGCGCCTTGGCCGGCGCGATGTTCGCGCTGACCGGCGCGGCGCCGTCCAGCCGCAGCATGCCCAGCAGATGGCCGCCGTCGTCGACGACCGCGATGGACACCGGCCATTGGTTCTTCGCGGCGTGGGCTTCGGCCGCGGCCAGGATTTTCTTGACGTCTTCGACGGTCAGGACGGGCTTGCTGATCATGTCAGGGATTCCTTGATCTTTTCCAGCGCATTCGGATCTTCGATGGTCGGCAGATCGCCCGGGTCCCGGCCTTCGCAGACCGCGACGATCGCCCGCCGCAGCACCTTGCCCGAACGCGTTTTCGGCAAGGCCCCGACGAAACGGATGTGCGCCGGCCGCGCCACCGCGCCCAGCTGCTCTTCGACCACGCGCATCATATCGCCTTCCAGCGCGGCCAAGGCGGCGCCGTCCTCGGGCTCTTTCTTGAGCACCACGAAGGCTTCCGCCACCTGGCCCTTCAGCGCGTCGGCCACGCCCACCACCGCGCATTCGGCGACCTGGGCATGGCTGCTCACCGCTTCCTCGATTTCGCGCGTGCCCAGCCGATGCCCCGCCACGTTGATCACGTCGTCCGTCCGCCCCAGGATGTACCAGTAGCCGTCTTCGTCCACGATGCCCCAGTCGAAGGTCGAATACACCTGCCGGCCCGGGATGGATTCGAAATAGGTGCGCACGAAGCGGTCGTCGTCGCCCCAGATCGTCGTCATGGCCCCCGGCGGCAGCGGCGGCACGATGGCCACCACGCCCTTCTCCCCCGGCCCCAGGTCCTCGCCGGTGGTTTCGCTGACCACCCTGGCGTCGAAGCCATAGCAGGGGAAGGAAGGACTGCCGAAGCGGGTCGGCACCCGTTCCACGCCCGGCTGCCCGGACAGGATGGGCCAGCCGCTTTCCGTCTGCCAGTAGTTGTCGATCACGGGCTTGCCCAGGCCTTCGCCTATCCAGCGCGCGGTCGGCTCGTCCAGCGGTTCCCCGGCCAGGTAGATCGCGCGCAGGGACGAGACGTCATGCCGGCGCAGGAGTTCCGGATCCTGCCGCTTCAGCACGCGCACCGCCGTCGGCGCCGAAAACAGGGTGTTCACCTTGTAGCGTTCGATCAGCCGCCACAGGATGGCGCCATCGGGACGCACCGGCGTGCCCTCGTAAAGCACGGTGGTCTGGCCGCCAATCAGGGGCCCGTAGACGATATAGGAATGGCCCACGACCCAGCCGATGTCGCTGGTGCAGAAGAAGGTTTCGCCCGGCTTGCCGTCGAAGATGTATTCCATCGAGGCCGCCAGCGCCACCGCGTAGCCGCCGATGTCGCGCTGCACGCCCTTCGGCTTGCCGGTGGTGCCGGAGGTGTACAGGATATAGCTGGGCGCATCCGACGGCATCCAGGCCACCGGCACCCGCGCGCCGGCATGGCGCGCGCGCAAGGCGGCATAGTCGTGTTCGCGCGGATCGCGGCCGGCCGGGCTTTCCTTGCCGCCGCCCAGCCCGCGATCCAGCAGGATGACGGCCCGCGGCTGCGCGGCGCTCATCGCCAGGGCCTTGTCCAGCAGCGGCTTGTAGGGCGTCACCTTGCCGCCGCGCGACCCGGCGTCGGCCGAGACGATGACCTTGGGCTGGGCGTCGTCGATGCGCTGCGCCAGATTGTGCGAGGCAAACCCTCCGAACACCACCGAATGCACTGCGCCCAGCCGAGCGGCCGCTAGCATCATGAACACCGCTTCCGGCACCATGGGCATGTAGATCAGGACCCGGTCGCCTGGCTCGACGCCCTGCTCGCGCAGCATCGCGGCCGCCACGTTGACCTCGTCGAACAGCTGCTGGCGCGTATAGATCCTTTCTTCATCCACCTCGGTGGACACCCAGATCAGCGCCTGTCTATCGGCCTGAAGGGGGAGCCAGCGATCCACGGCGTTGAAGCAGAGATTGGTGCGGCCGCCCACGAACCAACGGGCAAAAGGGGGCCGGCTGAAGTCCAGCACGGTTTCCGGTGGCACATCCCAATGGATCCGGCCTGACTCCCTGTGCCAAAATGTTTCTGGATGATGAATGGACGAGTAGTGGAAAACCCGGGTTTTTCGCATCGCTGTCTCCTGTTATCTTGCAGTTGTTGCAGATTTTGACGATGTTTACGAACTGTCCGAGTCTGCACGATGGGAAGTTGCAACGCTGGCGCCAGTCGCCGCGCACGCCCCCATCTCCGCAGCGCGCTCTTTCGAGATTTTTATCGCCGATTCTATCCGTCCGATGTGGTGCGCCAAAGCGCGCGCGGGATGAGGTCTGGCGTATACGCTGCCCGTGATGGAGCTATACGCAAGTTTTGGTAGAATCGCCCCTCAGAAATTTCCTAAACGGCGGTCGTCCGTCGTCTTCCAGGCAGGGTCATTCCTGCCTTCAAGCGAACAATGCAACGATACGACTACCGCACGCTATCCTTTTTTCATTTTCTAGCCATGCAGGGGCGCGCCCTGCGCATCGGCGGCATTATGGCCGCCATGGCCATCCTGGCGGGCTGCGCCAACACCGGCGCCACGCGCGACACCGCCTACACCGGCTTTGACCAGGACGCCTACGACGCCGCCTGGACCACCGCCGACGCCGACGATCCCATAGGCATGCTGCTGGCGCAGAAACTGCGCCGCGGCGGCAGCCGCACCGCCAGCTATCCCGGCAGCAGCGCTGCCACCGACAACACCATGCTCGCGGGCGAAGCGCTGAACTACCTTGGCATCCGCTACCGCTCCGGCGGCGGTACGCCCAGCACCGGTTTCGATTGCAGCGGCCTGGTCGGCTACGTCGCCGAACAATCGCTGGGTCTGAAGCTGCCGCGCACCGCGGCCGAAATGTTCCAGGTCGGCATGCCGGTGGCGCGCAACGACCTGCAGGTCGGCGACCTGGTGTTCTTCAACACCATGGGCCGCCGCTACTCCCACGTCGGCATCTATCTGGGCGAAGACCGCTTCGTGCATTCGCCCAGCAAGGGCGGCGTGGTCCGCATCGAGCGCATGGACATGGCTTACTGGAGCGCGCGCTACAACGGCGCCCGCCGCATCGACACGACGCTGGTGGCATCGGCCCGCGCGCAACGCTAAGCGCACTTATCCCAAAGACATGCCTGCATGGGCCCCGATCGGGGCCCATGTTCGTTTCAGCGATTTCAGCGGTTTCAGCGGGCCGCGAGATCCCGCGCCACGGCCGCGATCACCGGGTCCCATCGCCCCGGCGCGGGCTGGCGATACAGGGACATGGCCGGATACCACGGCGTATCGCGCCGATCTGACAACCAGCGCCAGTCCGGCATATGCGCAAGCAGCAGCGACACCGGGCATCCCAAGGCGCCGGCCAGATGCGCCGGCGCGGTATCGACTGAAACGACATGATCCAGGCAAGCGATGGCGGCCATGGTCTCGCCGAAGTCGCCCAAGGCCCCGCCGGCGTTGACCAGCGGCGCCATGCCGCGATAGCCGTCGATCTCCCGCTGCGCGGGCCCGAGCTGCAACGCCACCAGCGCCACGTCCGGCAGGTTCGCCAGCGGCGCCAACTGTTCCAGTCGCAGCGAACGCCTGGCATCGTGCCGGTGCGTGGGGCGGCCGGCCCACACCAGCCCGATGCGCCGGTAGCGGCCGGGTATCAGCTCGTCCAATCCCTTGCGCCAGGCGGCCACCCGCGCCGGATCCGCCGACAGATACGCGGCGGCCGACGGTATGGTCTCCAGCACGGTGCGGAAGCGCATGGGCAGGCCCGACAGCGGGCACCATGCAGCGAAGTCCCCGACCTCATTCCAGCGGGTCACGCAGCGCGCGCCCGCCGCGAGTTGCGTGACGATGGGCAGCATTTCGGGGCTGCAGGCGACCGTCACGTTCGCGCAGCACGACATGACCGCGGGGATGTAGCGGCAGAACTGGATCACGTCGCCATAGCCCTGGTCCGCCACCAGCACCAGGGTGCCATGGGCCATGGGCGCGCCGTCCCACAGGGGTTGACCCGCGACGATCGGCAGGGGCGGCGGCACGCCGGGCAGCGCGAATCGCCATTCGTATTCCGGCCAGCCTTCTTCCAGCCGGCCGGACAGCAGCAGCGCTTCGGCAAGATCCAGATGCGCCGACGCATCGCGCGGATCGCGCGCCACCCTGCGACGGCACTGCTCGATCAGGGCGTCCAGCGCGAGTGGAACCGATTGCGTGCTGCCTGGTATGCCCGGCATGGAAATGCGTCGTCAGAATCGATAGTTGGCCGACAACATGTAGCGCTGAGCGAAAGTATTGCCGGGGCTGGACGTGTATCGTAGCTCAGCGCCACGTCCCGCTATTCATCCCGGCGCGGCCAGGCTGGACGCTCGAATCGATATCCGCTGGAGATCGATTTCAAGCACTGGCAGAGCGAGGCCCTCTAAGATGCCGCGCGCCCACACAGCCCGCACTGCGTCAGCGCCTGCTGCATGCTGCAGACCGACCGGCGGCAGGCCACCACGCGGATGCCCGAACGCTGCGCGGATTGGCGGAAGGTTTTCATTACGTTGTGACCGAGGAAATCGGTCAGCAGGATGACGAGCTGGGTACCCGAAGGCAGCGCCAGCCCGCGCTTCTGGTGCGAAGGGTCGCGGCCGCTGATGTGATGCGTGATCGCGATATTGTGCCCTTTCAGCAGATCCGGAATATTGCCCAGCCGGTCCGCGCCCACCACCACTGCGCTAAGTGCCGTCGACATGACAGACCTCGTTGCGTCGTTGATCGTGGGTTAATGATAATGATTCTTGTTTTTTAGGGCAAGTAAATGAGATGGATTCGCATTTAATTTTGCTATCGGGCTTACTTGTCGTATAGCTTTGCGGCGCGCGCCGCCTGCGCCAGACCGCGGCGGCGTCGCGCGGCAACGCCCTACTTCTGCTCGCCCTGAACCGCCTCCAGTACGACCTGACGGTTCAGCGCCGGCGTCAGCATCTCGATGAAGGTGTAGACGTAGTCGCGCAGGAACACGCCCGCCTTGAGCCCCACCCGCGTCGTGTGCGTGCCGAACAGGTGTCCCACGGGCAAGCCCACCAGGTTGCTGTCACGGCGCGGGTCATAGGCCACGCCGGCGATGATGCCGATGCCCAGCCCGACGTCGACATAGGTCTTGATCACGTCGGCGTCGATGGCTTCCAGCACGATGTCCGGATGCACGCCCTGCGAGGCGAACACCTCGTCGATGGTGGTCCGGCCGGTGAACGCCCGGTCGTAGGTGACCAGGGGATAGGCGGCCAGCTGCTGCAGCGTCAGTCGCTTCGCTTCGCTGGAAGTCAATTCCGCCAGCGGATGGTCCGGCCGCACCACCACCGTGTGCTCCCAGGTGTAGCAGGGCAGCGTCGCCAGGCCGGGCGTCAAGGCCAGCGATTCGGTCGCGATGGCAAGATCGGCCTGTTCGTGCAGCACCATTTCCGCCAGCTGCCCGGGACTGCCTTCCGCCAGCGACAGGTGCACTTTGGGAAACTGCCGACGAAAAGCCGGGATCACGCGCGGCAACAGGTAGCGCGCCTGCGTGTGCGTGCAGGCGATGATCAAGCCGCCTTCGTCGCGGCGCGCGAATTCGTCGCTGACCTTCTTCAGGTTATCGACTTCGCGCATGATGCGATCGATGACCTGCGACACCGCCAGACCCGGCTTGGTCAGGCCCTTGATGCGCTTGCCATGGCGTTCGAAGATCTTGATCCCGAGTTCGTCCTCGAACTCGATGATGGCCTTGGACACACCGGGCTGCGATGTGTACAGCATGCGCGCGGCTTCCGTCAGGTTGAAGTCGCGGCGTATGGTCTCGCGCACGAAGCGGAACTGTTGCAGGTTCATGTAGCGGATCCCGTTGGAGGAATCCAATTATAAGTAATAAAGATATATTTCTAAATTACTTAAACGTCTATGCTTCTGCCCTACGGCAGGAACACGGCTACTTGATCTCGTTGATATACAGATGGTTCTCGGTGCTGGCGCGGCGCACCGAATAAATCACGGGCGCGCCAGCCTGGTCGAACGCCACGTCCTCGATGCCGAGGACGGCGGAAGGATGCTCCAGTTCGAGCAGTTCGCGGTCTTCTTCGTTGGCAATATCCGCGGTCAACAACTCCCTGACCGCCGTCACGCGGACGCCGTACCGCTCCAGGAAAAAAATATGCAGGCGGCCCGGCACTTTTTCGGGCGTCATCGGAAAGTCGGGCGTCCGCCGCACATCGAAAAAGTACGTGTCGTGGATGACGGGCCTTCCGTCGACCACCCGCACACGATGCAGGCGCACGACCGGTGTGCCGCTGGCGATCTGCAGCTTCTGGGCCGCGCGCTCATCGGCCGGCTGGATACCCACGCTCACCACGCGGGGCTGCGAATGCTGCAGGGATTCATCCTTGCCATGCAGCCGGAAATACTGGAAGTAATACGCCAGGTTGTGGTGATGCGTGCGGCTGGTGACGACCGTGCCGATGCCGCGCCGGCGCGACACCAGGCCTTCCCTGACTAGTTCCAGCAAGGCATGCCGCACCGTCCCGACCGCCACCCCGAGGTCCTTGGCCAACGCGACTTCCGCCGGCAGGACTGTTCCCGGCCCCCAGTCGCCAAACAGGATTTTCTGTGACAGCTGGCGCTTGACGATCTCGTACAGCGGCGTGGCGGCGCTGTCATCCAGCCGATCCAGGGTGGACGGTGGGGCGGGCTCTGAAGCGCGGGTAAGCGTACGTGCCATGGGCGCAGTGGTCAACAAAACGGGGTATGTTAGCCCGCCGCATGCCGGGCGGCCGGACCGCTCTCGAACAGTCGCCGTTCGAGTGTCGAGAAGCGCCGAGCGCCGTCGGGCGTCACCACGACGGATTCGCTGAACGCGAGTCCCTGCGCGGACGTATACATATGGAAGGTCATTCCGCTTTCCAGCTTCCACTTCGATGCGGGACTGAACACGCGGGTGAAGTCGCTGGACCGGATGGGCTGTTGGGAATAGAAGCCGATCGTGTAGCCCGTGATGTTGTCATAGCTGTCGCGCAGCCCGGCGCGCAGCAATCCGTCGCGCAGGATGGCGTCGACGTCGCTGGCCAGCGCGCCGGGGCGCATCGCCGCGAACTGTTCGTCCTGCAGGCGGACGATCTCGCGCGCCGCGACCTTCTGCTCGTCGGTGGCGCCGCCTATGACCACGCTGCGCATGAGCCGCGCGCTATAGCCACGGAATTTCGGTACCAGCTCCACGTGCAGGATGTCGCCCGACACCATGGGGGTGTCGCTCAAGAAGCCGTGCAGGAAGCCCCACCCCTTCCCGTAGGTGATCGGGCCGACATAGCCCGGCGAGCTTCCGAGCTGGACGTACCGGCCCGCCGCATGCGCGCTCATATCCCGGCTGCTGACACCCTCCCTGGCGAGGCCGCAGATTTCGCTCATGGCCGTGTCCGCGATGTACGCCGCGCGGCGGATATGCGCCAGCTCCAGTTCCGACTTGATCAGCCGGGCTTCCCACGGCACCGCCGTCATATCGACGAAGCGCGCGTCCGGCAGCAACTGCTCCAGCTTGCGGAAGCTGGCCACCGACAACGCGTGGCTACCGAAGTCGACCCCGACACGCGCGGCGCCGTAACCCCTGCGCTTCAGCTCGGCGGCGACGAAGGCCACCGCGTCCTCGGTATCCCGGTAGCCGACCGCGTCGCCGAACCAGGCGCACTCGCGAAATGGGGTGATGTCCAGGCTGCGCAGCACCATGAAGGGCTCGCCCAGCAGGGGGATGAAGGCGGCCCGATAAAAGCTGACCGAACGCTCATACCCCGTGAAGTATGCGAGCGGCTCGATGTCGTCGACCAGCATGACGTCAGCCTCGCGCGCGCGCATGATCGTCCTGAGGCGACCGACCCGCTCTTCGAACTCGCTCAGGGGGAACTCCCCTACCGCAGCCAGATCCATTCCCTGCTCCAACGTTGATCGCATCGATTGAAAAGAAAGCCTGTCAGGTCCGCTTGGGCGCATTCTCGGCCAGCCACACCTCATCCAGCCGGAACAGCACGCCGCGCGGGTACATCGCGAAGTTGTTCACGTAGTCCCGATGCGCGCGCAGCAGATCGAAGAACACCGGGATGACGGCGGGCACTTCCGTCCGCATCAACGCCTGGGCCTCGGCATACAGCTTTTGCCTTTGCGCGTTGTCAGCCGTTCCGCGCGCCTGCTCGATCAGCGCGTCGAACTGCTTGTTGTCCCAGTGCGTTTCGTTCCAGGCCGCCGTGGACGTGTAGAGCTGCGATACCAGGGCGTCTATCGTGGGCTGCCCCGCGTAATACCCGATGTAGAAGGCGCCCTTGCGCCACACCTGCTCCAGGTAGGTCGCATGCGGCATGGTCTGCACTTCGATATCGAAACCCGCGGGCTTCGCCATCTCGCGCAAGGCGACGGCCATCTGCGTGCGCACCGACGGCACGTCCGAGGCGATCAACGTCAGGGTCAGGCCGTTCGCATAGCCCGCGTCGGCCAGCAGCTTCCTGGCCTGCGCGATATCCGGCACCTTGTCCGGCTGCTTGCTGAAGAACGGATAGGACGCATTGATGGGCGTGTCGTTGGCGACCGAGCCATACCCCTCGGCCACGAAGTCCACCATGGCCTTGCGATCGACGGTCAGCGCCAGCGCCTGGCGCACGCGTATATCGTTGAAAGGCTTCTGGTTGCAACCCAGGATGATGTTGCTGAAGGTACCGGATGCCGCGCGCAGCGCCTTAACGCGCGGCGCCTTCGAAAGGCGGGCGAACTCGGTCGGCTGCACCTGGGACATCAGGTCGATATCGCCGGACATCAAGGCGCTGCCTTCGGACGTGGCGTCGGGATACACCTTGACTTCGACGCGATCCAGATATGGGCGTTGCGGGTCGTAGTAGTGCTCGTTGCGCGTCGCCACCAGGATCCGCTCGGATTCGAATTGGACCAGCGTGAACGGCCCGGTGCCGAACGATTCGCGCGCCATCGTATCCATGCCTCGCGCGATCACCGCGGCCGGCACGACTTTCGCATTGGGGTGCGACAGCGCCGTGGGCAGGTCGGCATATGGCGTCGATAGCTTGAAGGTCACGCTATCGCCCGCGGTCGATACCACGTCGGCGATCGGCCCTATGTTCTGGCGCGCCGGCGACCCCGTTTTGGCGTCGAGGACTGCCTTGATGGACGCAATGACATCCCCTGGCGTGCATGCGGTGCCATCGCGGAACTTCAACGACGGACGTAGCTTGAATGTCCACTCGTCCAGTTTTTCGTTGCTGGACCAACTGAGCGCCAGGTCCGGTTCGGCGACATTGTCGGTGTTCAGCCGGGTCAGGCCGGAATACATCAGCTCCACCGCCAGGTACTCGGAAATCACCCTGGCCTGGAATGGATTGATCTTCGAGATGGCCTGCGACACGCTGACCCGCAGCACGCCGCCGCGCCGTCCCGCCGGCGGCGCGCTGAACGCGGCTCCCGGCAAGGCGGTGGACAGGCCGAGCGCCGCCATCTTCACAAGAAAGCCTCGCCGCGCGTGCGCTTCGCGCGCCACGTCCTCGCACGCGCCGTCAGGTTGCTCATTCATCGCTTACTCCATGGATATAGGGCTGTTACACGCGCGTGTCGTCATGGACGCCGCAAATATCGACGATCGTCCGCATGTAGACGCGGATCATGTCGAGGTAATCCTGGATGTCGACCCGCTCGTCCGGCATCGTGTTGTAGCGGCCGCCCGGGCCGCACACCACGCCCTCCATTCCGGCCCGCGCATACAGGTGGCCCGCGTCGGTGCCGTAGTAGCCGGGCGGCGTGATGGCGCCGGTGGGTTGCGGCTCGCCGCGCACCGCCAGGTAGGCCGCGTTGACGGCCTGCACGATGCGCGACGTCTTTTCGACATGGAAGGGAGGCATCGTCATGCGTCCCGTGTCCTTCTCCGGACGCAGGCTGGTCTTCAGCCCCGGAAAGCGTTCCCGCAAGGCGGTGAGCAACGCCTCCAGGCCGGCCAGGACATCCTCGTCCGTCTGCCCGGGTGCATAGCGGCCGACGCCGCGCAATCGCACGAAATCCGCCACCTGCGGCGGCCGCCATTCATGCAGGTCCTTTCCCAGCGCGCCGTGCACGATGCCTACATGACCACGGTTGATGGAACGGTGTTCGTCGCTGGCGGCATTGCGGAACCGCATCGCGTTGATGCGCGGTATCAGGTCGCAGGCGGCCGCGATGGCGTCGACGGCTTCCTCGCGCTTGGACAGGTGGCGCGTCACCCCGGTCAGTTCGATCGTGAAGGATACCGACGCGGCGTGCATTGTCAGCGCGGCCAGGTCCGTGGGTTCGCTGTTGATGAAGTAATCTGCCCGCACGCCCTGGTCGATGGCGGCTACCGTTCCCACGCCGCCCTGCAGTTCGCCGACGACGAAAGTCAGGACGACATCTCCGCGCAGGCGCACGCCGGCGTCGACCAGCGTCTTGACCGCCCAGAAATAGGCGGCATCGCCGGCCTTCATGTTCGACACGCCTATGCCATAGATGAATTTGTCGTCGACCTTGCCTTCCCAGGGATCCACCGTCCATCCTTCGGACACCGGATTGGTATCGATATGGCCGTTGAAAAGCAGGCTGTGGCCGCCACCGCTGCCCTTGAGCGTGCCGATCGCATTGGCCCGCGCGCCGGGCACGGGCGCCAGCGACGCATCCATGCCCATCGCCTCCATGGCGCGCACGAGATAGGCAGCCAACTGCCGCTCGCCGTCCGTCGCCGAATATGATTTTTGCTGGACCAGCTTGCTGAGGAACGCCAGGCTCCCGGATTCATCCAGGCTGGCGAGGGCGCTATCGATATTCATGGCTGGAACTCCGTCGTTGCCGCGACCGGCATGCGTCCGCCCGACAGGACGGGAACCGCGTCTATGAGCGTGCGCGTATAGGGATGACGCTCCGGGGCGTCGACATCCTCGACATCGAAAAGGTCCACCAGCTCGCCGCGGTACATCACCGCGATCCTGTGCGCGATCTGCCGCACCAGGTTCAGGTCATGCGTGATGAAGATATAGGCGGTGCCGAAGCACTTCTGGAAGTCCACCAGCAATTCGATCACCGAGGCCTGCACGGAAACGTCCAGGGCCGACGTGATCTCGTCGCAGATGACCAGCTTGGGATGGGACGCGAAGGCGCGCGCGATGGCGACGCGCTGCTTCTCGCCGCCGGACAGCTCGTGCGGATAACGGTCCGCGTAGTTCCGCGGCAGCCGGACCTCTTCCAGCAGATCGCGCACCGCCGTGTCGATCCCCTGCCCGCCGCGATCGCCGTACAGGCGCAGGGGGCGCGACAGGATCTCCCCGATGCGCTGGCGTGGGTTCAAGGACGCGTCGGGATGCTGGAAGATGATCTGTACATCCCGGCGATATGCCGTGTTCATGGCCTTGGCGCCTTCGATGGCGCCGCCCTGGAAATACAGGCCGCCATGGAAGGTGTTCAATCCCGTCAACGCCTTGGCCAGCGTCGACTTGCCGGAACCGGACTCGCCCACCACGCCCAGAATTTCGCCGCTGTTCACTGCCAGGCTGATCGCCTGGTTGCCCACCACTGGGCGGCGCTTGCGGCCCAGCAGCCTGGCGAACGCCGGGGCGCGTCCATAATCGACGCCGAGCGCCTCGGTGCGCAACAGCACGGCGCCGGCGCGATGGGCCCGGCTATCCGTCAGGCGTCGATCGGGACGAGGCACGGCGTCCAGCAGCCGCCGCGTATAGGCATGGGCCGGCTGCCCGAAGACCCGTTCGATCTCGCCTCGCTCGACGATGACGCCTTTGTGGATGACCGCCACGTGGTCCGCGATCCGCGACACCAGCGCGAGGTCATGCGAGATATAAAGCGAAGCGACGCCGGTATCGGCCTGCAGCTCGGTGAACAGGTCGAGAATCTGCCGGCCGGTCACTACGTCCAGCGCCGTCGTCGGTTCGTCGAAAATGATGCACTCGGGCCGGCAGGCAAAGGCGGTAGCGATCATCACACGCTGCTTTTCACCACCGGAGACCTCATGCGGATAGCGCGACATCATGCCGGCGGGATCCTTCAGGCCCACGCGCTCCAGCATCGCCAGGGCCTCGCTGGTGGCTTCCTGGCGGGTGTGGCTGCGATGCCTGACCATCACTTCCAGCAACTGCTCGCCCAGTGTCAGCGTCGGGTTCAACGATGTACCGGGATCCTGGAAAACCATGCTGATGCGCCGGCCGCGTATCAGGTCGAGTTCGGCCTGGGATTTGCGCAGCAGATCGTCCTGGCCCAGCAGGATCGTGCCATGGGTCACCGTCGCGTTGCGCGGCAGATACCGCATGACGGACCAGGCGATCGACGTCTTGCCCGAGCCGGACTCACCGACCAGCCCGAGCACCTGCCCGGCGGCGATATCCAGGTCGATGTGGCTCAGGGCATGGAAAGGTCCTTGCGGGGTCGCATACTCCAGGCTGTAGTCCCGGATGTTCAGCACGGTATCCATGTCTCGTTCAGGTCCTGGGATTCAGCGCGTCGCGGAGGCCGTCGCCGAGCAGGTTGAAGCCGATGGCGACCAGCGCCACGGCCAGGCTGGGCCACAGGATGATCCAGACGCTCTGATGCATGAACCGCCGTGCCTCGGCCGCCATCAGCCCCCACTCCGACGCGGGGGGCTGGGCGCCCAGACCGAGAAAGCTGAGCGTCGCGAACAGCATCACCGCGAACGCCACGCGTATCGTGAATTCCACGATGACCGGGGCGATCACGTTGGGCAGCATTTCGCGCAGGATGACGTAGGCATTGCTTTCGCCGCGCGCGATCGCGGCGTTCACGAAATCCTGCTTTCTCACCGCCAGCGCGACCGAGCGCGTGATGCGCGCCATGCTGGGCGTGAAGGCAATGCCGATCGCCAGCACCGCGTTCAAGGTGCTCTTGCCCATCAGGTTCACGATCAGCAAGGCGAACAGCAGGCTGGGGATGGAAAGAATCGCGTCCACGGTCCGCATCGCGAATTCATCGAACTTGCCGCCGATATAGGCCGTGGTCGTGCCTATCACCGCGCCCAGCGCCGTGCCCATCAAGGTCGCGAGCACCGCCAGCAGAACCGTGGCGCGCGCGCCGTAGAGGATCCGGCTCAGGATGTCCCGGCCATACTGGTCCGTTCCGAACCAGTGCGCGGCGCTGGGCCCCTTGTAGCGCGCCAGCGGAGACATCGCCTCCGGCGAGTGGGGCGCCAGCCACGGCCCCAGGACGACCAGCACCAGGATGGCGGAAACCAGGATCACGCCAAGCACGCCCTGGGGCGAACGCATCAGGCGCGAGAAGAAGGTGTTCGCCCCCAGACGCGGCGGTACGACGGCAGCCGTGCCGGGCGCGACCCCGGGCGCCGCATTCGACGGATTACTCATACTGAATCCTTTTATCCAGCGTGGCGTAGGCGATGTCGGCGAACATGTTCACGATGCAGTAGGTCGCCGCCATGATCAGCGCACCCGCCTGGATGGTCGGCAGGTCACGCGTCTGGATGGCCACCACGATCTGCCGGCCGATCCCCGGAATGGCGAAGATTTCCTCGACCACGATGACGCCGCCGAGCAGATAGCCGACATCGAGCGCAACGATCGTGATGGTTGGCAGCAGGGCATTGCGCAGGCCGTGCTTGAGCAATACCGTGCGGCGCGACAGCCCCTTCAGCCGGGCGGCGCGGATATAGTCGGTATGCAGGACGTCGACCAGTTCGGAGCGCACCATGCGCGATACATGCGCGATCAGGATCACCGATACCGTGACCACCGGCAGGACCATGTGACGCAGCCAGCCGAACGGATCCTCGCCGATCGGGGTGTAGCCGGTCGCGGGCAAGAGTTGCAGCATGTCGGCGCAGATGACGATGAGCAAGGTGGCGGAGACGAACTCGGGCACCGACACGCCGACGTAGGAAATCACGCTGACCACCAGGTCGGGCAACCTGCCGCGCCGCACCGCCGCCACGATGCCCAGGGGAATCGCCAGGCACAGCATGAAGCAGATGGAAAGCACGGCCAGCAGGAGCGATCGCCCCAGGGCCTCGAACATGAATTGCGCGATCGGCTGCCCCGTCCGCAGGGACACGCCGAAATCGCCGCGTACCGCGCCCCACAGCCAATGGCCGTATTGATGCCACAGCGGCGTGTTTAGGCCCAGTTGCTCGCGCACCGCGTCCAGTGCCTGGGGGGTCGCGTTCTCGCCAAGCATCATCACCGCCGCGTCGCCCGGCAGCACCTGCGTCACGCAGAACACGATCAACGACACGATCAGCAAGGTGTAGACGCTGGTCCCCAGTCGCTTGATGAGATAACTGACCGACACCGACGTCTCCTGAGCAAGGCGGTGTACGGCCACGCGCGACGCCGGCCTTCCGCACCATCGATGCCGAAAACTATAAACTTTATAGTTTTAAACCAAAACTAGTGAATACCCGCTGCCGGCGCTGCGCGGCAGGCCAGGAATAGCGCGGTTGGGGGGAGTAGACGCCAGTGCGGCGCTGGGCGTGCCAGCGAGGTCAGCCGCAGGACGCGGGCGCGGGTGTGGCGAACAGCGTTGGCCGCACCCGGCCGCCCGGCGTATCACCGCATGGTGATCGTGGTATTCACCGTCCGCCCATGCGCCGACCAGCGCGCGGTGACGGTCTTGGTCTGGGTCCAGAACTGCACCGCCTGCTTGCCGTTCGGCCCCAGGTCGCCCAACTTGGAACCGCGGGAGCCCGTGAAGCTGAACCACGCGACCGGCACCGGGATGGGAATATTGATCCCCACCTGCCCGACGTCGATATTGTTCTGGAAATAGCGCGCCGCCCCGCCATCCTGGGTGAACAGCGCCACGCCGTTGCCGTTGGGATTGGCGTTGATGAACTCGACGGCGTCCTCCAGGGTGTCGACGCCGGTGACGCACAGGACCGGGCCGAAGATTTCCTCGGTGTAGATCTTCATGTCGCCGCGCACGCCGCCGAACACGGTCGGCCCGACGAAGTTGCCCCGTTCGAAGCCCGCCACCGTGATGCCGCGGCCATCCAGCAGGAGTTCGGCGCCCTCTTCCACGCCATGCTGGATCAGTCCTTCGACGCGCGACTTGGCGGCCTGGGACACCAGCGGCCCCAGGTCGGCCATGCGGTCGGTACCGGCGTTCACCTTCAACTGCCTGGCGCGGGCGACGAACTCGGGCAGCCAGTCGCGCGAGGCGCCGACGAACACCGCCACCGACGTCGCCATGCAGCGCTGGCCGGCGGCGCCGAAGGCCGCGCCCAGCAATTGATTCAAGGCGACTTCCGGATCCGCGTCGGGCAGGATCACGCAATGGTTCTTGGCGCCCATCATCGCCTGGCAGCGCTTGCCCGCGTCCGACGCGCGGCGATAGATCTCGGTGCCGACGCGCGTGGAACCGATGAACGACACCGCCTTGACGTCGCGATGCTCGCACAGCGCATTGGCGATGTCGGCACCGCCATGCACGACGTTCAACACGCCCGGCGGCAGGCCGGCTTCCAGCGCCAGCTCCGCCACGTACAGCGATGCCGACGGATCCTGCTCGGAAGGCTTCAGCACGAAAGTATTGCCGCAGGCCACGGCGATGGGAAACATGAAGCACGGCAGCATGACCGGGAAATTGAAGGCCGTGATGCCCGCGCACACCCCCAGCGGCTGGATCAGCGTGTACACGTCGATGCCGGACGCGGCGTTTTCCGCGTATTCGCCCAACTGCAGGTTGGCGATGGAGCAGGCGTGTTCGACCACCTCCAGGCCGCGGCCGACCTCGCCTTCCGCGTCGGGCAGGGTCTTGCCGTGCTCACGGGTGATCAGCTCGGCGAGCTTGCCGGTGTTCTCGCGCATCAACTGCTGAAGTTTCAGCATGACGCGCATGCGCGTGGCCTGCCCGCTGTTGCGCCAGCTCTTGTAGGCTTCGCGGGCGTTGGCGACGGCCCGGTCCAGTTCTTCGGGGGTGGCGTACGGCACTCGGGCGACGACTTCCTGCGTCGCCGGGTTGATGACGTCGCGCCACTCGGTGGCGCGCGACTGGATGCGTTCGCCGCCGATCAGCAGCGGAATACGCGGGGCTTCGGACATGGTCTCCTCCTGTTTCCTTGTGGGAATCGTGGGTGCCGGTGTCCGTCAGGGTTGCGACGGACCCGGCCGTTGTCCGGCCAGTGTAGAGGCGGACCCAACGAGGAGCAAGGTGGAAACCGGCGAACGATCAGGTCGTCGCGGCGTCCGGCGCCGGGGGCCTGGGCCCGCCGGTATTCTTGGGCGCCTTGACCCGTAGCCGCCGCATGAAGAGATACGCGGCAAAGGCCAGCACCGCCGCATGGACCGGCCACCAGCCCAGGCCGAAAGGAATACGGCCGTCGCCGATCCAGGCGCGGAACAGGTTGATCAGGTTCATGTACAGCAGCGCCACCAGGCCCGCGATCAGCAGGTCGCCGGACCGGCCCAGGCGCGGATTCACGGCGCCCAGCGGGATGGCCATGATGGCCAGGATCAGGGCGGCCAGGGGCATGGAGATCCGCCACATGACCTGGGACCAGGCGTTGATGGTGTTGTCTTCCATCAGTTGCAGGGTGCTGCGCGCCTTGCTGGATCGCTCGGCCGCGGCGCGCGCCTCGGTGGCGGGATCCTCGGTGGATTTGCTTTCCAGCCGCACGCCGTAGTGGTCGAACGTCGACATGCGGAATTCCGCCGAACCCGGCTTCAGGTCGTAGCGGTGGCCCGCCCCCAGCACCAGGAAGCGGTCGCCGTTGGGCATGTTTTCGGTGCGCGCGCTGGACGCGGTCAGCACGCTGAGCCATTCGGGATCGATGACGCGCGCGAACACGTGGCCCAGTTCGTCGCCCTTGTTGACGGGCTCTTCGGCGAAGAAGACGCGCGCGCCGTCCTGCGATTCGCCGAACTGCCCGGCGGTGACCTTGGACAGATCGGAACGCTGCTCGAAACGCTCGCGATATTCGCCGATCTGGCGATAGGCCCAGGGCGAAGCGGCCAGGGTCAGCACCGCCACCATGACCGCGACCGGCACGGCCACGCGCATGACGGGCCGCAGCCAGTCGGCCAACGACAGGCCGCTGGCGAACCAGACCACCATTTCGGATTCACGATAATTCCGCGTCACCGTGGTCAGCACGGCGATGAACAGCGCCACGGACATGATGGTCGGCAGCGCGGTGATCGTGGAGAAGGCCGCCAGGCCCAGCACCACGTCCGGGCCGATGTTGCCGCTGGCGGCGTCGCCCAGCAGGCGGACCAGCAGGACGCTGAGCCACACCACCACCAGGGTGGAAAACACAACGCCGGCGTGACTCGTGATCTCGCTGACGACAGATCGCTTGAATAGGGACATGGGAGAATATGCGGGATAATCGCTGACTATTATCGACGCACAAGGGAACGCCTTCAATGTCACTGGAATTTAGCACACACAGCACCGCCTCCCTGCACCAGGTCAAGACGGCCGCCCTGGCGGTCGGCGTCTTCGCCGAAGGCGTGCTGACCGCCGCGGCGGACCTGGTCGATCGCGCCAGCAACGGCGCGCTGCGCACGGTGGTCAAAACGGAATTCCGCGGCCGCCAGGGCAGCACGCTGGTCCTGCGTTCCCTCCCGGGCGTCGCCGCGCAGCGCGTCGTCCTCGTGGGCCTGGGCAAGCAGGACGAATATTCGGCGCGCGCCCACGCGGCCGCGGAACAGGCTTTCGCCGCCTATTGCGTCGGCGCGCAGCTGACCGAAGGCGCCTCGACCCTGGTTTCCGTGCCGCTGGAAGGCACGCCCATCCGCGCCCGCGCGCGCCTGGCCGCGATCGGCGCGGGCAACGCCACCTATCACTACGACGAAAGCCTGGGCAAGCCCGATCGCGACGCCCGGCCCAAGCTGCGCAAGGTCGTCCACTGCATCGAACGCGGCGACGCCACGCAGGTCCAGGCCGGCCTGCGCGAAGGCGGCGCCATCGCCAACGGCATGGAGCTGGCGCGCACGCTGGGCAACATGCCGGGCAACCTGTGCACGCCCACCTACCTGGGCGAAACCGCCCAGAAGCTGGCGCGCGCCTACAAGACCGTGAAAGCCCAGGTCATGGACCGCAAGCAGATCGAAGCCCTGGGCATGGGCGCGTTCCTGTCCGTGGCGCGCGGTTCCGACGAACCGCCGCGGTTCATCGTGCTGCGCCACGCCGGCAAGCCGGCGGCGCGCAAGCCCGCCAAGGACGGCAATGCCGGCCCCATCGTCCTGGTCGGCAAGGGCATCACCTTCGACTCGGGCGGCATTTCCATCAAGCCCGCCGCCACGATGGACGAGATGAAATTCGACATGTGCGGCGCCGCCAGCGTGCTGGGCGCCTTCCGCGCCCTGGCCGAACTGCAGCTGCCGCTGGACGTGGTCGGGCTGATCCCCACCTGCGAGAACATGCCGAGCGGCAAGGCCAACAAGCCGGGCGACGTGGTCACCAGCATGTCGGGACAGACCATCGAAATTCTGAACACCGACGCCGAAGGCCGCCTGATCCTGTGCGACGCCCTGACCTACGCCGAACGCTTCAAGCCGGCCGCGGTCGTGGACATCGCCACCCTGACGGGCGCCTGCGTGGTCGCGCTGGGCAGCGTCAACAGCGGCCTGTTCTCCAAGAACGACGCCCTGGCGGACGCCCTGCTGCGCGCCGGCCGGGAATCGCTGGATACCGCGTGGCGCATGCCGCTGGACGACGCCTACCAGGAACAGCTGAAGTCCAATTTCGCCGACATGGCGAACATCGGGGGCCCGCCGGCCGGCGCCGTCACGGCCGCCTGCTTCCTGTCGCGCTATGCCAAGGCCTACCCCTGGGCGCATCTGGACATCGCCGGCACGGCCTGGCGCGGCGGCAAGGAAAAGGGCTCCACGGCCCGTCCGGTGCCCCTGCTGATGCAATACCTGCTGAACCAGCTCTGATCGAGCCCCACGCCGCACCATCATGGCCCGCATCGATTTCGCCTTCGGCGCCCCTGACCGGCTGCGCACCGCCTGCCAGGTGGCGCGCAAGCAATACCTGGCCGGACAGCCGCTGGTGGTGTATTGCGCGGACCCGGTGCGGCTGAACGCCTTCGACCGCATGCTGTGGGCGTTCGACGATATTTCCTTCGTCCCGCACGTGCTGGCGACCGATCCGCTGGCCGCGGACACGCCGGTGGTGCTGACCGCGGCCGACCCCTCGGCGGCGGCGACGCCCGCCGCGGCCGACCGGCCGGCGCCCTGGCTGCTGAACCTGGACGACGATTGCCCGCCTGGCTACCAGGCGTTTGCGCGCATACTGGAGATCGTGTCCGCCGACGGCGACGACCGTCCCGCGGCAAGGCAGCGCTGGCGGGCCTACGTGGCCCAGGGGGAATCCCCGCACAGCCATGCCATCGGCGCCAAGGCCGCCAGCTGATCCGCGGACCCAGCGATCCGGCCGGCGGCGCACGGCTACCAGGAGGAACCATGGAATACCGCGATACCGATCCCGCCATCCCCACGCTGACGCAAAAGATCGATACCTATAACGAACCGCCGGTGCTGACCGAGGTCGTCGCCCGGGCCGCGGCTGCCCTGCCGCCGGACCCCGTCCTGCGCGCCGCCCTGCAGGCCGAGCTGGAACACACCGTCCAGCGGGCCCTGGACCAGGCCATGGCCCACGTCCGGCAGTCGCTGGAAGCCGAATTGCCGGACCTGGTCGACCGCGTCGTCCGCCGCCTGCGTCCGGGCTGAGACGCCGCCCGGCCGCGGGGCCGGCCTGCTGGTGGAACGCCGCGTGCGTCCGCCGGTCGAAGCAGCAGGCGGCGACGATCGCCATCTACCGCAGGAAGGCCGTCTGCGTTAATCTGTGTTCACTCGCCGTTATAATTCAGGGAACTGTCAGGCCGCGTTGACGTCAAAGCACCATAGCCATCGCGGAATGGCCCCCTATCAGGAGCTCGTCACATGAACGATTATCGTCCTTCCCCCTTCAATCGCGCCGGCGCCTACGCCAGCGTACCGGGCGAGGTGGTTCGCAATCGCGTCCTGCGCAATACCTACTGGCTGCTCGCCCTTTCCCTGATCCCGACGGTGCTGGGCGCGGCGGTGGGCCTGTACACCGGACTGAATCAGGTCATGGGCGCCAGCCCCGGGCTGTCGGCCATCATTTTCCTGGTGGGCGCCTTCGGGCTGATGTTCGCCATCGAGAAGAACAAGGAATCCAGCCTGGGCGTCGTCCTGCTGCTGGCCTTCACCTTCTTCATGGGCATCATGCTGTCGCGCCTGCTGGGCTTCGTGCTAGGGCTAGGCAATGGCTCGCAGCTGATCATGATGGCCTTCGGCGGCACGGCGGTCGTGTTCGGCGCCATGGCCACCATGGCGACGACCATCAAGCGCGACCTGTCCAATATGCAGAAGTGGCTGTTCACGGGCGCCATCATCATCCTGGTGGCGGCGCTGGCGAATATCTTCCTGCAATTGCCCGCGCTGATGCTGACCATCTCGGTCCTGGCGATCGTGATTTTCTCGGCCTTCATGCTGGTGGACCTGCAGCGCGTCGTGAACGGCGGCGAAACCAACTACGTTTCCGCCACGCTGGCCATCTACCTGGACGTGTACAACGTCTTCTCCAACCTGCTGATGCTGCTCAGCGCATTCAGCGGCGGCAACCGGAACTGATCGCCGACCGGCGGCACTTCCGATTCCGTACCGCGGCGGGGCCATCGGCCCCGCCGCCGACAGATTCAGGGCTCGCAATGAGCCCCTTTTCTTTTCGGAGTACACGCGCATGCCGACCCGCCGACGTTTCCTGCTGAACGCACCCATCGCCGCGCTGGCCCCCGGATGGATGCTGCATGCCGTGCCGGCCCACGCCCAAGGGGCGGCGGGAGGCGCGGCGGCCATGCACCGCCGGGCCATCCCCTCGACGGGCGAACAACTGCCCGTCATCGGGCTGGGCACCGCCGACACGTTTGACGTATCGCCAGGGAATACGGCCGAACTGGCGCCGCTGCAGGACGTCACCCAGCAGTTGCTCGCCGCGGCGGGCCAAGGCGCCATCATCGATACCGCGCCCAGCTACGGCAACGCCGAAGCCGTCACCGGCGAACTGCTGGCCCGCGTGCAGGGGCGCGACCGGGTCTTCCTGGCGACCAAGATCGGCACGACCGGGCGCGACGGCGGACTGCGCCAGGTGCGCAATTCGGAAAGCGCGCTGCGCACGCGCAAGCTCGACCTGATCCAGGTCCACAACCTGATCGACACCGCCACCCAGCTGGCCCTGCTGCGCGAACTGAAGCAGCAAGGCGTGACACGCTACATCGGCATCACGCACTACACGGAATCCGCCCAGGACGACCTGACCGCGCTGGTGGAGCGCGAGAAACCGGATTTCGTGCAGATCAACCTGTCCGTGACGGCCCGTGGCGCCGAAAAGCGCTTGCTACCCGCCTGCCAGGCGAACGGGGTGGCCGTGCTGATCAACCGCCCGTTCCAGGACGGCGCCCTGTTCCGGCAGGTCAAGGGCAAGCCCCTGCCCTCCTGGGCAGCGGATATCGACTGCACCTCCTGGGCGCAGGTTTTCCTGAAGTTCATCGTCGGCCACCCGGCGGTGACGGCGGTCATACCGGCCACGTCCAAGCCCGCCAACATGCAGGACAATCTGCGCGCCGGCTACGGGCGGCTGCCCGACGCCGCCATGCGCGAACGCATCGCCGGCCTGTTCGCCTGACGCGCCGTGGCGGCCATCCAGCAGCGCCTGCGGCGCGCGCTGAACATCCAAGCCGGCGAAGGCGTCGCGGCGGTCTGCGGCTTCGCTTTTTTCTTTTGCCTGTTCACCGGCTACTTCATGCTGCGGCCGATACGCGAGACGCTGGGGATCGCCGCCGGCGTGGACAAGCTGCAATGGCTGTTCACCGCGACCTTCGTGGTCATGCTGGCCGCGGTCCCCTGCTTTGGCTGGCTGGCGCGGCGCGTGCCGCGCGCCAGCTTCGTGACCTGGACCTACGGCTTTTTCGCCGCCACGCTGGTGGCCTTCGCGGCCTGGTTGTACGCGCGGCCGGATGATCTCTGGGCGGCGCGCGGGTTCTACGTCTGGCTGTCGGTGTTCAATCTGTTTGTCGTGTCGGTGGCATGGAGCCTGATGGCGGACGTCTTCCGGACCGCCCAGGCCAAGCGCCTTTTCGCCTTTATCGCGGCGGGCGCCAGCACGGGCGGGCTGACGGGACCGGTGCTGGGCGCGGCGCTGGCCGGAACGCTGGGCGCCCCGGGCCTGATCCTGCTATCCGCGCTGTTCCTGGGGCTGACGCTGCCCATGAAATCCTGGCTGATGCGCTGGCGGACGACGGCAGGCGCGGGGGCCGGGGCCGAGCCTGGCGAACCCGGACCTGAATCGCCCGACCGTCCCATCGGCGGCGGCATCCTCGCCGGCGCGACGCGCACCTTCGGTTCGCCGCTGCTGCTCGGGCTGGCGGCATTCGTCGTCCTGCTGGCCACGGCGAGCACCTTCCTGTACATGGAACAGGCGCGCCTGGTGGCCGATGCCTTTACCTCGTCCGCCGAACGCATACGCGTGTTCAGCGCGCTGGATTTCGCGGTGCAGGCCCTGTCCATGGTGACCCAGCTGTTCCTGACCGGCCGCCTGGCGCAGCGCCTGGGCGTCACCTTCCTGCTGACCGCCGTGCCGTTGATCATCTGCGCCGGCTTCCTGGTGCTGGCCGTCGCGCCGGTCTTTGTCGTGCTGGCGGTGGTGATGGTGCTGCGCCGCGTGGGCGAATATGCCCTGGTGCGGCCGGGCCGCGAAATGGTGTTCACCACGGTGGATGCCGAAGCCAAGTACAAGGCCAAGAATTTCATCGATACCGTGGTCTATCGTGCCGGCGATGCGGCCAGCGCATGGGTGAAGACGGGCGTGGATGCGCTAGGCCAGGGCGCGGCGCTGGTGGCGCTGGTCGGAGCGGCCTGCGCCGCGATCTGGGCCGCTTGCGGTTATTTGCTGGGCAGGCGGGCCGACAGGCGCCGCGTCTGAAAATCCAGCAGCACGCGGCGCGTCGCCAGCGGGCGGCCCGCCAGGATTTCGCCCAGGCGGTCGCGCAGGGCCTGGCGCAGCCGGGGTTCCCCCGCTGCGTCGTCGAAGTCCGGCGTGGCGGCATCCAGCCCATAGCCGGTTTCGTTCAACAGCGTCCATTCGAAGCGTCGCAGCGCGCCGGCTGCCGGCGTGCCGCCGGCCAGCTGGGTCAAGGCGGTATCGTAGGCGTCGAACAGCACCGGATGCGCGTCTTCACGCGGCAGCAGCCGCAGCAGCAATTCGTTCATGTACCAGGCCGACATCAGCGGAGCGCCGCCCAGCGGCCGGATGCCGGCGACTTCGGCGCGGGTAAGCGTTTTCACCTCGCCGGCGCCGGACCAGGACAGCATCAGGGGCTGGAAGGCCGACAGCACCGGACGCAACGCCGAATACGGCCGCTTGGCGCCCTTGGCCACCAGCGCCACGCAGCCGTGATCGCGCGAGAAGGTCTGCACGATCAACGAGGTTTCGCGCCACGGCGTGGCGTGCAGCATGTAGCCGGTCGTGTCCTGGACGCGGGTGCCGCGTTTACTCATATCCCAGGTCGCGCAGCGCCTCTTCGCGGTCGGACCAGCCCTTGCGCACCTTGATGTAGATTTCCAGGTGCACCGGCTTGTCCAGCATCTTCGCGATTTCCAGGCGTGCCTCGGTGGCGATGCGCTTCATGTGCTGGCCGCCGGCGCCCAGCAGGATGGGCTTGTGGCTGTCGCGCTCGACGACGATACAGGCGGCCACGCGCGCGCCCTTGTCGTTCTCTTCCCACTGCTCGATGACGACCGTGCAGCCATAGGGCAGTTCATCGCCCACCAGGCGGAAGATCTTTTCGCGCACCAGTTCGGCGGCGATGAACCGCATGGGCCGGTCGGTCAGCGTGTCGGCTTCGAACATGTGTTCGCCTTCCGGCAGGCGCTTGGCGATTTCGTCCAGCAGGTCGTCCAGTTGCCGGTTGCGCTCGGCGCTGATCGGTATGACGGCGCCGTAGTCGTGCAGCGCGCTGACCTTGGCCACGTAAGGGTACAGGCTGTTCCTGTCCTTCATGGCATCGACCTTGTTCACCGCCAGGATGGCGCGGTCGCCGGCCGGCAGCAGCGGCAGCAGCTTGGCGTCGCCTTCCGACCACTTGCCGGCCTCGACCACGTGCACGACCACGTCGACGTCGGCCAGCGCCTGGGTCACGACGCGATTCATCATGCGGTTCATGGTGCCGCCATGGCGGGTCTGGAAGCCCGGCGTATCGACGAACACGAATTGGTCGGCGCCGCGGGTCAGGACGCCGTGGATGCGATGGCGCGTCGTCTGCGCCTTGCGCGACACGATCGATACCTTGCCGCCGATCAGCGCGTTGTTCAACGTCGACTTGCCGACGTTGGGGCGTCCGACGATGGCGACGAAGCCGCATCGGGTAGGTTGTTGCTGGTCGGTCATTTGGTTTCTTGGGCTACGGCCACCGGCAGCGACAGCTGCGCGGTCTTGCGCGCGCGCGGCGCGCGACGGCCGGCCTTGGGTGGACTGGCGGCCAGCGCGGCGTCCAGCGCCAGCTTGGCGGCGGACTGCTCGGCGGCGCGGCGGCTGGCGCCGGGGGCGGTCACCTTGATGTCCAGCGGCGCGATGGCGCATTCGACTTCGAACTGCTGGCTGTGCGCGGCGCCGTGCGTGGCGATGACCGTATAGACGGGCAAGGCCATCTTGCGGCCCTGCAGGAATTCCTGCAGCAGCGTCTTGGCATCCTTGCCCAGCGTCTTGGGGTCCACCGTCGCCAGGACGGGCTGGTACTGCTTGGCGATCACGCGGCGCGCGGCATCGAAGCCGCCGTCCAGGAAGACGGCGCCGAAAATGGCTTCCAGCGTATCGGCCAGGATGGAAGGACGGCGAAAGCCCCCGCTTTTCAGTTCGCCTTCGCCCAGGCGCAGGTCCTGGGAGAGGTCGAGCTTTTGCGCGATGTCGGCCAGCGAGGCCTGCTTGACCAGATTGGCGCGCAGGCGGGACAGATCGCCTTCGTCGATCTTGCTGAAACGCTCGAACAGCATGGACGCCACGACGAAATTCAGGACGGCGTCGCCCAGGAATTCCAGCCGTTCATTGTGGCGCGCACCGTGGCTGCGATGGGTCAGCGCCTGCTCCAACAGGGCCGCATCGCGGAAACGGTGGTCCAGACGGGTTTGAAGCGCGTCGAGCGACATGTCAATGGAATCGTCCGATCCGGCTCAGATCGGAAAAATTCATCCAGATGAAGAAGGCCTTGCCCACGATATTACCGTCCGGAACGAATCCCCAGTAGCGGCTGTCCGCGCTATTGTCGCGGTTGTCGCCCATGGCGAAGTATTCGCCCGCCGGCACCTTGCAGCGCACGCCGTTGCGGCTGTACTGGCAGTTGTCCAGGTGCGGGAACTGCCATATGGGCCCATATTCCTGGAATTTATCCTCATCCAGCAGGATATCGTGGGTAACGTCGCCCAACGTCTCCTTGTACCGGTTGATATAGGCCACCCGGTCCGGCTCGAAATAGTTGCCGTCGCGCGTATGTTTCACTTCCTGGCCGTTTACATATAGTTTCTTGTCCAGGTAGGCAATTTCGTCACCGGGCAGACCCACCACGCGCTTGATGTAGTCCACGTCCGGGTCGACGGGGTAGCGGAACACGATCACATCGCCGCGCTGCAGGTCGCCGGTGTTCATCACCTTCTTGTCGATGATGGGCAGGCGGATGCCGCGGCTGAATTTGTTCACCAGGATCAGGTCGCCGGATTCCAGCGTGGGCAGCATCGAACCGGAAGGGATGCGGAACGGCTCGACCACGAAGGACCGCAGCATGAACACGAACAGGATCACCGGAAAGAAGCTGACCGCGTACTCCACCCACCATGGCACCCGCGTGGCGGATTCCACCGCTTCGCGGCGCAGCCTTTCGGTTTCCTGGGGGTCGCCGATCACCGCGGGGTCGAAGCGCGCCGCGGCTTCTTCTCCCTTGCGGCGCCGCGCCTTGCGCAAGACGGTGATGTCCAACAGCCAGATGATGCCGGTGACGACCAGCAGGACAAACAGGATCAGCGCAAAGTTCCAGCTCATATGTGATGCCTTCTCGCTCTTTATTTATTACTTGTCTTCCACCTGCAGGATGGCCAGGAAGGCCTCCTGCGGGATTTCCACGCTGCCCACCTGCTTCATGCGCTTTTTCCCGGCCTTCTGCTTTTCCAGCAGCTTTTTCTTGCGGGTGATGTCGCCGCCGTAGCACTTGGCCAATACGTTCTTGCGCAGGGCCTTGACGTTCTCGCGCGCGATGACTTCCGCGCCGATGGCGGCCTGGATGGCCACGTCGAACATCTGGCGCGGAATCAGGCCGCGCATGCGCGCCACCACGTCGCGCGCGCGGTAGCGCGCGTTGCTGCGGTGGACGATCATGGAAAGCGCGTCGACCTTGTCGCCGTTGATCAGCAGATCCACGCGCACCACGTCGGCCGAACGGTATTCCAGGAATTCGTAGTCCATCGACGCGTAGCCGCGCGAGACCGACTTGAGCTTGTCGAAGAAGTCCAGCACGATTTCCGCCAGCGGGATCTCGTACACCAGATGCACCTGCCGGCCGTGGTAGCTCATGTTGACCTGCGCGCCACGCTTGTTGTTGCACAGGGTCATTACCGGGCCGACGTACTCCTGCGGCATGAACAGGGTGACCTTCACGATGGGCTCGCGGATTTCCGCGATCTTGCCCACTTCCGGCATGCGCGACGGACTTTCGATGGTGATCACTTCGCCATCGCGCTGCTCGACTTCGTACACCACCGACGGCGCGGTGGTGATGATGTCCATGTCGAACTCGCGTTCCAGCCGCTCTTGCACGATTTCCATGTGCAGCAGGCCGAGAAAGCCGCAGCGGAAGCCGAACCCCAGCGCCTGCGAGACTTCGGGCTCGAACATCAGCGCGGCGTCGTTCAGCTTCAGTTTTTCCAGCGAGTCGCGCAGCTGGTCGTATTCGCTGCTTTCCACCGGATACAGGCCGGCGAACACCTGCGGCTTGACTTCCTTGAAGCCCGGCAACGCCTGGGTGGCGGGCCGGCCGACCAGGGTGATGGTGTCGCCCACCTTGGCGTGGGCCAGTTCCTTGATGCCGGCGATGACGAAACCGACCTCGCCGGCGCTCAGGGCCTGGCGCTGGACGGACTTGGGCGTGAACACGCCGACCTGTTCGCACAGATGGGTGGCGCCCGACGCCATCAGCAGGATCTTGTCCTTGGGCCGCAGCACGCCGTTGACGATGCGCACCAGCATGACCACGCCGACGTAGTTGTCGAACCAGGAGTCGATGATCAAGGCCTGCAGGGCATCGTCCGCGCTGCCCTTGGGCGGCGGCACGTCGCGCACGATGGTTTCCAGGATGTCGTCGATGCCCATGCCGGTCTTGGCGCTGGCGGCGATCGCGCGCGACGCGTCGATGCCGATCACGTCCTCGATTTCCTGGCGCGCGCCTTCGGGATCGGCCTGGGGCAGATCCATCTTGTTCAGGACCGGCAGCACCTCCACGCCCAGCTCGATGGCCGTGTAGCAGTTGGCCACGGTCTGCGCTTCCACCCCCTGCGAGGCGTCGACCACCAGCAGCGCGCCTTCGCAGGCCGACAGCGAACGGCTGACTTCATAGGAAAAGTCGACGTGCCCCGGGGTATCGATCAGGTTCAGGTTGTAGACCTGGCCGTCGGCGGCCTTGTACTCCAGCGCCGCCGTCTGCGCCTTGATGGTGATGCCGCGCTCGCGCTCGATGTCCATGGAATCGAGCACCTGCGCCGACATCTCGCGATCCGCCAACCCGCCGCAGCGCTGGATCAGGCGGTCGGCCAGGGTCGACTTGCCGTGATCGATGTGGGCGATGATGGAAAAGTTGCGGATATGGCGCATAACGGATCGTAAAGAGGGGGAATGGTGCACCAATAAGGAGGGGGCGCCATGCGCCCCCTCTTTGTGGCAACCAGCGATTTTAGCCGGTCTTGCGGCTACTTGCCGGGCTGGATGACCACCCACTGCGTTTGGTCGCCCCGGCGGATCAGCACCGGCACCGGCTTGGCCTTGTCAACCTTGCCCGCGACCTGCACGAACTGGTCGGGCGCGGTGATGTCGGTGTCGCCCACCGACAACACGATGTCGCCTTCCTGGATGCCGGCCTGGTCGGCCTGGCCGGTCACCCCGCGCACCATCACGCCGCCCTTGATCTTCAGCTTGCTCTGGGTGGCCGTGGGCACGGGCACCACCGTCAATCCCAGGGCGGTGGAGGATGCGGGTTCCTTTTCCGGCTCGGGCTTCTTGGACGCGGCGGGGCTTTTGCTCTGCGGGATTTCCGCGACCTTGACGTTGAGCGTCAGGTTCTTGCCCTTGCGCCAGACCTGCAGGGGCGCCGTGGTGCCCGGCTTGGTTTCGCCGACCATGCGCGGCAGGTCGGACCAGCGGGCGATCGGCTTGTTGTTGAAGCGCAGGATCACATCGCCCGGCTGCACGCCGGCGGCATCGGCGGGGCTGTCGCCTTCCACGCTGCTGACCAGGGCGCCCTCGGCCCGGGCCAGGCCCAGGGCGGTGGCCACTTCATTGGTGACTTCGCCGATCTGCACGCCGATGCGGCCGCGGGTCACCTTGCCGGTGGCGCGCAGTTCGTCCACCACGCGCATGACCTCGTCGATCGGGATAGCCAGGGAAATACCCATGAAGCCGCCGCTGCGGGAAATGATCTGCGAGTTGATGCCGATGACTTCGCCCTGCAGGTTGAGCAGCGGGCCGCCGGAGTTACCCGGGTTCACCGCCACGTCGGTCTGGATGAAGGGCAGGTATTCCCCGGTATCGCGGTTGATGGCGCTGACGATGCCCGCCGTCACCGTGGAATCCAGGCCGAAGGGCGAGCCAATGGCCAGCACCCACTGGCCCTTCTTGATCTTGGTGTCGTCGCCGATCGGCAGGAAAGGCATGTCCTTGGCGTCGATTTTCAGCAGGGCGACGTCGGTACGTTCGTCGGTGCCGATCACCTTGGCCTTGAATTCGCGGCCGTCGGTCAGGGTGACGAAGATGTCCGTGGCGTCGCTGACCACGTGGTTATTGGTGAGCACGTAGCCGTCGGCGGATATGAAGAAGCCCGACCCCACGCCGCGCGGCACCGTGCGTTCCTGCGGCTGCTGTTGCTGCTGCGGCTGCTTGGGCTGCTGCTGGCGGTCGCGCGGCCGCTGGCCGGGCATGTCCGGCATGCCGGGAGGCTGGAAATCCGGCCCGAAGAAGAAACGGAACAGATCGTAGGGATCCTGGGGGCCGCTGCGCACCGGCACGGTGGCGGTGGTACGGATGTTGACCACGGCCGGATCGGCCTTTTCGACGATGGAGGTGAAATCCGGCAGCATCATCGCCGGATTGCCGGTGGCGGTCTGCGCCGCGCTGGCAGGCGCCTGCACGGCGGCCCCGGCGACAAGGGCGGTCAGCAGCACGGCGAGGCCGCGGCGCAGGGACCGGCGGCCGGCTTCCATTTCAAGAGAGAAAAACCGCCGGACGGGCAATTTCGACACGGTGGACAGGATCATTCAATGCTCCGGGCAAGCCCCTTCGGGGCTGTCTGCTATTTACTTGGGCGGGGCCGCTGGCGGCACGTATTCCGTGGCCTTGGCAAGCTGTTCCAGCGTGGCTGCGGGGACTTCCCCGAGCACGGTGACCCAGTAATCCGCAATCCGCATACCGTAGACGTTGATCGGCCCGCGCCGGTAGGCGCCATGGGGCTGATGACGGTTGCGTTTCTTGTCATAGGGCTCGATGAACACGGAAATCGCTGCCAGGCCATCCGACAATACCAGTTGGCTGACGGCGTCGCCATGGGCCATGGTACGCCCGACCTGCGAAACCGGGTTGAAACCGGGAGGATAGGGAATGCGCCAGCCTTGCGCCGCCAGGTCCAGCGGCGTCATGCTGCCCTGCAGGACCTTCCAATCCTTGGTGTTCCAGTGCGATTCCAGCTGGGTATGGTCGACCGCCGGTCCCAGCCGCAGCGCGGTGAAGGCCACCTGCTCCAGCACGGTGGCGTTCCCGGACAAGGTCTGCGCCTTCAGCAGCAGGTCGTTTTCGGTGTCCGCGCACAGGCGATAGCCGTAGCGGTCCTTGTCCAGCGGCTCGATGGTGATGATGCGGCATTCGCGCCCGGCGACCCGATGCGGGGCCGGCTGCATGAGCACGCGGTAGTACTTGGTGAGCGCCGCGGGCGACCCCAGCAGCAGCCCGGGGAACTGTTCGGCGCGCTTGTGCTGGACCAGGATGGTTTTGTGTTCCGGCACCAGGCACTGGATATCGTCGTTGCGCCGCAGGTATTCGCGCGGCTGGCCGTCCAGCACTTCGATGCGTTCGCGTTCGCCGCTGCCGTCCACCACGTGGACCACGCGCGAGGACTGGATGGTTTCGCCCTGCTGATAGGTGAAGATGCCGGAGTAATCCAGCTTGGAGGCCGCGTCCTGGATGCGCGCCAGCAGGGCCTGCGCTTCGGCTTCGGGGACGGCGACCGCGGCGGGCTGCGTCGACTGGGCATGCGCCAGCCCCACGCCCAGCGTGAGAAGCGCGGCGGCCAGCGCGGCGGCCCAGCCGGAGGTCGCCGAGGCGACCGCCTGCGCATGGCCGCGGCTGACCTTGCCCGGCGGGGTCGCCGCCGTGCGGGAAAAGGGCCGGATTGAGGGGGTAACGACCGCCGGAACGGTCATCAGCGCCCCGCTCCGACATCGAAGGACACCTGGCGTATCGCCGACGGGCCGGCCAGTTGCCGATGCGCTTCCAGGTAGTCGCTCAGGCTGGGATCGTCGACGGAAACGCTGCTGGCGTCGGCCAGCACACGGGTTTCGGGCGTCGGGGCGTCGCTGGTGCCGGCCAGGTAGGGCTGCGCGACCCAGGCCACGGAGGCGACGGCGGCCGCCACGGCGAAGCCCGACAGGCCGAAGCGCCAGGTCGGCCGCAGCGAGCGGCGCCGGCGCGGCGCGACGATGGGCAGTTCATTGGCCAGCGCGGCCGACAGGCGGGCCTGGAAGGCCGTCGACGGGGAAATGGACAGCTCCGGATTACGCAGGACATCACCGATCAGGTGATACGTATCCCAGGTTTCCCGGCCTTCGGCCACTTCCAGGCCATCCAGCCAGTCCTCGGTTCCTTCGCCGTCCATCCATGCGGACACCGAGTTTTCCCAGCTGGTGTCCTCGGCGCGGACGGAAGCAGTTGATCTTTGCATGACTCCAGCTCCTTACCAACGACGATCGCCGTCGTTTCCAAGCAGGGGCCGCAAACGTGCGGCCACCGCTTCCCGAGCGCGGAATATGCGGGATCGGACTGTACCGATCGGGCAACCCATGCTCTGGGCGATATCTTCGTAACTCATACCTTCAATTTCCCGCAGGACGATAGCCGTGCGCAATTCCTCGGGCAAGCCCTGTATGGCCGCGTTGACGGTTTCCGCGATTTCGCGGCTGGCGACCATGGATTCCGGGGTGCTGATATCGCTTAGGTTGTCGGTTTCATTAAAAGTTTCACCGTCCTCATTTTCTACGGCATTGGGCGCGCTGGGGCGTCGGCCATTGGACGCCAGCCAGTTGCGGGCCGTATTGATGGCGATGCGGTACAGCCAGGTATAGAACGCGCTATCCCCGCGGAATTGCGGCAGCGCACGGTAGGCCTTGATGAAGGCTTCCTGGGCCACGTCCTCGATTTCCGCCTGGTCGCGGATCATGCGGGAAAGCAGCCGCATGATCTTGCGCTGGTACTTCAGCACCAGCAGGTCGAAGGCTTTCTTGTCGCCGCGCTGAACGCGGGCGACCAGTTCGGCGTCGATGTCGCGTTCGCTCATGGCGTCCCCACCGCGCGGCGCGAGGGCGTGCGGCACAGCCGGCGGGCGGTCAGCATGCAGGTCCGGCGCCAGGCCGGCGCGGGGAGCGCATCCTGCCAGACGGTAAAGGTGACGCAGCGCCCCAGGGACGACGGACTGCCGCCGCCGGCGCCGCGGGCTCCCACACGCGCCCGCAGGGTCAGCCAGCGCGGACCGCGCCACGCGGCCGTCCATTCGGCCGGATACCAGCCGTCGCGCAGCCGCAGGTGGAAGGCGCCGTCGCGGTCCATGCGGACGGCGCGGACGGCATGGCTGGCGCCTGGCCGGCCGGCGGAACGCCGCCGCCACAGGAGCGCGGCGCCGGCGGCCACGCCGAGGATAGCGCCAACGACTGCCAGCAAGGACACTGAAAGCATGCCCTGCCAGCGCAGCGCCGACAGGGCCGAGACCAGGGCCGCCGCCATCATGGCGCCGTCCAGCCATGCGGCCAGACGGGGCCGCAAGATCGGTACGCGCAACGTCCAATCAGGGTGCACGCAGGCTCCCTTACATTCGCCGCACGGCCATCGATCCGTTGGTGCCGCCAAACCCGAACGAATTGGACAGCGCAACGTTGATGGTCATCTCCCTGGCTTCGTTCGCGCAGTAATCCAGATCGCACTCCGGATCCTGGTTGAAGATATTGATGGTGGGCGGGGAGACCTGATTGTAGACGGCCAGCGTGGTGAAGACCGCTTCGATACCGCCGGCGGCGCCGAGCAGGTGGCCCGTCATCGACTTGGTGGAATTGATCACGAGCTTGCGCGCATGATCGCCGAAGGCGAGCTTCAAGGCGTCCGACTCGTTCCTGTCGCCCAGGGGCGTGGACGTGCCGTGCGCGTTGACGTACTGCACGTCTTCCGGATTCAGGCCGCCGTTGCGCAAGGCATTGAGCACCCCGCGGCGCGGACCGTCCTTGTCGGGGGCCGTAATATGGTGCGCGTCGGAGCTCATGCCGTAGCCGACGAATTCGCCATAGATGCGGGCGCCGCGTTTCCTGGCATGCTCGTATTCTTCCAGCACCACCACGCCTGCGCCTTCGCCCAGCACGAAACCGTCGCGGTCGCGATCCCACGGACGCGATGCGGTGGCCGGATCGTCATTGCGCGTGGACAGCGCGCGCATCGCGGCGAACCCGCCGATGCCCAGGGGCGAAACGGTGGATTCCGCGCCGCCCGCGACCATGACGTCGGCATCGCCGTACTCGATCATGCGGGCGGAATCGCCGATGCTGTGCAGGCCGGTGGTGCATGCGGACACCACGGCGTAGCTGGGCCCCTTGAATCCATACATGATGGACAACTGGCCCGAAATCAGGTTGATCAAGGCGCCCGGCACGAAGAACGGCGAGATGCGGCGCGGACCGCGCGCCAGCAGATCGGTCTGGGTTTCTTCGATGCGCGGCAAACCGCCGATGCCGGAGCCGATGATGACGCCGATGCGTTCGGCATTGGCCTCGGTGACCTCCAGGCCGCTGTCGCGCCAGGCCTGGACACCGGCCGCCAACCCGTAATGGATAAAGGTATCCATCTGCCGGGCTTCCTTGGCAGGCATGTATTGCGTGACGTCGAAATCGCGGACTTCGCCCGCGATATGAGTGGTCAGCGCCGAAGGATCGAAACGGGTAATACGGCTGATGCCGGAACGTCCGTTGACGATATTGTCCCAGGCGCTGGACACGTCATTGCCCACGGGGGACACGATGCCGAGTCCGGTGATGACGACGCGTCGTTTCACGGATGACTCCTAAACAGACAAAAGAAAGGCGGCCTGGAATACGCCGCTTGCGCGGAAAAGAGCGTCACGAGGCAGGCTGTCGCCGCCCCGCGCAGCACCCGCGCGGCATAGTCCAAAAACCGCCCTGGTTCCCGACGTGGCGCCGCGCGCCGCGCAAGGAAAGACAGGCTCTGATCGCTTACTGCTTGCCGTGCGAATTGATGTAGTCAATCGCTTGTTGCACGGTCGTGATTTTCTCGGCCTCTTCGTCGGGGATCTCGGTCTCGAATTCGTCTTCGAGGGCCATGACCAGCTCAACCATGTCGAGCGAATCGGCACCGAGGTCGTCAAGAAAGGAAGACTCGTTCTTGATCTCGGCTTCATTGACGCCAAGTTGTTCAGCGACGATCTTCTTGACGCGCTGTTCGATGCTTTCCATGCAGATCTCCAATTGGGAAAAATCCCGCGAATTATAGCCAAGCGCAGCTTAATGCCAACGCCGGGCTGTGACAAAAATGGATTCCCGTTCGGCAGGCCATCCGGCGCGCCGGTCGGGATCCGGAAATTACATATACATGCCGCCGTTCACGTGCAGCGTCGTGCCGGTAATGTAACCGGCCTGCGGCCCCGCCAGGAACGCGACCGCGTGGGCGATGTCGCCCGGCGAGCCCAGCCGGCCCAGGGGAATCTGCTGCAGCAGGGCCGCCGTCTGGGTTTCCCCCAGCACCCGCGTCATATCGGTATCGATGAAACCGGGCGCCACGCAATTGACGGTAATGTTGCGGCTGCCCAGTTCGCGCGCCAGCGCACGCGACATGCCCGCCACGCCGGCCTTGGCGGCGGCATAGTTGGCTTGCCCGGCATTGCCGCTGGAACCGACCACCGACGTCACATTGATGATGCGGCCCCAACGGGCCTTCATCATGCCACGCATGACCGCGCGCGACAGGCGGAATACCGCCTTCAGGTTGGTATCGATGACCGCGTCCCAGTCCTCGTCCTTCATGCGCATGGCGAGCGTGTCGCGCGTGATCCCGGCGTTGTTCACCAGGATATGCGGGCCGCCTTCCTTGGCGAGCTCATCCACCAGCGCATCGCAGGCCTGGTCGTCGGTAACGTTCAGGACGACGCCGCGGCCCTTGAAGGGCGCCAGCGCCTCGCTGATGGTGTCGGCGCCGGTCGCCGACGTCGCGGTACCGATGACGGTCGCGCCGCGGGTCGCGAGCTCATGCGCGATGGCCTTGCCGATGCCCCGGGTGGCGCCGGTCACCAGCGCGATCTTTCCTTGCAGTTCCATGGAGGCTTCCTCAGTGAGACCCGACGGCGGCCAATGCCGCTTCCAGCGAGGCGGGATCGGTGATCGCGAGACCGGTCAATTCGCCATCGATGCGCTTGACCAGGCCGGTCAGCACCTTGCCCGGACCGCATTCGATGATGTGCGTGATTCCCTGCGCCTTCATCGCCTGGATGGTCTCGACCCAACGCACGGGGTGCCAGGCCTGGCGCACCAGCGCGTCGCGGATCGCGGCCGGATCCGCAGGGGTGGCGACATCCACGTTGTTCAGCACCGGCATGGCCGGCGCCCCCACCTTGACTTCCGCCAGGGCCCGGGACAGCACGGCGGCCGCCGGTTCCAGCAGGCTGCTGTGGAACGGCGCGGAAACCGGCAGCAGCAGCGCCCGCTTGGCGCCCGCGGCCTTGGCGGCTTCGCACGCGCGTTCGACGGCGGCCTTGTGTCCGGCGATCACGACCTGGGCGGGCGCATTGAAATTCACGGCTTCGACCACTTCACCCTGGGCTGCCTGGGCGCAGGCGGCACGCACCGCGTCATCGGCCAGGCCCAGGACGGCGGCCATGGCGCCCGTGCCGACGGGAACGGCGGCCTGCATGGCGTCGGCGCGGATGCGCACCAGGCGCACGGCGTCTTCCAGCGCCAGGGCGTGGGCGGCGGTCAGGGCCGCGTATTCGCCCAGGCTGTGGCCGGCCACCATGTCCGGCGCGCGGCCGCCGGCGGCCAGCCAGGCCTGGTACATGGCCACGCCGGCCGTCAGCATGGCGGGCTGGGTATTGGTCGTCAGGTTCAGCTGCTCGGCCGGCCCTTGCGCGATCAGCGCGCCCAGGTCCTGCGACAGCGCCGCCGAAGCACGCGCCAGCACGTCGGCCACCGCCGCGTTACCCTGCCAGGCATCCAGCATGCCGACCGATTGCGAACCTTGCCCGGGAAATACGAAAGCGATTTTCATCGATGAACGATCAGATCAGATTGCGTTGTTGAGGCTGCTCAGGCGGTCAGGCGCGCCAGCACCGAACCCCAGGTAAAGCCGCCACCGACACCTTGCATCAGGACCAATTGGCCTGCCTTGGCCCGCCCTTCGCGCCGCGCGGCATCCAGCGCCAGCGGCACGCTGGCGGCCGAGGTATTGGCATGGCGATCGACGGTGACGACCAGTTTGTCCGCAGGCAGATCCAATTTGCGCGCCAGGAAATTCAGGATGCGGACGTTGGCCTGGTGCGGGATCAGCAGATCGACCGCGTCCAGCGTCACGCCGGCTTCTTCGCAGACGGCGCGCGCGGAACGCTCCAGCACCGTGACCGCCTGCTTGAATACTGCCTGTCCATCCATGCGCAGGAAGGGATCGCCCACGACCTCGCCATAGGCGACGTTGCCCGCCGCGCACAGGATCTTGGTCTGGCTGCCGTCGGCGTGCAGCTGCGCGGCCAGAATGCCCGGCTCTTCCGATGCGGACAGCACCACCGCCCCGGCGCCGTCGCCGAACAGGACGCAGGTGCCGCGATCGTTCCAGTCCAGGATGCGCGAGAACACTTCCGCGCCGATGACCAGCGCATGCCGCGAGCGTCCCGCGCGCATGAAGCTGTCGGCGGTCGTGAGCGCGTAAACGAATCCGCTGCAGACGGCCTGGACGTCGAAGGCCGCGCCGCCCTTGATGCCCAGCCTGGCCTGCAACAGGCAGGCGGTACTGGGAAAGACGAAATCGGGCGTGGAGGTCGCGACGATGACGAGGTCGATATCCTGCGGCTGCAGGCCGGCGTCGTCGAGCGCGCGGCGCGCGGCCTCGACCGCCAGGTCGCTGGTCGTCACGCCGCGGTCGGCGATGTGGCGCTGGCGGATGCCGGTGCGCTCGACGATCCAGGCGTCGGACGTCTGGATGTCGCGGGTGGCCAGTTCAGCGGCCAGGTCGTCATTGGATACGACGCGCGGCGGCAGATAGCTGCCGGAGCCGGCGATCACCGAATACTGCGGATTGCGGTTCATCAGGCGGGGTCCCCTGCCGCGCGCGGCAGCGTGATGGCCGCGTCGTTGGTGTACGTGTTGGTCGGTATGCCCTGCTGCCTGATCTGGGCCATGCTCTGGTTGGTGCGTTCCAGCAGCTTGCTGGCCACCGCTTCGCGCGCCCGTTGCAGCGCGAATCCGAAAGCATAGCTGTCGGCCGAACCATGGCTCTTGATGACCACGCCGCGCAGGCCGAGCAAGGCGGCGCCGTTGTAGCGCCGGTTGTCGACGCGCTTGCGCAGTCGGTTCAGGACCGGCGACGCGATGGCGCCCGCCAGCAGGGTGATGGGATTGCGTTTGAATTCTTCGCGGATGATGCTGGACAGCATCCGCGCCAGTCCTTCGATGGACTTGAGCACCACATTGCCGACGAAGCCGTCGCAGACGACGACGTCGACCGTGCCCTTGAATATGTCGTTGCCTTCCACGTTGCCGTAGAAGTTCAGCCGGCTGGCGCGCAGCAGCTCCGCGGCTTCCTTGACGACTTCATTGCCCTTGATGACTTCTTCGCCGATGTTCAGCAGTCCGACGCTGGGACGCTCGCAATGGTCGAGCGCCTGCGCCAGGGCCGTGCCCATGATGGCGAACTGCAGAAGATGCTCGGCCGAGCAATCGACGTTGGCGCCCAGGTCCAGCACGGTGGTGGACTTGCCCTTCTGGTTGGGTATCGACGTCGCGATGGCGGGACGATCGATGCCATCCAGGGTCTTGAGCACGTACCGCGAGATCGCCATCCAGGCGCCGGTGTTGCCGGCCGAGACGCAGGCGTCCGCGCGGCCGTCCTTGACCGCCTGCGCGGCGATGCGCATGGACGAATCCTTCTTGCGGCGCAGGGCGACTTCGACGGAATCGTCCATCGTGACGACCTCGGAGGCCGGCAGGATTTCCAGCCGGTCGCGCGGCACATCGCGCGCCCCCGCCAGCGCTTTTTCGATGGCGTCGGGCAGCCCGACCAGCAGCAGTCGCGCGTCCGGAAACCGGCGGGCGAACTCGATCGACGCGGGGATGGTCACGGGCAGGCCAATATCGCCGCCCATGCAGTCGATGGCGATGCGTATCACGGGTGCCAAGTATCAGCGCCAGCCGTATCAGTGCGGGTCCGGTTCACGCGATCCGGAACGACCTTATTCGTCGCTCTTGGTCTTGATGACCTTGCGGCCGCGGTAGAAACCGTTCGGGCTGATGTGGTGACGCAGATGCGTTTCGCCCGTGTTGGGTTCGATGGCCGTGGACGGCGCGGTCAGGAAATCGTGCGAGCGGTGCATGCCACGCTTGGACGGGGACTTCTTGTTTTGTTGAACAGCCATGATGACTCCTAGAAACGGGGCGCATTGTACGCGATGCGGCCCGATGTTGACCTCAATGTTTTTGCTTCAATTTTTCCAGCACCGCGAACGGCGATGGACGCCTTTCCGCTTCGGCGTCCGGCGCCGGCTTGCCGGCGCTGGTCTTCAGCGGCGCGCCCGGGCAGACATCATGCCTGGGCACGTAGGGAATATTCAGGATCAGTTCGTCTTCGACCTGCTCCAGCAGGTCGAAATGGCGCGAACCGACCACTTTTTCCGGCGCTTCGTCGACGTCCGCCTCCGCGTCGTCCGCCTCCTGGGCGGCGTCGCCGAGGCCGTCATCGAGTTCGGCTTCGGATTTCACCAGATGCAGACTTGCGTGCGCATCGATGGGGTAAACAAAAGGCTGCATGCAGCGCTGGCAAACCAGCAGCGGCGCGGCCCGCACCTGCAGATGCAGCAGCGGTTCGCCATGCTTGCCGGTTTCGCCACGTACCGCCCAGTGGACCTGGCCGGTTTCGTCGCGCGGTTGCAACGGCAGCCCTTCCATCGCGCGCCCGAAGCGCGTCAAAGGCAAACTGCCGGAAGCTTCCTTGCCCGATCGCGCAAAATCGAATGCGTCGATAATGCCTGCCTGCGCCATACTGACTTCCTTGCCCAGCTACGCAGGGCTTGTTCCGCTTTCGCTTCTTTTTCCGCTTCTTTTTTCCGCTTCTTTCTTCGTTTCTTTTCCGCCGCCCAGCAAAAACACCGCCCGACAGCCCTGCAACGAAATTTCCGCGAAAACGTTAGATAATACCGTGACTTACGTCTTACCGTCAAACCTCGCATGCCCTTGCCGCGCCTGATCCTTGCCTCCACCTCTCCCTACCGCCGGGAATTGCTGACCCGGCTGCGCCTGCCCTTCGATACCATCGCCCCCGGCGTCGACGAAACCCCCGCGCCCGGCGAAGCGCCGGCGGCGCTGGCGGTGCGCCTGGCGATCGCCAAGGCCGCCGCGGTCGCCTCGGCACAGCCGGGCGCCGTGGTCATCGGTTCGGACCAGGTCGCCACCGTGGACGGCAGGGCGATCGGCAAGCCGGGCGACTTCGAACGCGCGCGGGCGCAGCTGCGCTTGCTGTCCGGCCGCGAAGTCGAGTTCCATAGCGCCCTGGCCGTGACGGACGGCCAGCGGACCGTCCATGCCGATATCGTCACCCAGTGCCGCTTCCGCCCCCTGTCGGACGCTGCCATCGACCACTACCTGCGCGCCGAGACGCCCTACGATACGGCCGGCAGCGCCAAGGCGGAAAGCCTGGGCATCGCGCTGATGGAAAGCATGCGCAGCGACGACCCCACCGCCATCATCGGGCTGCCGCTGATCGCACTGACCGGCATGCTGTCCGGATTCGGCCTGGACCCGCTCACCCAGGCGGGAGCCGGACGATGAGCCCGGAATCGCCGGGCCAGCCCGGCCAGTTGCACCTGATCCCGGTCGGCCTGGGCGACGCGCCCGTGGACCGCTGGCTGCCCGCCGAGGTGCGCGCGCTGGCCGCCCGCCTGGATACGTATATCGCCGAAAATGCCAAGACCGCGCGCGCCTTCCTGAAACAGGTGGGCGCGGTCCGCCCGCTGCAGGACATCACCATCCATACGCTGGCGGAAAAAACCGATGGCGCGCAGATCCAGGCCTGGCTGCGCCCCTTGAAGCAGGGCGGCGAAATCGGCCTGGTGTCGGAAGCCGGCTGCCCCGCCGTCGCCGACCCGGGGGCGCGCGTGGCCGACATCGCCCATGGCATGGGCCTGACGGTGCGCCCGTGGGTCGGGCCTTCTTCCATCCTGCTGGCGCTGATGGCCAGCGGGCTGGACGGCCAGCGCTTTGCCTTCCATGGCTATGCGCCGGTCGAGCCGAACGAACGTACGCGCCAGTTGCGCAGCTGGGAACAGCAATCCAGCCGCGCCAACCAGACGCAGTTGCTGATCGAAACGCCCTACCGCAATGCCGCCATGTTCTCGGCGCTGGTCGACACGCTGCGCGGCGATACCCGGCTGTGCGTGGCGCGCTCGCTGACCACGCCGGACGAATGGATACGCACGCGCACCATCGCCGACTGGAAGAGCCGTCCGGCGCCGGACCTGGACAAGAAGCCCACGCTTTTCCTCTATCTGGCGCGATGACCATCCGGCCCGGCATCGTCCGCGCGAGCCTGAGCCTGCTCGCCATCCTGGTGGTGGCGGGGTGCGCGACGCGCCGGGCGCCCGACCTGGAAATCGACCGTTCGATCCAGGCGGTCAGCCAGGACAGCCGCGTGCGGTTCATCGTGCTGCACTACACCGCCGGCGACGATCGGGCGTCGCTGCTGACCCTGTCGCGCGGCGATGTCAGCGCGCACTACCTGGTCACCGATACCCAGCCGGTCCATGTGTACCAATTGGTGCCCGAGGACCGTAACGCCTGGCATGCGGGGGCCAGCAGCTGGTATGGCCACACCTCCATCAACAATGCGTCGATCGGCATAGAGATCGTCAACGGCGGGGACACGCGGGCCCCCGATGGCACGCTGCGTTGGGCGCCTTTCCACGAAAACCAGATTCAGGCCGTCATGCTGCTGGTCCGCGACATCGCGCGCCGCCACGGCGTACGGCCCGAAAACATCGTCGCGCACAGCGACGTCGCCCCGCAGCGCAAGGTCGATCCCGGACCGCTGTTTCCCTGGCACCGCCTGGCCGACGCCGGACTGGGGCGCTGGTACGACGTAAAAGCGGCGCCGCTCTTCCAGGCGTTCTTCGCGAAGAACGGCCTGCCCGACGCAGGCTGGTTCCAGCACCGCCTGCGGCTGGCCGGCTACCCGGTACCGGACAGCGGCATCCTGGACGACCAGACCCGCCGCGTGATCGCGGCATTCCAGATGCACTACCGCCCTGCCCGCTACGACGGCATTCCCGACGCGGAAACGGCGGCGCTGCTGCTGGCCCTGCCCGTCGCCGAGCAGGAACAGCAGCCGGCGGATGGAACCGGATGATCCGGTAAACGGACGAAGCGCGTCCCGGCAGGCGATCCGGCGTGCTCGCGCCATCGGACGGCCGGCGGTTTCCGCGCCGGCGGTACGGCGCGCTTCAGCTCCAGCACCATGATCACGTTCACGAAAGCAGTCAATTCAATCGCAATCGGCTTTTTATTGGCGGGCGCGGCGCCGCCCGCCCAGGGCACGCCGGACCCGGATTCCGGCGAGACCTCCCGGGCCCGCGCGCGGCGGCCCGCCAGCGACGATGCGCCACCGGGCCGCTTCCCCTATTACACCTATATCGCGCCGCGCTTCAACGACGGCGTGACGGCCTGCGGCGCGACCCTGATCGCGCCCCGCTGGCTGCTCACCGCGGCGCATTGCATCGCCCGGCCCGCCTCGGGCGGCGTGGAAATCGTAAAGTCCTTCGACGAAATCCAGGTGGGCATGTGGAAAATCGGCCGGCACATCTACCAGGCCAGCTACGACAAGCTGGTGTTCCCCATCCCGCCGGATACCTACGCCGACGGCAAGGGCGAAAAACTGGCGGACAACGATATCGCGCTGGTGCACCTGACCACGCCCATCGCGCCCGACATACTGGGCCTGCGGGTCGTCCCCTTGAGCAGGGAAAGCCCCCCTGTCGCGCAACGCGCGATGGTCATCGGCTTCGGCAAGAAGTGGCGCAACGCCCTGGAAGACGCCGACACCCTGCGGCAAGGGGAGGTCAGCGTGCTGGAAAGCCGCGCCCACTGCGGCGCCATCGGCCACGCCGAGCTTTGCGTCGGCGACCCGGACCAGGACGCCGGATTCACCAACGCCTTGCCGGGCGATTCGGGCGGGCCCTTGTTGATCATGTCGCGCGACGGCACGGTCGTGCGCCAGGCCGGCGTGGGGTCCCGCGCCAGGAAACAGGCGGGCGACGGCAATGGCGATATCAACCGATACGCGATTTTCACCGACGTTTCGCAGCATCTGGGCTGGATCCAGCACGCCGTCGACCGATTCCCGGCCGAAGACCGCGAAAGCAATGGCGAGGTCGCCTATACCTGCACGTTCGCCCGCGCCGGCGAGGCGGATGCCGCTGCCGCTGCCGCTGCCGATGACGACGACGATGACGATGCCGATTACGATTACGCGCTGATCGCCTGCGAAGCGGCGGGACAGTGGCACACCGTGGCGCCCTACCTGGCCAGGACGGCCTCCGCGTACGGCGGCTACCAGCGGGGAAGCTGCCGCTACGCCGCGCGGCCCGGGGCCTGGGACTGCCCGGACGGCGCCACGCCCATTGCCCATTACGGGGCTTTCTTCAGCGCGCCCAGGCCGAGCGCCGACGGCAACACCTATATCGCCCGCGCCACGGTGCCATTGACCGACCTGGGGCGCTGACAGCCTGGTCGTCAGCGCCGCGCCAATGCCTGCGGGGCCGGGGCGGCGCCAGCCTTGCGCCGGGCAGCCGCCCACACGACCAGCCGCCACGCCAGCAACACCGCCAGCACGCTGCCGTATACCACCGGCTGCTCGAAGTCATGCTTGCCGGCCTTGTGCCAGAACAGGTGCAGCCAGGCCAGGATGCCGATCGCGTAGATCGCGCGGTGCAGGCGCTGCCAGCGCTTGCCCATCCGCCGCATGGCGGCCTGGGTGGACGTAAAGGCCAGCGCGCTCATGAGCACGAAGGCGGCGAACCCCACGGTGATGAAAGGCCGCTCGCCCACGTCCTGCAGCATGGACGCGGGGTCGAAGCCCCGGTCCCAGCCCACCCAGGACATAAAGTGCAGAAAGCCGTAGAAGAACGTAAATAGCCCGCACATACGGCGCAAACGCACCAAGGCAGGCTGCCCGGTCAGGCGCCGCAAGGGCGTGATCCCCAGGGTGACCAGCAGGCAGACAAAGGTCCAGGTGCCGGCCGAACGGGTCAGGAACTCGACCGGATTCGCCGTCAGGCCGTTATGCGTGCCCAGCCATATCCAGCGCCCCAGCGGGAACAGTCCCAGCAGGAACAGGATGGGCTTGAAACGGCTGACCGTCGCCGCCGACCACTGCCGGCGCGGCGCCTGGCTGGCGGCTGGCATCAGTAATTGGCCTTCAAGTCCATGCCGGCGTACAGCGACGCGACCTGGTCATACCCGTTGAACATCAAGGTCTTGCGCTTGGGGCTGAACAGGCCGTCTTCGCCGATGCGGCGTTCGGTGGCCTGGCTCCAACGCGGATGCGGCACGTTGGGATTCACGTTGGCATAAAAGCCGTACTCGTTGGACGCCGCCTTCATCCAGGCGCTGACCGGCATTTTTTCCACCAGCCGGATGGCCACCAGCGACTTTGCCGACTTGAAGCCGTATTTCCATGGCACGACCACGCGCAGCGGCGCGCCGCTCTGGTTGGGCAGTACCTTGCCGTACAGGCCAAAGGTAAGCAGCGTCAGCGGATGCATGGCTTCGTCCAGCCGCAGTCCTTCGACATACGGCCAGTCGATGACCGGATAGCGCAGGCCGGGCATGGTGTCGCGCTGGGCGGCGCTGATGAATTGCACGAACTTGGCATTGCCGGTGGGCTGCACCTGGTTCAGCAGCGCGGATAGCGAATAGCCTACCCATGGGATGACCATGGACCAGCCTTCGACACAGCGCATACGGTAAGTGCGCTCTTCCTGCGGCGCCAGTTTCAGCAGCGCGTCGATGTCCAGGGTCTGGGGCTTCTGGACTTCGCCTTCGATGCTGACCGTCCAGGGCCGCGTGCGCAGGCTCTTGGCGTAACGGGCGGGATCGCCCTTGTCGACGCCGAATTCGTAGAAGTTGTTGTACGACGTGATGTCTTCATAGGACGTGGGCTTGTCCATGATGGCGAACTGCTTGTCCGGCGCGCCGGGCAGGGGCGCCAGCGCGCTGTCCGCCGCGTAGGCCTGCCGGCCGCCCAGGCCGGCGGCGCCGATGCCGGCAGCGCCCAGGGCGACCGCCCCGGCCCGCGCCATCCAGGCGCGCCGGGATTGCCACACGGGTTCGGGCGTGATTTCCGAGGGCAGTACATCGGAAGGCTTGCGTATGAGCATGACGATCTCCGGCTGGCGCCAGGCGCCCCGCATGGGGCGGCTGGCATGGTATGGCATCGATTGTGCCGCAGCCGGGCTTCGCCGGGGTTCAATTTTCCGTTATAGACCGACCCGCGGCAGCAGCCACTCGCGCAGGCCGGGCACCGATTCGATCACTGCCTGCGGCGCCTGGGCCTCGAGCTCGTCGCGCAGATGCGCGCCGTAGGTCACCCCCACGCCATGCACCTTGGCATTGGTGGCCATCTGCAGATCGTGCGAGGTATCGCCGATCATCACCACCTGTTCGCCCTGGACGCCCAGTTCGTCCATGATTTCATAGAGCATGGTCGGGTTGGGCTTGCTGAAGGTTTCGTCGGCGCAGCGCGTGGCATCGAAGGCCTCCACCAGCCCGCTGGCGGCCAGCGCCCGGTTCAGGCCCACGCGGCTCTTGCCCGTCGCCACCGCCATCCGCACGTCGCGGGAGGCCAGTTCGGCCAGCAATTCGCGCACGCCGTCGAACAGCTTGAGCTCGGGATCGCGCAACAGGTAATGCACCCGGTAGCGCTCCAGGAAGCGCGGCATCATGGCGTTGGTCAGGTCCGGCACCGCGCGGCGCAGGGCGCTTTCCAGCGACAGGCCTATCACCCAGCTGGCCTGGGAGGCGGACGGGACCGGCAATTCCAGGTCCCGGCAGGCGGCCTGTATGGCCGCCACGATGCTGTGCGTCGAGTCCATCAGCGTCCCATCCCAATCGAACACAACCAAGGAATAGGGCATATCAGTCGGACTCCAGGCTTTTCAGAATGTCTAGGCACGCCGGAGGCAGGGGCGCCTCCAGGCTGAGGGGCTCCCCGGTCAGGGGATGGGGTATATCCAGATGGTGCGCATGCAGGAACATCCGCGCGAAACCCTTGCGGGCGAACGACAGGCGGATCGCGTCGTCCCCATACTTATCGTCGCCGACGATGGGGAATCCCACGGACGCCAGGTGGACACGGATCTGGTGCGTGCGGCCGGTGCGCAGCTCGGCTTCCACCAGGCTGAATTTGCCATAGCGCTGTTTCAGCGTGACGATGGTATGGGCGGCCTGGCCGTCGCGGTCCACGCGCACGCGCCGTTCGCCGGACGCCGTCGTCCATTTGGTCAGCGGCAGCTTGATGTGCTGCCGGTCATTGACCCAATCGCCGTACACCAGCGCGTAATAGCGCTTGCCGCCCTGCCCTTCGCGCATCATGCGGTGCAGGCTGAGCAGGGCGTTGCGCTTCTTGGCCACCATGAGCAGGCCGGACGTTTCCCGATCCAGCCGATGCGCCAGTTCCAGCATGGGCGCCTGCGGGCGCGCGGCGCGCAGGCGCTCGATGACGCCGAAGGCCACGCCGCTGCCGCCGTGCACGGCGATGCCGGCCGGCTTGTCGACCACCAGCAGGGCGTCGTCTTCGAAGACGACGGGGAATTCGGACGGCGGCACCGCGCGGGCCTCGTCGGGCCGCGGCAGGCGCAGCGGCGGGACGCGCACCAGATCGCCGGCTTCCAGCCGGTGGTCGACGGCGATCCGGCCTTTGTTGACGCGGACCTGGCCGTCGCGGATGGCCTTGTAGATATGGCTCTTGGGCACGCCCTTGCAGACGCGGAACAGGAAGTTGTCCAGCCGCTGGCCGCTGTGTTCGTCGCCGATCTCGATCATCCGGACGGCTGGCGCGGGTTGTGCCGCCGGCGCGGGACGGGCGCCGGGGGCGGGGCCGGAACGTGCCGGCCGGGCGGCGTGGCCGCCGTGGGCGAGGGCTTCTTTGGGCTTGCGGCGAGGGCGGGAAGTGTCTTCTTTGCGCATTGCGAAAAGCGGCATATAATCGGGACAGCCTTAAGGGGCTGAATTGTGGGGCAGAATGGCCGCCTGGCGTAGAGATGCACGTTCAGATGCACTTTCCTGAGCAACTCCGTCGGGGGACGATTCCGTCCGGTGCGCAGACCGCTATTGTACCGTCTGCCAGATTCAGCCTCGGGGTCATCCGGTCGCCGGCGCAACCGCGCCCTGACGAGTACGCGAAGGCCAAGTTCCCTGACGCGTGCCAGCCAGGTCCGTTGCATGCCGCGCGCGGCTCTGAAGCAAACAAGCAACACCGTCGTATTAAAGCACCAGGCGCGTGCCGTACCCCTTTGCCGCGTCTGTCGTTCACAGCAATTATTCGTCAACCACAATACGTGAACCTGACTCCCCTGCTGACCGAACCCCGTGCCATTTGGCACGAAGTGCCTGCCTGACCGGCGCGGACAGGCCTGGGCGGCGCTCAGGTTTGCCTCGCACGCTTGCTCTGCCGCAGTCCGCAGCCCGGGTGACCCGAGGTCACGCGCCGATATCGGCGTGTCATGACTACGGAGAACCCTCTCATGAAGCGCATGTTGTTCAATGCAACGCACCCTGAAGAGTTGCGCGTTGCCATTGTCGATGGGCAGAAACTCATCGATCTGGACATCGAAACCGCCGGCCGCGAACAGCGTAAAGGCAACATCTACAAAGGCATCATCACCCGCATCGAACCAGGCCTCGAAGCCTGCTTCGTCAACTACGGCGAAGACCGCCACGGCTTCCTGCCGTTCAAGGAAATCGCCCGCAGTTATTTCAAGGAAGGCGTCGACGTACGCACCGCCCGCATCCAGGACGCCCTGCGCGAAGGCCAGGAACTGATCGTCCAGGTGGAAAAGGAAGAACGCGGCAACAAGGGCGCTGCCCTGACCACGTTCATCTCCCTGGCCGGCCGCTACCTGGTCCTGATGCCCAACAACCCGCGCGGCGGCGGCGTATCCCGCCGGGTGGAAGGCGAAGACCGGCAGGAATTGCGCGACACCATGGAGCAGCTCCAGGTGCCGCAGGGCATGAGCATCATTGCCCGCACCGCCGGCATCGGCCGCAACGTCGAAGAACTGCAGTGGGACCTTTCCTACCTGATGCAGCTGTGGACGGCCATCGACGGCGCCGCCCGCGATAATTCCGCCCCCATCCTGATCTACCTCGAATCCAGCCTGGTCATCCGGGCGATTCGCGACTATTTCTCGCCGGAAATCGGCGAGATCCTGATAGATACCGACGAGATCGCCGATCAGGCCACGGCGTTCATGAGCGTGGTGATGCCGGACAACGTCCAGCGCGTGAAGCGCTACCGCGACGATGTTCCGCTATTTTCGCGCTTCCAGATCGAACACCAGATCGAAACCGCGTATTCGCGCACGGTGACCCTGCCCTCCGGCGGCGCCATCGTGATCGACCATACCGAAGCGCTGGTGGCCGTGGACGTGAACTCGGCGCGCTCGACCCGCGGCGCCGACATCGAGGAAACCGCCCTGCGCACCAACCAGGAAGCGGCCGACGAAGTGGCCCGCCAGCTGCGCCTGCGCGACCTGGGTGGCCTGATCGTCATCGATTTCATCGACATGGAAGACGGCAAGAACCAGCGCGCCGTCGAACAGCGCCTGCGCGATGCCCTGCATTTCGACCGGGCCCGCGTGCAGATGGGCAAGATTTCGCGCTTCGGCCTGATGGAACTGTCGCGCCAGCGCCTGCGTCCGGCCCTGAACGAAGGCTCCCACATCACCTGCCCGCGCTGCAACGGCACCGGCGTGATCCGTGACGCCGAATCCAGCGCCCTGCACGTCCTGCGCCTGCTGCAGGAAGAAGCCATGAAGGAAAACACCGCCGCCGTGCACGCACAGGTGCCGGTGGACGTGGCCACCTTCCTGCTGAATGAAAAGCGCGCCGACATCGCCAAGATGGAAGCCCGCCTGAAGGTCAACCTGGTGCTGATCCCCAACAAGCACCTGGAAACGCCGCATCACCATATCGAACGCCTGCGCCACGACGACCCGCGCCTGGAGGAAATGAAGACCAGCTTCGAGCTGGCCGACGCGCCCGCCACCGAAGTCGCCTGGGCGCCGCGCGAACACGAAATCAAGGCCCGCCCCGAGGCGCTGGTCAAGGGCATCACCCCGGCCCAGCCGGCGCCCATGTCCACCGCGCCCGCGCCGGCCCCGGTCGCTGCCGCGGCGCCCGCCGCGCCCGGCCTGGGCGGCCTGTTCAAGCGCGTGATGGGCTGGTTCACCGGCGGTGAAGCCACGCCCGCCGCGGCGGAGCCCGCCCAGCCGGCGGACGCCCGTCGCGCCAATACGCGCGCCAAGTCGCGCACCCACGACGGCCAGGATCGCCGCGGCGAACGCCACGGCTCCGATCGCAACCGCAACCGCCGGCATGAAGCCCGTCCGGAAGCGGCGGAAGGCGAAGGCCTGCGCCACCACGTGCGCGGCGGACGCCGCGCCGACGGCGAGCGCACCGACAGGAACGAACGCGGCGAGCGTCCGGATCGTGCCGAACGCACGGAACGCGGCGAACGCGGCGAACGCCCCGCCCGCAATGCCGAAGCCCAGCAGCGCGAGATCATCGCCCAGGCCCAGGCGCATCCCGAACGCGCCCTGGCGCCGGAAACCGGCGATGAAGCCACGCCCCGCGGCAATCGCGGACGCCGTGGCCGTGGACGCGGCCGCCGCGAAGACCAGGCCGACGGTCCCATGAGCGAGCAGGAAAGCATGGTCGCGGCCCTGGCTGAAACCGTGGCCGCCGCGCTTCCGCCCGACAACGCCGACGAAACGGCCGACAACGCCGCGGATATGGCGCTGGAAACCGACGAGCAAGGCCAAGGCGCGGACGCGGGCAACGACCCCGAGCGCAAGCGCCGCCGCCGTCGCAGCCGCCGCGGCCGCCGCGCCAACGAGGACGGCACCGGCGTGACCGGCGAAGCCGGCCAGGACGGCCTGGCGGAAGGCGACGAGGCACTGGCCTCGGAAGCCCAGGCCGCGCTGTCCGAAGTCGCCACCCCGGTCGAGTCCGAGCAGCCGACGCCCGTGCAGACCGCCGAGCCCGTCGCGACCAGCGTTCCCCAGGCCATCCCGACGGTGGCGCCGGTGGAGACGGTCGCCAGCCAGGAGGCGTTTGCCCCGGCGCCTGCGTCGGCACCTGCCTCCGCCCCCGTCGCGCCGCAGGAAGCCGCGCCAGCCGAAACCGGCACGCCGGCCGACCGCTGGGCCGCGCCCGTCCCTCAGGCGCCCGCGCAGCCGGTGCCGGTCAGCACCACGCTGCCCTCGGCGCCGGCCACGGCCGATGGTGCGCCGGGTGCTCCCGTCGCGGCGACGGCCGCCGACGAACCGGCATCCCGCCCGGCGTCCGTGACGCCCGCTCCCGCCCAGGCGACCCCGGTCGCGCAAGCCGAGCCTGCCGCCGCGCCGTCGTACGTGGCGCCCCAGGCTGCCGAAGCGTACAAGGCCGAGCCGGCCATCACCCCGGTCAGCGAACCTCGGGCGGCCGAGCCCGTGTCCGCCACCCCGGTGGCTGCCACCAGCGCGCCGGTCCAGGCTTCCGCGCCGGCGCCCGCGCAATCGGGTTCCAAGCAAAACCTGCAGGACGTCGTCAATGCCGCCGGCCTGACCTGGGTGGAGACCGATCCGGATCGCCACGCCCAGACCCAGCAGCGCATGGCCGCCAGCCATACGCCGATGCGCCTGGGCCGCGAGCGCAAGCCCGTGGCGCCGGTGTCGTCCTCGCCGCTGGTCCAGGTGGAAACGCGCCACTAAGGCAAGCCGCGGTTCCGCCGATCCCGGCGGACCTCGAGCAGAAAGGGCTGTCCCGGTCGGGGCAGCCCTTTTTGCTTGCGCGGTACCCGCAGCCGGGCCAGCCGGCCGTTCGGAAGACTCAAGGCAAAGGCCCGAAGCGCGTCTCGTACAGTTTCGTCAACCAGTCGATGAACACCCGCACCCGCGGCGACAGCTGCCGGTGGTGGGGATAGAACGCCGCCAGCGGCATGTCGGGGCTGCGCCAATCCGCCAGCACCTCCACGAGCCGGCCGTCGCGCAGCGCTTCTTCCATGTGGAAACGCGGAATCTGGATCAGCCCGCAGCCGCGCAGTCCGCAAACGTAATAGTTTTCCGCGTCATTGACGGACATCCAGCCGTCCAGCATGTAGGCCTGCACTTTCCCGTCGACGATCAGTTCCAGCGGGTAGTCCGACGCACCGCTGCTCGAGAAGAATTTGACCGCCTGGTGTTGCGCCAGATCGTCCGGGTGCGTGGGCGTGCCGAAACGCGCCAGGTATTCCGGGCTGGCGCAGATCGCCTGGGGCAGCGCCGCCAGGCGCCTGGCCACCAGGGATGAATCGCGCGGCGTGCCCGCGCGGATCACGCAGTCCACGCCTTCCCTGACCAGGTCGACCAGGCGGTCTCCGCTGCTGACCACCAGGTCGATGCCGGGATAGCGTTCGCGGAACTCCGGAATGGCCGGAAGGACGATCTGCGTCGCGTGCGTGCCATGCATGTCCACCCGCAAGGTCCCGCGAGGATTCGAGGCGATGTGCTGCAGCGACGCCTCGGCGTCGTCCAGTTCGCTCAGCACCGACACGCAGCGTTCGTAGAAAGCCTGTCCGTCCAGGGTCGGACGGACGTGGCGCGTGGTGCGCTCCAGCAGCCGCGTGCCCAGGCGGGACTCCAGGGCCTTGATGGCGTGGGTGGCGGTCGCCCGGGGAATGTCCAGGGACGCCGCCGCCTGGCTGAAGCTGCCGGACTCGACGATGCGGGTGAAGAGCTGCAGGGATTCGAAGCGGTCCACGATGGAATTGTTGTTGTGGGTTGAATTTAGATAGCAATCCTAATGCATTTATCCCAAAAGCATAAACAAGAACAATGCACTTCATCGGGCATCGCCCTACACAACAAGGAGTTACCCCATGAGCACAACCCAGCAGAAAGCGGCCATCGTCACCGGTGGCTCACGCGGTATCGGCCGCGCCATCGCCGTCCGGTTGGCGGCGGATGGCTACGCGGTTGCGGTGAACTACGCCGGCAATGCAGCCAAGGCCCAGGAAACGGTGGCGGCGATCGAGGCGGCCGGCGGCAAGGCCGTCGCCATACAGGGCGACGTCGCCAGCCCCGAGGACGTGGCCGCGCTGTTCGCGCAGGCCCGGCAGGCATTTGGCCGCATCGACGTGGTGGTCAATAGCGCCGGCATCATGCCGATGGCGCCGATCGCGACCGGCAGCCTGGCCGACTTCGACAAGGTGATCGCGACGAATCTGCGCGGCGCCTTCCTGGTCCTGGCGGAAGCCGCCGCGCAGGTGGGCGAAGGTGGACGCATCATCGCCTTGTCCACCAGCGTCATCGCCAAGTCCTTCCCCGCCTATGGCCCGTACATCGCGTCCAAGGCCGGCGTGGAAGGACTGGTGCGCGTGCTGGCCAACGAACTGCGCGGCCGCGGCATCACGGTCAATGCCGTCGCCCCCGGTCCGGTCGGCACCGAGCTGTTCCTGAACGGCAAGTCGCCGGAACAGATCGAGCACATCGCCAACCTGGCCCCGCTGCAACGCCTGGGCACCCCGGAAGACATCGCCGGCGCGGTGTCGTTCCTGGCGGGGCCGGACGGCGGCTGGGTCAACGCCCAGGTCCTGCGCGCCAACGGCGGCTTTGCCTGACCCATTCTGGCCCAGGCGGTAGCGCCGCCTTATCCCGATTTTTCAAGGAAAACAACCATGCCATTCGCCAACTACAAGTTCCCCGAAGGGATTCTGGATCACGCCCGCAAGGAAGAAATCATCCACCGGACCACGGCCATGTTCGTCGAATACTTCGGCGAGGCCGCCCGCCCCTATTCCATGGTGCTGGTGGAGGAAGTCGCCGACGGCGGCTGGGGCCGCGCCGACGAAACGCTGACCCTGGCCAAGATGGGGCTCGCCCCCGCCCCGGGGCAGGACAAGTCCAGCTGAACCCCGATACCGAAAAGGAGCCTGCCATGACCGCCAATGAACTGTCCGTTGCCAAGGAACTGCCCGGGTGGCGCGGACGACTCGCGCATTTCAATACCCGCATGACGGGCTGCGAGCCCATGCTTTATGCCGTGCTGCGCGTGGCGTTCGCCGTCGTCCTGTTCACGCATGGCCTGCCCAAGGCGCTGGGCGTGTCGCATGGGTCGATGGCGGACCCGATGGCGGGCTCGATCAACCTGATCCGGACGGCGATGGGGCTGCCGTTCGCGCCGCAACTGGCTTTCCTGGTCATGCTGCTGGAAACCGGCGGGGCATTGATGCTGGGATTGGGGCTGTGCACGCGGGCGATGGCCCTGCTGTTCGCGGTCGAGATGGCGGCGATCAGCTATGCGCTGGGGCCGACCTGGCCGTGGATCGACCGGGGTATCGAGTACCCGGTGCTGATGGGCGTGCTGGCGCTGTATATGGCGGGTCGCGGAGGCGGCGCCTATGCGCTGGACCGCGGGATCGCGAAACGGCTGTAGATCGGACCGCCTGGGTGGAGCCACCCAGGCGTGGCCGCGGCCCTTGCGGGAGCGCGTCCACGCGTCCCGCCAGGGCCCGGGCCGTCGGCCCTGTCAGAACAGATAGGTGTAGGTCAGCTGCGTCACATCCAGACCCGGGTTGGGGGTCTTGATGCTGGCGTTCGAGAAGTGCGAATACCGCAGGCTCAGGCGGCTGGATTCGGTCAGCTGATAGCCGAAACCGATATGGTCGCCGAACTGGAAGGCCGTGCTGATGGTCTTGTCCGCGAAGCGCGTCTTGTTGAAGACCGTCGGGCCCACGCCGCCTTCGAAGAAGAAGCGATCGGTCAGCCACCAGCGGAACATGGGGATGGCGTTCAGCTGCCAGGCGCTGCTGGGATGCGCGCCTTGGTGCGCCCACCAGTAGGACACGCCGAGTTCGCCCGTCAGATCGAGCTTGCCCCAGCCGCCGCCGAAATCGTAATTCCACAGCGGCGCGGTTTCGTAATTGACGGTGGTACGGTTGTATTTTTCACCGATACCCATCTGCACACTGACGCCGCCATTAGTGCGCGCCAGTTGCGCCTGCGCCGGAAGCGTCACGCATGCCACTGCCAGTGCGGTCAGCGCGCCGGCAATGATTTTGTTTTTATGACCACGGTTCATTGGAGCAACTCCAGCGATGAGAAGAAACAAAAAGACGCTGTAACTTATCAGAAAAACCGTGTGCCAACCAAACGGATGTGTGCCGAAACGCCACGGTGGCGAGGGAAACTGTGTTCCACCAGGACGACCAATCCCTGGAACGAGGCGGACACCCCCGTCGGGATGCCCGGCAACGCGGCGCGCGGGCGCGCCGGCGCAGACTCAGGCCGCGACGACGTCGGCCGACTGCCGCGTCAGCAAGGCCAGCAGGCGGGCGATTTCCTCGCGCAGCTGGCGACGGTCCACGACCATGTCGACGGCGCCCTTCTGCAGCAGGAATTCGGCGCGCTGGAAACCTTCAGGCAGTTTTTCGCGCACGGTCTGCTCGATCACGCGCGGGCCGGCAAAGCCGATCAGCGCCTTGGGTTCGGCGATGACCACGTCGCCCATGAAGGCGAAGCTGGCCGACACACCGCCCATCGTGGGATCGGTCAACACGCTGATGAACGGCAGCCCGGCGGCCGCCAGGCGGGTCAGCATGGCGTTGGTCTTGGCCATCTGCATCAGCGACAGCAGACTTTCCTGCATGCGCGCGCCGCCGGAAGCCGCCACGCAGACGAAGCCGGTCTTCTGGTCCAGCGCCGCCTGGGCGCCGCGGGCGAACCGTTCGCCGACGACGGAGCCCATGGATCCGCCCATGAATTCGAATTCGAAGCAGGCCACCACCGCCGGGACGCTGCGGATGGAGCCGCTGACGACCACCAGCGCATCGGTTTCGCCGGTCTGCTTGACCGCTTCCTGGATGCGCTCGGGGTACTTGCGGCTGTCCTTGAACTTGAGCGTATCGACGGACCGGATGCTCTGTCCGATTTCGACGCGGCCTTCCAGGTCCAGCAGCGAGTCGATGCGCGCGCGGGCCCCGATGCGCATGTGATGGTCGCACTTGGGGCAGACATGCAGGTTGGCGGCCAGGTCTTCGTTGTAAAGCACCGATTCGCAGGCCGGACACTTGACCCACAAACCTTCAGGCACGCGGCGCGCGCTGGGTTCGGTGGTCTTGTTGATGCGCGGAGGCAGGAGTTTTTCGATCCAGCTCATTTCTTGGTTTCTTGTCCTGATGAAGGAATAGGGCGGCCGGCGCCGGCCGTGCGCCGGGGCTTCAAGCCGCGGCCGCCCCGCGTCCGGCCTGGTCCAGGGCCGAACGAATGCCGCCCAGCCAGTCGCGCGCGGCCGTGATGGCGGCTTCGTCGCGACGGTCGGCGGCCGCGCCGGCGACTGCCTGTTCCATGGTCTCGATAAGCTTGCTGCCGATCACCACCGCGTCCGCCACCTTGGCGACGCGCTGGGCGCTATCGGCGTCGCGGATGCCGAACCCGACGCCGATGGGAATATGCACGTGGCGGCGGATATCGGCCAGCCGCTTGGCGACGTCTTCCGTATCCAGGTGGCCGGCGCCGGTCACGCCGCGCAGCGACACGTAGTAGACATAGCCGCGCGCGACCTTGCCGACGGCCTGGATGCGCGCGTCCGTGGAAGTGGGCGCCAGCAGGAAGATGGGCGCGATGCCTTTTTCGCCCAGCAGGTCGGCGAATGCCTGCACTTCTTCGGGCGGATAGTCGACCACCAGCACACCGTCCACGCCGGCCGCATGCGCGGCGTCGGCGAAGGCGGCCTGCCCCATGCGCTCGATCGGATTGGCGTATCCCATCAGCACCACGGGCGTGCGATCGTCGTCGGCACGGAATTGCCGGACGGCATCGAGCACGCCGTGCAGGCTCATGCCCTGGGCGATGGCGCGCTCGGTGGCGCGCTGGATGACGGGGCCGTCGGCCATGGGGTCCGAAAACGGCACACCGAGTTCGATGACGTCCGCGCCCGCCCGCACCAGCGCATGCATCAGCGGGACGCACGACGCGGGCGACGGATCGCCGGCGGCGACGTAGGGAATCAGGGCGGCGCGCTTATCGCCGCGGGCGCGGGAAAAAGCGGCGGCGATACGGTCTTGTTGTGAGGTCATGCTGTCATTACCACTGTCGATTACAGCGTCAGCCCGGCGCGCTCGGCCACGGTGTGCATATCCTTGTCGCCGCGTCCGGACAGGCAGACCAGGATATGGGTGTCCGCGGGCAAGGTCGGCGCGATGCGCACGGCATGGGCGATGGCGTGCGAGGACTCCAGCGCCGGCATGATGCCTTCGATGCGGCAGCAGTCGTGGAAGGCCTTGAGCGCGTCGTCATCGGTCACGCCGACGTAGGAGGCCCGGCCGCTGTCCTTCAGCCAGGCGTGTTCGGGGCCGACCCCGGGGTAGTCCAGGCCGGCCGACACGGAGTGCGTTTCCTGCACCTGGCCGTTGGCGTCCTGGATCACATAAGTGCGATTGCCGTGCAGCACGCCGACCTGGCCGGACGCGATGGAAGCCGCGTGGCGGCCGGTCTCGACGCCTTCGCCCGCTGCTTCCACGCCGACCAGCTGGACGTCTTCATAAGGAATGTACGGGTGGAAGATGCCCATGGCGTTGGAACCGCCGCCCACTGCCGCGACAACGATGTCGGGCTGGCGGCCGGCTTCTTCCGGCATCTGCCACAGGCATTCCTTGCCGATGACGGTCTGGAAATCCCGCACCATGCGCGGATACGGGTCGGGCCCGGCCACGGTGCCGATGATGTAGAAGGTGTTGCCGATGTTGGTGACCCAGTCGCGCATGGCCTCGTTCAGGGCGTCCTTGAGCGTGCGCGAGCCGGATTCGACCGGCACCACTTTCGCGCCCAGCAGCTTCATGCGATAGACGTTCGACGCCTGGCGGCGGATGTCTTCGCTGCCCATGTAGACGATGCATTCCATGCCGTAGCGGGCCGCCACGGTGGCGGTGGCCACGCCGTGCTGCCCCGCGCCGGTTTCGGCGATCACGCGCGGCTTGCCCATGCGGCGCGCCAGCAGCGCCTGGCCGATGCAGTTGTTGACCTTGTGGGCGCCCGTATGGTTCAGGTCTTCGCGCTTGAACCAGATCTGCGCGCCGCCCAGCTCGCTCGACCAGCGACGGGCATGGTAGACGGGACTGGGACGGCCGACGAAATGCTTGAGCTCGTAGTTGAATTCCTCGATGAATTGAGGATCCACGCGATACCTGTCGTAGGCTTCGCGCAGCTCGTCGAGCGCGTGCATGAGCGTTTCCGCCACGAATACGCCGCCGTAGGGACCGAAATGGCCCTGGGCATCCGGAAAGTCGTAAGGTTTCGCCACCGCTTTCACCACTTTTTTAGCAACCCGGTATTTTACCTGAGGCGCCGGGCGGCGCCCGGCTAGACCGACTGGCCGACCCGCCGCAGGAAGGCCGCGCAGGCGTCCAGCTGGTCCATGGCCACGTATTCGTCCGGCTTGTGAGCCTGCTCGATGTGGCCGGGGCCACAGACCACGGTGGGAATGCCCATGCCCTGGAACAGGCCGGCTTCCGTCCCGTAGGCCACCTTGCGGGTGGCGCCGTCGCGGGTCAGGGCGCGCACCAGCTGCGTGATGGCCGCCTGCTCGGAGGCCTCCAGCCCGGGCGCGGCCGGGCCGCGCTCGATATCGATGCGGGCCTCGGGAAATTCCTGCCGCATGCGCGGCAGCAGCACTTCGTCCACGTAATGCTGGACCTCGCGCTGGATATCGTCCGGCGCCATGCCCGGCAGGTTGCGGAATTCATAGGCGAATTCGCATTCGGACGGGATGGTGTTCACGGCGATGCCGCCGCGGATCAGGTTGGTCGTCAAGGTGCTGAAGGGCACGTCGTAGAAAGTGTCGTACGGGCCCTTGGCCTTGTAGGCATCGGCCACGTCGCGGATGTGGCAGATCAGCCGCGCGGCGTATTCGATGGCGTTGCAGCCGTGCGGCGTCAGGGACGAGTGCGCGGCCTTGCCGTGGACGCGGCAGCGGTAGAGATTGATGCCCTTGTGGGCCACCACCACCTGCATGCCGGTCGGTTCGCCGACCACGCAGCCCTCGGGACGGATACCGCGTTCGTGCAGGTCCGCCAGCATGTAGGGCGCGCCCGCGCAGCCGACTTCCTCGTCGAAGGAGAACGCCAGGTGCAGCGGCTTGGCGCGCGGCATGGACAGGAATTCCGGCACCATGGCCAGGGTCGTCGCGATGAAACCCTTCATATCGCAGGCGCCACGGCCGTACAGGCGGCCGTCGTGTTCGCGCAAGACGAAGGGATCGGCGGTCCAGTCCTGGCCGTCCACCGGCACCACGTCGGTATGGCCGGACAGCACGATGCCGCCCTGTTCGCCGCCATCCCGCGCCGGCAGCGTGGCGAACAGATTGGCCTTGGTGCGGTCGTCGTTGTGCGCCAGCCAGGCCTGCACGCCCTGCTCTTTCAGCCAGTCACGAGCCGTTTCGATGAGAGCGAGATTGGAGTTGCGGCTGGTGGTGTCGAAGCCCACCAGCGTTTCCAGCCAGCGACGGGTATCCATGCCTAGCGCCTTGTCATGTAAACCGCCAGTGTAGGCCGGGGCCGATCCAGCCGTCCATGGCGGCCCGGCCCGCGGCCCCGGCGGGCGGCGCCGGGGTGGCGCCGGGGTGGCGTCTCCGCGGCTCCGGGCGCGCCAAGGCTACTTGCGGGTCGCGCCCGTGACCCCGGCCACTTCGCGCAGGGCGTCCAGCGCGCGGGCCAGGGCGTCGCCGCCATGGACCTCGACCGTGAACACCATGTGCGCCAGGGAGTTGCGGCTTTGCGTATTGACGCCGATGACGTTCAGGCGCAGGCGCGCGAAGACTTCGGACAGGTCGCGCAGCAGGCCGGAGCGGTCATGGGCGCGCACGCTGATGTCCACCGGGTACACGGTATTGCCGGTTTCGCCCCAGGCGACTTCGATGACGCGCTCCGGCTCGCGTTCCGCCAGCGCGGCATAGCTGTGGCAATCCAGCCGATGGATGGAAACGCCGCGGCCGCGCGTGACGAAGCCGACGATGGGATCCGGCGGCGCCGGCCGGCAGCAGCGCGCCAGCTGGGTCATCAACGATCCCACGCCGACGACCAGGACCCCGCTCTTGCCGCCTTTTTCGGTGCTCTCGGCCCGGCTGGCATGGGTGACAACGCCGGGATCGTCGGCCGGCCCGGCCGGTTGCTGGAAGACCGAATCGATCTGGCGCAGGCTGAATTCATCCTTGGCCGCGGCGACGTACAGGTCGTCCGCCCGCGCGAAACCCAGTTGCTGCGCCAGCTGCTCCAGGTTGATCGCCGTCTTGCCCAGGCGCTGCAGCTCTTTTTCCACCAGGGCCTGCCCCTGGGTGATGCGCTGCTGCAGCTCGATGGCGTTGAACCAGTTGCGCACCTTGGCGCGCGCTCGCGGGCTGGCCAGGAAGCCCAGCTGCGGATTCAGCCAGTCGCGCGACGGCCCGCCGGCCTTGGCCGCGATGATTTCCACGGTCTGGCCGGTGGCCAGCCGCGTCTGCAGCGGCACCATCTGGCCGTCGACCCGGGCGCCGCGGCAGCGATGGCCCAGGTCGGTGTGCAGGTGGTAGGCGAAGTCCACCGGCGTGGAACCGGCGGGCAGTTCGATCACGCGCGCCTGCGGCGTCAGGACGTAGATGTGTTCGCCACCGGCCGCCACGGCTTCGGCCGCGCTCGCGGCCGGCGGCGCCGCGTCCAGGTCGGCATTCCACGCCAGCAACTGGCGCATCCAGGACAACTGGCGGTCGTATTCGCTGGACGCTTCCACCTGGCCGCCCCGGGGCCCGGCCTCCTTGTAGCGCCAGTGCGCCGCCATCCCGTATTCCGCGAATTGATGCATTTCCTGCGTGCGGATCTGCACTTCGAAGGGCCGCCCGTCCCTGTCCACCAGCACCGTGTGCAGCGAGCGATAGCCATTGGGCTTGGGCCGCGAAATATAGTCGTCGAACTCATCCAGCAGCGGCGTCCACAGTTCGTGGACCAGGGCCAGCGCCGTATAGCACTCGCGCACGTCCTTGACGATGACCCGCAGGGCGCGCAGGTCGAACATCTGGGTGAAGTCCAGCTTCTTGATGCGCATCTTGTTCCAGATGCTGTAGATGTGCTTGGGACGCCCGCTGACTTCGGCTTCGATGCCGGCCTTGCGCAGCGCGGTGCGCACGCGTTCCACGGCATCGGCGATGAAGGCTTCGCGTTCCACGCGTTTTTCTTCGAGCAGCCGGGCGATCTCCTTGTAGCGATCGGGGTCCAGGAAGCGGAAGGACAGGTCTTCCAGCTCCCACTTCAGCTGCCATATGCCCAGCCGGTTGGCCAGCGGCGCGTACAGGTCCAGCGTTTCGCGCGCCAGCTCCGGCGGGCAGGCGACCTTGGTGGCGGCATGCCAGCGCAAGCTCTGCAGGCGCGAAGCCAGGCGCATGAGGACGATACGCAGGTCGGCGGCCATGGCCAGCAGCATCTTGCGCTGCATTTCCTTTTGCGTACCGGTTTCGGCGGCGCTGTCGCTGGCCAGGCGCGCCACGGCGCCCAGGCGCAGCAGGGCGCGCGCGCCCTGCACCAGACGGGCGATTTCCTGGCCGAATTCCGCGACCAGGGGATCGTGCCGCGCGTGCGGGGCCGGCGCCGACAGGTCGGCGGGCAAGGCCGCCAGCACGGCGGCCACGCGGGTCGCGCCGTCGGTCTGCAGGCCGGCCAGGATGCGCGTGACGCCGGCCGCGTGGCCGGCCAGGGGCTCGCCGGTCAGCGCCTGTTCGTCGTTGAAGCGCGGCCATGCCCAGGCGGCGGCTTTTTGCAGCTGTTCACGCCCTTGCGCGTCCAGGCCGGCGGCGGCGCTATCGAGCCACGCGTCGTCGAAGGGCGTCAAGATATCGTGGTCGGGAAGCTCGGGCATCGGCGCGAGGCACAGTAAAGCGTGAAGATGGGTGTGACGGAGGGCCGCGGCCACGGCGGCACGGACTCAGCCCGACACTCTACACTAGCGCCTGTCTGGCCTGGAAGACGGAGGATGCCCCTTATGCTGCGATGGCTGCTTGGACGTGGCGCGCCCGCTGCCCGCGTCGCCGATGTGCGCGCCCGCATCGAACCCGCGCTGTGGGACGAAGTGCTGCAGTCATACCCCTTCCTGGCCGGGCTGGAAGCCGCCGACGCCGAGGAACTGCGCGCCCGCGCCGCCTGGCTGCTGGCCAGCAAGACCATGAACGGCGCGAGCGGCCTGGCGCTGACGGACTTCATGCGCCTGTCCATCGCGGTCCAGGCCGCCCTGCCCATCCTGAAGCTGCCCACGGCGCTGTATGAAGGCTGGGAAGAAATCATCGTCTACCCCGGCGGCTTCGCGATCCCGCGCCGGCGCGAAGACGACCTGGGCGTCGTGCACGAATACACCGAGGATGCCGCCGGCGAGGCCTGGGATGGCGGACCGGTCGTGCTGTCCTGGGAAGATGCGCGCCTGTCCGAAGGCGCCTTCAACGTCGTCATCCATGAGTTCGCCCACAAGCTGGACCTGATGGGCGGCGATGCCGACGGCATGCCCAGCCTGGCCGGCCGCCCCGAACTGAACGCGCGGCTGTGGCAGCGCGTGCTCGACGACAGCCTGGACCGCTTTTCGCAGGCGCTGGAGGCGGTGGAGGCCGCCATTCCGCCGCACGTCGATCCCGAAGGGCCGGAAGCCGACCCCTGGTACGGGCAATTGCCGATGGATCCCTATGCGGCGACCGACGAAGGAGAGTTCTTCGCGGTCAGTTCGGAATCGTTTTTCGTCGATCCCGCGCCGCTGGCGGCGGCGCTGCCGGAATGGTATGGGCTGTTGCGCACCTACTACCGGCAGGATCCCCTGCAGCGCCTGCCGCACGGCGGGGTGCACAGCCGGCCAAGGCTGTAGACGAGCGGCCGGGCCGGCCTGGCAACGATCCCGGCTCCGAGCCTGGATCTGGCCAGGCTCCAAACCCCAGGCGTCAGGCGACGGCGGCGGTCACCACGATCTCGACCTTGTAGTCGGGGTTGGCCAGGCGGGATTCCACCGTGGCGCGCGGGGGCGAGTTGCCCGGCGCGACCCAGGCGTCCCACGCCTTGTTCATGCCGTCGAATTCCTTCATGTTGGCGACGAAAATCTGCGCCATCAGGATCTTGGTCTTGTCGGTGCCGGCCTCGGCCAGCAGCTTGTCGATGGTCGCCAGCACCTGCTGGGTCTGCCCGGTGATGTCCAGCGTGGCGTCGTCGGGCACCTGGCCGGCCAGATAGGCCACGCCGTTGTACACCGCCATGTCGGAAAGACGTTTTTCGACGTTGAAGCGCTTGATGGAACTCATGCGGTTTCCTCCTGGGTTGAATCCGGGCCGCGCGGGCCCGATGTGAAAAATCCTTTGTGCCGCCCGCCATAGGCAGTGCGGCGGCGGCCGTGGCCTACTTCGACACGCTTTCTTCCCGGATCGGCGGCAACTGGAACACTTGCCGCAGATAGGCCAGGTAGGCGGGATCGTCGCACATGGTCTTTTCCGGCGAATCCGAGACCTTGGCGACGGGTTGCCCGTTGCAGCGGACCATTTTCATGACGATCTGCAGCGGCTGGTGCCCCAGGTCGTTGGTCAGGTTGGTGCCGATGCCGAACGATACACGGCAGCGCCCGGCGAAACGCCGCGCCAGCTCGATGGCGCGTGGAAAGGTCAAGGCGTCGGAAAACACCAGCGTCTTGGTGCGCGGGTCCACGCGGTTGAACTTGTAGTGCTCGATCATGCGCTCGCCCCAGACGAAGGGGTCGCCCGAATCGTGGCGGGCGCCGTCGAACAGCTTGCAGAAATACATATCGAAGTCGCGCAGGAAGGCGTCGGTGCCATAGACGTCCGACAGCGCGATACCCAGGTCGCCGCGGTATTCCTTGGCCCAGACCTCCAGGGCGAATACCTGCGAATCGCGCAGGCGCGGGCCCAGCGCCTGGCAGGCCTGCAGGTACTCGTGCCCCATGGTGCCCAGGGGCAGCACGTCGTATTTGCGCGCCAGGGCGACGTTGCTGGTGCCGGCGAACATCCTGCCCATGCTGGCTTTCATGGTGGCCACGACTTCATCGTGCCAGACCTTGGAAAACCGGCGGCGGGTGCCGTATTCCGCCACCCGGAAATCCGCCATGTCGGGCGCGCTGACCACCAGGGCCATTTTGGACTGCAGGCGGGAGCGGCCTTCTTCCAGGTCGGGATGCTTGCGGGTATTGCGGAAATAGACTTCGTTGACGATGGCCAGCACCGGGATTTCGAACAATATCGTGTGCAGCCACGGGCCTTTCACCTCGATGGATATTTCACCCGGCTGCTCGCCTTCGGCGACCTCGATACAGCGCTCGGGCAGATGGAACAGCCCCAGGAAATCGACAAAATCGCTTTTGATGAAACGCAGCCCGCGCAGATAGTCGAGCTCGTCGTCGCTGAACCGCAGCTGGCACAGGTGGTGGATTTCCGCGCGGATCTCGTCCATGTACGGGCGCAGGTTCACCCCGGGCGTGCGGCACTTGTACCGGTATTCCACCTGCGCGGCCGGAAAATGGTGCAGGACCACCTGCATCATGCTGAACTTGTACAGGTCGGTATCTAACAGCGAGGTGATTATCATGGTTGGATCGGTCGCTTGCGAACCCATATTCAACCATAGTTGCGGTCGGGCATCCGCCAACCGGCATGGGCGGCCGCCCAGGGACACTACCCCGCTCAGGGGTATACCGGGAGCGGCGGCGCGCAATTGGGTAAAATCCTTTTCTTTCAGCAGAATAAAAAGCGCCCACCGGGAGTTGCCGCATGACTCACGTCGTCACCGAAAACTGTATTAAATGCAAGTACACCGATTGCGTCGACGTGTGCCCCGTTGATTGCTTCCGCGAAGGCCCGAACTTCCTGGTCATCGATCCGGACGAGTGCATCGACTGCGCCGTATGTATTCCGGAATGCCCGGCCAACGCCATCTATGCCGAAGAAGACGTGCCCCAGGACCAGCTCAAGTTCATCCAGATCAACGCCGAGCTGTCGCCCGAATTCAAGAGCATCAGCCGCGCCAAGGAACCCATGCCCGACGCGGACGACTGGAACGGCAAGCCGGACAAGCTGCAGTACCTGGAAAAGTAATCGGGCCCCCATTGCCCATGACCGATAGCAAGTACACGCGCCAGACCGTCACCGAGGTACGCAGCTGGGTACCCGGCAAGTTGTTTTCCCTGCGCGTGACCCGTGATCCCGGCTTTGTCTTCAAGGCCGGGCAGTTCGCGCGGGTCGGCTTGCCGGAAAGCGACGAACCCGGCGCCGAGCCGACCCTGTGGCGTGCCTACTCGATGGTCTCCGGTCCCTTGGACAACGAGCTCGAGTTCTATTCCATCGTGGTGCCGGAAGGCCCGTTCAGCCCTCGGATGGCCGCACTGCGCCCGGGCGACGCGTTGTACGTCGAGAAAAATCCCTTTGGTTTCCTGACGATAGACCGCTTTGCTCCGGCTGCCGGCGCGGCGGCGGCCGCCAGCGAGCCCGGCGCCTACAGCGACCTGTGGCTGCTGGCCACCGGCACCGGCCTGTCCGCCTACCTGTCCATCCTGCGCGATCCCGCCACCTGGAAGACCTTTCGCCGCATCATCCTGGTCCATGGCGTGCGCACGGCCGAAGAACTGGCCTATCGCCAGGAAATCGAAGGCTGGTCCACCCTGCCCGAGTTCGCCGATATCCACCGCGCCGACCCACGCAAGCTGATCTATCTGCCCGTCGCCACCCGCGAAGCGTTGCCCGGCGTGCCGCAGGCACGCTTGACCACCCTGATCCAGGACGGCCGGCTGGAGACGCTGGTGGGCGAAAAGCTGGATCCGGCTCATGCCAAGGTCATGCTTTGCGGCAATCCCGACATGCTGGCGGACGCTCGTAAACTATTGTCGGAAAAGGGCTTTGCTCCCGGACGGCGGGGCATCCCGGGCAACCTGGCGGTCGAAAACTACTGGTGAGCCGCCGGACGGGGCGGCAAGGTGGGCATCCCGGTTGCTTTCCCCTTTTGGCAACAAAAATAGGACCGAAATACCCTCGGATTCCGTCCTACACGCCGTCAGTTCTGTTGCAGTGCGTAAAATAACCCGCACGAAGTCGCCACGGACCGGTCCAAACCGGTATCAAGAGACAGCTTCAGGTGATGCAGGGCGCACCGCTCCGCAGCCTGGAAAGGAAGATTCGATGCTGTATCAATTGCATGAATTGCAGCGCGCATTTCTGACCCCACTCGCCGCGTTTACCGACGTGGGCTCGCAGCTGTTTTCCAACCCCTACAGCCCCTGGGCCTATACGCCCATGTCGCGCCAGCTGGCCGCCGGCTACGAACTGATGCACCGCATCGGCAAGGAGTACGAAAAGCCGGCCTGGGGCCTGCCGACCACGGAGATCGATGGCAAGCAGGTGAAGGTGGTTGAAACAGTCGCGGTCGACAAGCCCTTCTGCCGGCTGGTGCATTTCGAACGACAAGGCGTCAGCAAGCGCAAGGACCCGCAGGTATTGCTGGTCGCCCCCTTGTCTGGTCACCACGCCACGCTGCTGCGCGACACCGTGCGCGCCCTGCTGCCGCGCCATGACGTCTATGTGACCGATTGGGTCGACGCGCGCATGGTGCCGCTGTCGGAAGGTCCGTTCCACCTGAACGATTATGTCCGCTACGTGCAGGATTTCCTGCGTTTCCTGGGCGCCGACACGCATGTGATTTCCGTGTGCCAGCCGACCGTGCCGGTGCTGGCCGCGATTTCGCTGATGGCGTCCGAAAACGATCCCTGCCAGCCGCGCAGCATGGTCATGATGGGCGGCCCCATCGATCCGCGCAAGAGCCCGACCGAGGTCAACAACCTGGCGACCGAAAAGCCGTATTCCTGGTTCGAGAACCAGCTGATCCACCGCGTGCCGGGACGTTATCCGGGCGCCGGCCGCCTGGTCTATCCGGGCTTCCTGCAGCATGCCGGTTTCGTCGCCATGAACCCGGACCGCCACCTGAAATCGCACTACGATTTCTACCAGGACCTGGTGCGCGGCGACGACAGCGATGCCGAAGCGCACCGCCGCTTCTACGACGAGTACAACGCGGTGCTGGACATGGCGGCCGAGTTCTACCTGGATACCATCAAGATGGTGTTCCAGGAGTACCAGCTGCCCAAGGGCAAGTGGAAGATCGACGGCCAGCTGGTCAAGCCGGCCGACATCAAGCGCGTCGCGCTGATGACCGTCGAAGGCGAACTGGACGATATTTCCGGGCTGGGCCAGACCCGCGCGGCGCTGGACCTGTGCAGCGGCATTCCCGCTGACCGCAAGACGCATTACACCGCGCAGAACTGCGGCCACTACGGGATATTCTCCGGGCGCCGCTGGCGGGAAATCATCTGTCCTAAAATCGCCGACTTCATACGCCATTACGCCTGAGCCGGCGGCGCCGCCGCGGATCATCACGACGGGGCCGTTCAGGCCCCGGTTTTTTTATGTCCACCTTGACGCTTGCGGACCGCATCGACGGCCTGCTTCCCCAGACCCAGTGCACCAAGTGCGGCTATGACGGCTGCCGTCCGTATGCGGCCGCCATCGCGGACGGGCAGGCGGACATCAATCGCTGCCCGCCGGGCGGCGACGATGGCGTGCGCGCCCTGGCCGCGCTGCTCGACCGTCCCGCGCCCCCGCTGGACCTGTCGCGCGGACAACCTGGCCCGCTGATGGTGGCCGTGATCGACGAAACGCACTGCATCGGCTGTACGCTGTGCATCGCCGCCTGTCCGGTCGACGCCATCGTCGGCGCGACCAAGCGCATGCATACCGTGGTGGACGAATTGTGCACCGGCTGCGACCTGTGCGTCGCGCCCTGTCCGGTCGACTGCATCGCCATGGTGCCGGCGGGCCGCGCCTGGAGCGCGGACGATGCCGTGCATGCGCGCGAACGCCACGACCGCCGCGCGCGGCGGCTGCTGGACGTCGACGCCAGCCCCGCGCCGGCCGCCGCCGCGCCGACCGAACCTGAGGCGGATGACGCGGCGGCCCGCCGCCGCGCCGCCATCGAAAACGCCCTGGCCCGCGCCCGCGCGCGCCGCACGCGATAGACCCACAGCACGCCGATGAATGCCGCCAAACGCCGCGAAATCTTCGCCCGCCTGCAAGCCGCCAACCCTACCCCCACCACCGAACTCGAATACACCACGCCGTTCCAGTTGCTGATCGCCGTGCTGCTGTCCGCGCAGGCCACCGACAAATCGGTCAACATCGCCACGCGCAAGTTCTTTCCCCACTACGGCACGCCGCAAGGCCTGCTGGAGCTGGGCGAAGCCGGGCTGACCGAATACATCAAGACCATCGGCCTGTACCGCACCAAGGCCAGGAACGCCATCGCCACGGCCAGGATCATCCTGGAACAGCATGGCGGCGAAGTGCCGCGGGATCGGGAGGCCCTGGAAGCGCTGCCGGGCGTCGGCCGCAAGACCGCCAACGTCGTGCTGAATACGGCCTTCGGGCAGGCCACCATGGCCGTCGACACGCACATCTTCCGGGTCGCCAACCGCACCGGCCTGGCGCCCGGCAAGAACGTGCTGGAAGTCGAGCTGAAGCTGGTCCGCCTGGTGCCCAAGGAATATCTGCAGGATGCCCATCACTGGCTGATCCTGCACGGCCGCTACGTCTGCGTCGCCCGTACGCCGAAATGCCCGCAATGCGGGATCGCCGACCTGTGCGAATACCGGCATAAAACGCCGCAGAAGCCCGCCTGATCGCCGCGGTTGTCACACGGCTGTCAAGCCGCGAAATTCCTTAGGAAAAACCTATGTAAAACCCGCATAGTATTTTGCCCCTGCCGTCCGCATACTCGCCGCAACAATTACGCACAATGAACGATGGTGGAGTATGGAAGACACCATTCTGGAGACCCAGGGGCTGACCAAGGAATTCCGCGGCTTCGTCGCGGTGAAAGGCGTCGACCTGCGCGTCCGGCGCGGACACATCCACGCCCTGATAGGCCCGAACGGAGCGGGCAAGACGACCTGCTTCAACCTGCTGACCAAATTCCTGGCGCCCAGCGCCGGCCGTATCGTGTTCAACGGCAGCGACATCACCGGTGAACGGCCGGCGCAGATCGCCCGCCGCGGCATCATCCGCTCCTTCCAGATCTCGGCGGTGTTTCCGCACCTGACGGTGCTGGAGAACGTCCGCATCGGGCTGCAACGCAAGACCGGGCTTTCCTATCACTTCTGGCGCAGCGAGAAACAGCTGGACACGCTGAACGCGACCGCGCGCAAGCTGCTGGATGAAGTCGACCTGGGCGGCTTCGCCGACGAGATGACGGTGAACCTGCCCTACGGCCGCAAGCGCGCGCTGGAGATCGCCACGACGCTGGCGATGGAGCCCGAGCTGATGCTGCTGGACGAGCCAACCCAGGGTATGGGACACGAAGACGTGGACCGCGTGACGAAGCTGATCAAGCGCGTCGGCGCGGGCCGCACCATCCTGATGGTGGAACACAACATGAACGTGGTGTCGTCCATCGCCGATCGCATCACCGTCCTGGCGCGCGGCGCCGTGCTGGCCGAAGGCAGCTATGCCGAAGTCTCGCGCAATCCGGACGTGATGCAGGCCTATATGGGCACCACCGCGGGCGAACTGCAAGGAGCGCATGCATGACAGCGCCTGCACTGGAAATCTCCGACCTGCACGCCTGGTACGGCGAATCGCACATCCTGCATGGCGTGAACATGAGCGTCGGCCAGGGCGAGGTCGTCACCCTGCTGGGCCGCAACGGCGCCGGCCGCACCACCACGCTGCGCGCCATCCTGGGCCTGACGGGCAGCCGGCGCGGCTCGGTGCGCATCAACGGCACCGAATCCATCGGCATGCCGACCTTTCGCATCGCGCACCTGGGCGTCGGCTATTGCCCGGAAGAGCGCGGCATCTTCGCCAGCCTGTCGTGCGAGGAAAACCTGCTGCTGCCGCCGGTCGTGGGCGGCGCGCTGGGCGGCGGCATGTCGCTGGCGGAAATCTACGATATGTTCCCCAACCTGCACGAGCGCCGGCATTCGCCCGGCACCCGGCTGTCGGGCGGCGAACAGCAGATGCTGGCCGTGGCGCGCATCCTGCGTACCGGCGCCAGCCTGCTGCTTCTGGACGAGATCTCCGAAGGCCTGGCCCCGGTTATCGTGCAAGCGCTGGGCCGGATGATCACGGCGCTGAAACAGCGCGGGTACACCATCGTGATGGTGGAGCAGAACTTCCACTTCGCGGCGCCGCTGGCCGACCGGTTCTACGTCATGGAGCACGGCCAGATCGTCGAACACTTCGAGGCATCACAGCTACATGAAAAACAGGAAGCGCTCAACGACCTGTTGGGCGTTTGAATGTACCAACCGCCGGCAAACCGGCAACCCCCTACAAGAGGGAGAGGAGTCAAAATGAAGCTGCACACCCTAACCGCCGCATTGGCGCTGGCCGGTTTCGGCCTGGCCGCGGCGCCGGCAGTCCAGGCGCAAGGCATCTCCGACGATGTCATACGCATAGGCTTCATTACCGATATGTCGGGCGTGTATTCCGACATCGACGGCAAGGCTGGCGTGGAAGCCATCCGCATGGCCATCGAGGATGCCGGCGGCTCGGTCAACGGCAAGAAGATCGAAATGGTCTATGCCGACCACCAGAACAAGGCCGACGTGGCGTCGTCGCGCGCCCGCGAATGGTTCGACCAGCAAAAGGTCGACGTGTTGATCGGCGGGACCAATTCGGCCACCAGCCTGGCCATGGCCGCGGTCGCCGCCGAAAAGAAGAAGCCCTTCATCGCCATCGGCGCGGGCGCTTCCGACCTGACCAACGCCCAGTGCTCGCCCTACACCGTCCACTACGCCTACGATACCGTCGCGCTGGCGCGCGGCACCGGGTCGGCCGTGGTGAAGGACGGCGGCAAGAGCTGGTTCTTCCTGACCGCCGACTACGCATTCGGCCATGCGCTGGAGCGCGATACGGCCAACGTGGTGAAGGCCGCCGGCGGCGAGGTGAAGGGCCAGGTGCGCGCGCCGCTCGGCGCCTCCGACTTTTCGTCCTTCCTGCTGCAGGCGCAGGCGTCCAAGGCGCAGATCCTGGGCCTGGCCAATGCCGGCGGCGACACGATCAATTCGGTCAAGGCGGCGAACGAGTTCGGCGTGACGCAGACCATGAAGCTGGCCGGGCTGCTGGTCTTCATCAACGACATCGACTCGCTGGGCCTGCAGGCCACGCAGAACATGTACCTGACCGACGGCTGGTACTGGGACCAGAACGACGCCTCGCGCGCCTGGGCCAAGAAGTTCGAGGCCAAGGTGGGCCGCAAGCCCTCGATGCTGCAGGCCGGCGACTACTCCTCGGTGTCCTTCTACCTGAACGCCGTCAAGGCGACCGGCACGGATGACGCCGACACCGTCATGAAGTGGATGAAGTCGAACAAGATCAACGATATGTTCACCCAGGGCGGCTACGTGCGCGAAGACGGCCGCATGGTCCACGACATGTACCTGATGCAGGTGAAGACGCCCAAGGAATCCAAGGGCCGCTGGGACTACTACAAGGTCGTCGCCACCCTGCCCGGGGACCAGGTGTACACCAAGCTGTCCGAATCGACCTGCAAGCTGGTCAAGAAATAATCGGCGCGGCAATCCGTCGCGGCGTCCGCCGGCCCGGCCGGCGGCGCCGCCCGCCTGCCTGTCTTCGATCGCCCTTGCTTAACCGGCGCAGGACTTCCAGACAAACATGACTTTCTTCGGCATCCCCATGCAGGCCCTGTTCGGGCAATTGCTGCTGGGCCTGGTGAACGGTTCCTTCTACGCCATGCTGTCGCTCGGCCTGGCGGTCATATTCGGCCTGCTCAACGTCATCAATTTCGCCCACGGTGCCCTGTACATGATGGGCGCGTTCGTGGCCTGGATGGGCCTGCAGTACCTGGGCCTGAACTACTGGCTCATGCTGGTGCTCGCGCCCCTGGTGGTGGGCGCCTTCGGCATCGTCATCGAACGGCTGCTGTTGCGCCACCTGTACCGGCTGGACCACCTCTACGGCCTGTTGCTGACCTTCGGACTCACGCTGTTGATCGAAGGCCTGTTCCGCAGCTTCTACGGCGTATCCGGCCAACCCTTTCCCACGCCCGACGTGCTGCGCGGCGCCACGAACCTGGGCTTCATGATCCTGCCCAACTACCGTGGCTGGGTGGTGGTGGCGTCGCTGGTGGTGTGCTTCGGCACCTGGTTCGTCATCGAGCGCACGCCGCTGGGCGCGCTGCTGCGCGCGGCCACCGAAAACCCCAAGCTGGTCGAAGCCTTCGGCGTGAACGTGCCGCGCATGATCATGCTGACCTACGGTTTCGGCGTGGCGCTGGCTGCCTTTGCCGGCGTGCTGGCGGCGCCGGTGCTGCAGGTGTCGCCGCTGATGGGGTCCAACCTGATCATCGTGGTGTTCGCCGTCGTGGTGATCGGCGGCATGGGCTCCATCATGGGCGCCATCGTCACCGGCCTGGGCCTGGGCGTGATCGAGGGGCTGACCAAGGTGTTCTGGCCCGAGGCGTCCAATACCGTGGTGTTCGTCATCATGGCGATCGTGCTGCTGCTGCGCCCCGCGGGCCTGTTCGGGAAGGAAAAATGAATCGACACATTGCCGGCTACGTGGTCCTGGCCGTCGCCGCGGCGCTGCTGCCTTTCCTGGGCGTGTACCCCATCTTCGCCATGAAGGTGATGTGCTACGCCCTGTTCGCCTGCGCCTTCAACCTGCTGCTCGGCTTCACCGGCCTGCTGTCCTTCGGCCACGCGGCCTTCCTGGGCAGCGCGGCCTACGCCACCGGGTATGCCCTCAAGGCCTGGGGCCTGACGCCCGAACTGGGCATCCTGTTCGGCGTCGCGGTGGCCGCCCTGCTCGGGCTGGCGGTCGGCGGCCTGGCCATCCGCCGCAGCGGCATCTATTTCGCCATGATCACGCTGGCGATGGCGCAGATGGTGTACTTCTTCTTCCTGCAGGCGCGCTTCACCGGCGGCGAGGACGGCCTGCAGCAGGTCCCGCGCGGCCGCCTGTTCGGCCTGATCGACCTGAGCAGCGACCTGACGCTGTACTACCTGGTGCTGGCGCTGTTCATCATCGGTTTCGCCATCATCTGGAGGGCGGTCAATTCGCCCTTCGGCCAGGTGCTGAAGGCGCTGCGCGAGAACGAGCCGCGGGCGGTGTCGCTGGGCTACGACGTCGAGCGCTTCAAGCTGCTGGCCTTCGTCCTGTCGGCCGCCATCGCCGGGCTGGCCGGATCGGCCAAGACGCTGGTCTTCGTGTCGGCCACGCTGTCGGACGCGACCTGGCAGATGTCCGGCCTGGTGATCCTGATGACCCTGATCGGCGGCATGGGCACCTTCCTGGGCCCGGTGCTGGGCGCCTTCATCGTGGTGCTGCTGGAAAACAAGGTGGGCGATTTCGGCCAGGCGCTGACCGCGATGACGGGCATCGACTGGTTCCGCCAACTGGGCGAGTCGGTCACCATCGTGATCGGGCTGATCTTCGTGATCTGCGTCATGGCCTTCCGCCGTGGCATCGTCGGCGAATTCCAGGCCCTGCTCAGGCGGCGCAAGGCTGCCTGAGGCGATCTCGCCAACCCGACTCCACGAAGCGCTGGATCAGCGGGGTTTATGGATGGACGACCGTCATCCTGAACGGGCCGCCATTCTCCGCCGCATGACCGATGGCTTCGTTCACATCGTCGAGTTTGAAGGACGTCACGTCGAAGTGGCCGAGATCGAGCAGACCGCCACGAATCAGGCCGGTCATCAGCGTGACCGCTTCCGGCGGATACATCCATTTTCCCCGCACGGTGATGTCGTTGCGCATGATCCACGGATAAGGCAAATCGAGACCATCGCCGCCAAGCATGCCGACACCGCCCATCAACACAACACGTCCGTAGGGCCGCACGGCCATCACTGCCGCGCGCACTGTCCTCGTGGTCGCAGATGGCGGCAGCAGGTCCATTACACAGTCGACCGGGGCTCCGGCAGCCGCACGCAACCGTTCCCGATCGTCGTCCTCGTTGCCAGTCAGCGTCACTGTACGGATACGTTCGCCGAAGCGCCTTTGCAGATCCGCGAGCGCGCGTTCATTGCGGCCCGGCGCGACCACCCGGCGCACACCCATTGCGAGCGCGACCGCTACGCACGCGCTACCGAAGTTGCCGGTTGCTCCACTCACAAGCAATGTCTCGCCAGCCTTCAGGTCCGACGCAAGCAGCCCGCCGTACGGAACCAGCATTGTATTGAGCGCGCACCATTTCGCGGCGTCGGCGGGATCGATTTCGCCGATGCGTATGGCGTTCTCGGTTGGCACGCGCATCTGTTCGGCGTATGGGCCGTGGTGGAAATGGCGCGCGAGTCGCAGGCCGCCGTCGCCGCGTGCGCTCCAGCCCTGCAATGTGATGTCGGGTGTGAGCGCGTCGTCGCGTGAACGAACGGTTGGATCGCAGAAAACCCAATCGCCTGCCTTGAGATGGGTGGCGTCGGGGCCGAACGCACGGACGCGCCCGATTGCCCCGCAGCCGGGGACGATCGGCAATTCGATCGCGTAGCGGCGTTCGCCGCTGAACACTTCTCGCGCATACGACAGTACCGGCGCGGCGACGACGTCGACGATCACCTCGCCGGTGCCCAAGGAAGGATCTGCTACATCTTCAATCGCCAGCGGCTGGCCGAGTGTCTTCAAAATCGCTGCTTTCATTTTGCGTTTCCCATGAATGGTGGTCGGACAGGCCCATTCTGGCAGGCGTAGAATCGATAACAAGGCCTAGTACTATCCTGGGATTCATGAGTACCTGCTTCTTGGAGAATGACGGTCATGACGACAGCGAGCCGGAGGGAATTTGGCGATTTTCTGCGCTCACGGCGCGAGAAGCTAAGTCCCGAGTCGGTGGGACTCGACAACGGTCGGCGGCGTCGCACGCCCGGTTTGCGCCGCGAGGAAGTCGCCGAACTCGCGGGCATCGGCGTGGACTGGTATGTTCGACTCGAGCAGGGCCGCACGGTGAGTCCTTCCGATACCACGCTCCAGGCGCTGGCTCGCGCGCTACGCCTCGGCAAAGTCGAAACAGCGCATCTGCGCGCACTGGCACGCAACGGCGGCCGGCAGCCGTTCACGCGCGAGCGCGTGCCGGGACCCATTGCGAATCTGATCGCGACAATCGGGCTTCCCGCCTATGTCACGGGCGTGCGTTGGGACCTGTTGGCCTGGAATGCAGCAGCGTCCGATCTGCTCGGCTTCGACCGTCTTGCCGAAGCGGATCGCAACATCTTGGCGTTCATGTTTATTTACCCGGACGCGCGCCGGCTTTTCGGCGCGACCTGGACCAGCGAGGCGCGTCGCATGATCGCGTTGTTTCGCGCAACGCATGATCTTTATGCCGACGATCCGTCATTTGTCGAATTGGTCGAACGACTGCGCGCGCACAGTACCGAGTTCGCGAAATGGTGGAACGCGCACGATGTTCGCGGAGGCGCGTCCGGACAAAAGGTGCTGACCCATCCTGAACGCGGCGCGCAACGCTACGACTACGCCACGTTTCAGGCGAACGACGACCCTGCGCTGAAACTCGCGATCTACACGCCCGCGTGAATCGAACTCACCCTTTCGGCAAAGGCGTTCCCCTGGGTTGCACAGGAGTGCCAGGCCGACCAAACCAAAGGCAATGCCGGCAAGCTGGCGGGGCGACGGATTTTCTCGAAGAAGCAGCACAGATGACCGCCCGGCCTTATTTCGCGCTTTGCCATGTGTTTTGCCATCGGTTTTGGCTATGCTATCGGGCGGTCTGGAACAGAACGCGGCACGCCTCTTGCAAAGCGGCGCGAACTTTTTCAGGTTGGCAATGTCTTATATAAGACATAAGATATAAGACCAGGAACACTCCCCGGCTTGCGGCGCACATGACAAGCACGGGAAATCGCATGAAAATGGCTGCTTTTCGCGGTCACCAACATTGGAGTTCATCATGCCGCACAACGCGTTCGACACACTGAAGACATTCAAGATCGGCAACCAGACCTGTCAGTACTACTCGCTGCCGGCGCTGGGCAAGGCGCTGGGCGTGGACGTGCAACGATTGCCCGTGTCGCTGCGCGTCGTGCTGGAATCGGTCCTGCGCAATTGTGACGGCCAGAAGGTGACCGAAGAGCACATCAAGCAGTTGGCCGGCTGGCAGCCCAACGCCAGGCGCGAAGAGGAAATCCCCTTCGTGGTGGCGCGCGTGGTGCTGCAGGACTTCACCGGCGTGCCGCTGCTGGCCGACATCGGCGCCATGCGCTCGGTGGCGCAGGCCATGGGCGCGGATCCCAAGCGCATCGAGCCGCTGGTGCCGGTGGACCTGGTGGTCGATCACTCCGTGATGATCGATTACTTCGGCACCAAGCAGGCCCTGGACCTGAACATGAAGCTCGAATTCAAGCGCAACCAGGAGCGCTACCAGTTCATGAAGTGGGGCATGGAAGCCTTCGACACTTTCCGCGTCGTGCCGCCGGGCTTCGGCATCGTGCACCAGGTCAATCTGGAATACCTGGCCCGCGGCGTCCACCTGGACAAGGCCAATAACGTCTACTACCCCGATTCCCTGGTGGGCACCGACAGCCACACCACCATGATCAATGGGATCGGCGTGGTCGGCTGGGGCGTGGGCGGCATCGAGGCGGAAGCCGGCATGCTGGGCCAGCCGGTGTACTTCCTGACGCCCGACGTGGTCGGCGTCGAACTGAAGGGCCAGCTGCGCGGCGGCGTCACCGCCACCGACCTGGTGCTGACCATCACCGAAATGCTGCGCCGTGAAAAGGTGGTGGGCAAGTTCGTCGAGTTCTGCGGCGAAGGCACCGCCAGCCTGTCCGTGACCGACCGCGCCACCATCGGCAACATGGCGCCGGAATACGGCGCCACCATGGGCTTCTTCCCGGTGGACGAGCGCACGATCGATTACTTCAAGGGCACCGGCCGCACCGAACAGGAAATCGCCGCCTTCGAAGGCTATTTCAAGGCGCAGAAGATGTTCGGCGTGCCCAAGGCCAAGGACATCCAGTTCACCAAGCTGCTGACCCTGGACCTGGGCACGGTGGCGCCTTCGCTGGCCGGCCCCAAGCGCCCGCAGGACCGCATCGAGATCGGCAACGTGAAGAACACCTTCACCACGCTGTTCTCCGCCCCGGTCGCCGAAAATGGCTTCAACCAGCCCGCCGAAAAACTGCAGCAGCAGTTCACCACCAGCGCCGGCACCAAGGTCAAGAATGGCGACATCCTGATCGCGGCCATCACGTCCTGCACCAACACGTCCAATCCCAGCGTCATGCTGGCGGCCGGCCTGCTGGCCAAGAAGGCCGTCGAAGCCGGGCTGAAGGTCTCGCCCAAGATCAAGACCTCGCTGGCGCCGGGATCGCGCGTCGTCACTGAATACCTGACCAAGACGGGACTGCTGCCCTATCTGGAAAAACTGGGCTTCGACGTGGCCGCCTACGGCTGCACCACCTGCATCGGCAACGCCGGCGACCTGGCCGCGGATCTCAACGAGGCCATCAACGACAACGACCTGGTGTGCGCCGCGGTGCTGTCGGGCAACCGCAACTTCGAAGCGCGCATCCACCCGAACATCAAGGCGAACTTCCTGGCGTCGCCGCCGCTGGTCGTCGCGTACGCGCTGGCCGGCACGATGCTGCGCGACCTGATGACCGAACCGGTCGGCAAGGGCAAGAAGGGCGACGTCTGGCTCGGCGACATCTGGCCGTCCACGGAGGAAGTGCAGGACCTGCTGAAGTTCGCCCTGGATTCCGACGTCTACCGCGAGAACTACAGCGACGTCCGCACCAATCCCGGCAAGTTGTGGGAGCACATCAAGGGCGTGACGGGCGAGGTCTACAACTGGCCGACGTCGACGTACATCGCCGAGCCGCCTTTCTTCAAGGATTTCGGCATGGAGCCGACGGCCATGCCCACGGTCCGTGGCGCCCGGGCGCTGGGGATCTTCGGCGACTCGGTGACCACCGACCATATTTCGCCGGCCGGCTCGATCAAGGAATCGTCGCCCGCGGGCAAGTGGCTGAAGGAGCACGGCGTCATGAAGGCCGACTTCAACAGCTACGGCTCGCGCCGCGGCAATCATGAAATCATGATGCGCGGCACCTTTGCGAACGTGCGGATCAAGAACCTGATGATTCCGCCGCGCGAGGACGGCAGCCGCTTCGAAGGCGGCGAAACGCTGTACCAGCCGTCCGGCGAGCAGATGCCCATCTACGACGCGGCGATGAAATACATCGACGCCGGCGTGCCGACGGTGGTGTTCGGCGGCGAGGAATACGGCACCGGTTCGTCGCGCGACTGGGCAGCCAAGGGCACGCAGCTGCTGGGCGTCAAGGCCGTGGTGGCGCGCAGCTTCGAGCGCATCCACCGCAGCAACCTGGTGGGCATGGGCGTGCTGCCGCTGCAGTTCAAGGGTGACGACAGCGTGCAGACGCTGAACATCACCGGCGAGGAAACCTTCGACGTCTCGGGCCTGGAAAACGGCATCAAGCCGCAGCAGGACGTGACGCTGACGATCCATCGCAAGGACGGTTCGTCGCAGCAGGTGCGGGTGCTGCTGCGCATCGACACGCCGATCGAGGTGGACTACTACCAGCACGGCGGCATCCTGCCCTTCGTGCTGCGCCAGCTGCTCGCCGCCTGATCGGCGAGGCGCTCACCGCGAGGCGGTCAATCCAGCCGGATGTCCGCCTTCTGCACCACCGCGGCCCAGCGCTGGCGCTCGGCCACCAGCCACTTGTCCATCTCGGCGGGCGTCATGGTCACGACGTCCGCGCCCTGCTCCGCCAGCTTGGCCTTCAGGTCGGGAATGTTCATGATGCGCGCCAGCTCCTTGCTGAGGCGCGCCGCGATCTCCGGCGGCATGGACGCCGGCGCCATCAGCCCCTGCCATGTTCCGGACTCGAAGCCCGCGACGCCCGATTCCGCGATGGTCGGCACATTGGGCACCTGCGGCATGCGATTGCGGCTGGACACCGCGATGGCCTTCAGCTTGCCGCTCTGGATATGCGGCAGCGTGGCCAGCATGCCGTTCATGATGATCTGCGTCTGGCCGCCGATGGTGTCGGTGATGGCCTGCGATCCGCCCTTGTAAGGCACGTACTGCCATTGCGCCTGGGTAGCCTGCTCCACCGCCACGCCGGCGACGTGCGGCGCGCTGCCCATGGCCGTCACCGCGAAATTCAGCCGTTCCCGCTTGGACAGCGCCACCAGTTCGGCCAGCGTACTCACCGGCACCGACGGATGCACCGCCAGGATGTGCGGCGAATAGGCCAGCATGCTGACCCCGCGCAGGTCCTTGTTGGGGTCGAAGTTCAGCTTGGTGTAGACGGACGGGCTGATCATCAGCGCGCCCACGTCGCACAGCAGCAGCGTGTGCCGGTCTTCCCCGGATTGGGCGACGATGGCGGCGCCCAGGTTGCCGTTGGCGCCCGGCCGGTTGTCCACGATGACGGTCTGCTTGAGGCTTTCCGACAGCGGCTGGCTGATGGCCCGCGCGATGATGTCCGACGAACCGCCGGCGGGATACGGCACCAGCAGGCGCACGTTGCGCTCGGGCCAGTTCTGCTGCGCCCGCGCCATGGGCGAGGCGCCATAGAGGGCGGCCGCGCCGGCGGCGGCCATGAACGAGCGGCGGGATAAGGGCATGGGTTTCGTCTCCTCGGTCTTGGTTTGTTTGGATGTTATAGGACGTCATATAAGTGCGAATCCGATTCTGCCCAGGTTCAACGGGCCAGTCAATCGGCTAAGCATCCCAGGATGAGGTACGACAACCTGTCAGCGAACTGACAGCACGCCGCGCATACGCCCGTCGGCGGCCGGACGTCGAGGGGGAACGGCCCCTGGCGCAGTACACTATATGGTTCTCCTACCGCCCCATCCTTCGTCATGCCCCGCTCCCGCAGCCATACCTCCTCACGCCTGACCCGCGACGCCTCCCGGCTTGCCACGCTGGCGCTGGCGTTGAACAGTTCGGGCAGCCGCGTGGAAGACATCTTCTGGGAAGAGCAGTTGCGCGCGTCGATCCCCAAGCTGCTGCGCACCGGCAACGACGCCCCGCTGGAATCCGCGCTGGACCATCTGTCCCAGACGCAGCCGGGCGCCTACGAGGTCCTGATCGAACAGGCGGAGACCTTCACCGAATCCACCGTCATCGAAAAGAACGGCGTCAGCTACGACGTGCTGCTGATCGTGGCCCCCATGGTGGCCTGGACGCGTTACACCATCCCCACCGGGCCCGTGACGCCCAGCGCCTTGCAGGCGCTGACGGCGCAGTTGCACGGCCACGTGCTGGCGCAGGGCGCCCGCCTGGCGCTGATGCCCCATCTGGTCAGCATCGACCAGATGCCGCGCACGTTCTCGGAAACCTGGCACTGGCTGCAGCGCCTGGGTTCGCAGGCGCTGGGCGCCGAAACCATGAAACCGGCCATCGCCGAAGAATCGGAAACGGCCAATATGCTGGCCGATACGCGCTATCTGGTGGGCGCCGTCGCGGTGCCGCGCGGCGCGGCCATCTTCCGCTGGCAGGAAAGCCCCGGCGATGCCGGCGCCACGCGCGAAGCCTGCCTGGCCCAATGGGTGGAGCAGGCGCAGCCCACGCTGGCCTCGCTGCTGCCGGGCTGCAGCTTCGAATGCCTGCTGCCGGATGCCTACTACGTCAGCAACCGCGAAGCCGACCGCCGGGTGCGCCCGCTGGCCTTGCGCGCGGCCGTGACCTGGCTGGAAGGCTCGGTCAACCTTGAACCGGCCAAGCTGCGCGCGGTGGTGGCGGGATGCGGCGAAGGCCGCATCGACGAATACCGGGTCGGCTTCACGGCACGCAGCAGCAATGACGTCATCTACGGGTGTGTCTGGCCGCTCTATGGCCGCGAGGACGAAGCCGGCGGCGAGGACGACCGCGCCGATCCCGTGGAGGAAATCGCCGCCCTGCTCAAGGAACTCGGCGTGAACGAGGTGCGCCGCATTCCCGGCGTCCTGCCCGCCGAATATTGCGAGGACTGCGGCACGCCCTATTTCCCCAACCCCTTGGGCGAAATGGTCCATGCCGAGCTGCCGGAAGACGCCGAATCCGCGCCGGCCCGCTTCCACTGATCGATCGGCATTCACCGCCGGCACGCCTGATCCCGCATGCCGATACCTGAAATCCGCGCCGACGTCTTCTGCCGGCGCATCGACAACTACGGCGACGTCGGCGTCTGCTGGCGCCTGGCGCGGGCGCTGCGCCAGGCCGGCGGATGGCGGGTGCGCCTGTGGATCGACGACCTGCCCGCCTTCGCCCGCATGGAGCCGCGCTGCGATCCCCTGCTGGACATGCAGGAGGTGCGCGGCATCGATATCGTCGCCTGGTCCGCGCAGCCGCCCGTGCTGCCGCCGGGCGACGTCGTCATCGAAGCCTTCGCCTGCGATCCTCCGGACAGCTTCCGCGCGGCCATGCGACGGCATCCGCCCATCTGGATCAACCTGGAATACCTGAGCGCCGAAAGTTGGGTGGAGTCGCATCACCGCCTGCCGTCGCCGCAGCCCGACGGGCTGATGAAGTACTTTTTCTTTCCGGGATTCACGCCGGGCACCGGCGGTTTGCTGCGCGAGCCGGACCTGACCGCGCGACGCGATGCCTTCATGCATGAGCCCGGGGCTCGGCTGGCGTTCCTGCGCGAGCTCGGTCTGCCCGGGGAACATCTCGCGCGGCTGGCCACGCCGACAGGCGGCGGTACAGGATCGGCCGAAACGGACGGCGCTGCCGGAGCGGCGGACCAAGGCACGCGGCTGGTCACCTTGTTCTGCTATCCCGATGCGCCCCTGGCCGGCCTGCTCGAAGGCCTGCGGGCGGATTCCAGGCCCACGCTGCTGCTGGTGCCGGAGGGCGTCGCGCCGCGGCTGGAGCTCGCCGCCGGCGCGGCGACGCCCGGCCTGCGCATGGCCCGCATTCCCTTCCTGCCGCAGGACGACTACGACCGCTTGCTGTGGTGCGCCGACCTCAACTTCGTGCGCGGCGAGGATTCCGTCGTGCGTGCCGGCTGGGCCGGCCGGCCGCTGGTCTGGCAGATCTACCCGCAGGCCGACGACGCCCACCTGGCCAAGCTGGACGCCTGGCTGGAACGCTACGGGCCGCCCGCGCAAGCGAGCGCGCTCTTCCGGGCCTGGAACAGGGGTGCGGATGCTCGCGCCATGGCGCAAGCGTGGCGCGAGGCCACCGCAGGCCCCGCCTGGGCGGACTGGCAGGCGACGGCACGGGCCTGGGACGCGGACCTGTCGCGATTGCCGGACCTGGCGACAAACCTGATCAGCTTTTGCGCGCAGCTGCGCGCTCGGTGAACGCTTTCTGCGCCGCGCGCGCGAAGCGGAAAGCCAGGTGCGGATGCGCGCTGTTCTCGGAAAAGGCCACGCAGACCTCGTAGCGCAGGGAGACCGCCAGCGGCCGCACGCACACCCGGCCCGCTGGCGCACTGCCTGCGGTCAGGCTGTCGACGACCGCGATCCCCAGCCCGGTGGACGCCAATTGCAAGGCGACGTGGGACTGCTCGATTTCCATGTGCCGGCTGATGTCGACCCCGTGGTCCGCGCAGCGGGTGGCGAGCATGCGGCCCAGGGGATGCTGCCGTTCCGGGACGAAAACGGTCACCCCGCCGAGCGCGTCCAGTTCGACGGCGGCGCGGTCGGCCAGGACATGGTCCCGCGGCACGATGGCGACCAGTTCGCCCGACCCGATGCGTTCCTGATGGATGAGCGGGTGGTCCTGCGGCGTGTGGTACACGAGGCCGATGTCCGCCTTGCGCAGGCCCAGCCCGGCCAGGATCTGGCTGGAATAGCCGGTCTTGACGGTGACCTGCGCCTGCGGATGCACGTCGAGCAGGGCTTGCATGGCCGCCGGCACCAGTTCGACGGCCAGCGCCGGCGCGGCCAGCACGCGCAGCCGCTCATGGCCGGTATGCCGCAGGTTCAGCGCCAGATGCTTGACGGCTTCCAGCTGCCCGTGCAGTTTCTCGACCTCGCTCGCGAGCGCCTGGGCCTCCGGCGTGGGCGCCAGGCGGCCCTTGATGCGTTGGAACAGGCTGTAGCCCAGCTGCAGTTCCAGGCTGGCGATAGCCTGCGTCACGGCGGGCTGCGTCATGTTCAACAGGCGCGCCGCCGTACTCAGGGTGCCCCCGATCATCACCGCATGAAAGATTTCCAGATGTCTTAGCCGCACGCGGCACCCCATGATGGTGCAGGAAACAGCCATTATTGCCCAGCCTATAAGTAAAACCCTGGTACGGACGGCGTTTCCTTATTGGATTATTTGACCGTCACCGTCCACACTGCGCATGCAGCCCGCAGATCCATGCACGGCAGCCTGGCGCAAGCCGGGCGACGAACGATGCGACGGACGGGGCGGTCAACAAGGCGGCCGGACCGGGCCGCGCGAACCACAAGGGGATAGACCATGAAGACCCACGCTGCGGGAAACAACCCGCGTCGCGCGACGCGGCGCGCACTCGGCATGCTCGCGACAGGCTGCGCCGCCCTGGCCATGGTGCTGGCGTCCACGGCGCGAGCCGCACAGTGGCCGGGCGAACGGCCGGTGGAACTGGTCGTCCCGTATCCCGCCGGCGGCAGCTCCGACGTGATCGCCCGCATGCTGGCGAAGTCGCTGGGCGAGCAGCTCGGCCAGTCTTTCGTCGTCGCCAACAAATCCGGCGCCGCCACTGCCATCGGCACGGCCTATGTGGGCAAGGCGTCGGCCGATGGCTACACGCTGCTCCTGGCGGACAGCCCCTTCGTCGTTAACGCGGCGGCCAACCCCAAGGTGCCCTACGACGCGCTGCGCGACTTCACGCCGGTGGCCATCGTCGGCACCTCGCCCTCATTCCTGTACGCGCCGGCCGGCCGCTATACGGACCTGCAGGCGTTCATAGCCGCCGCCAAGGCCCGGCCCGGCCAGCTCAGCGCCGGTAGCGCGGGCACGGGCACGTCGTCCCACCTGCTGTTCGAAGTCCTGATGAAGGAGGCCGGCATCGTGCTGAACCACGTGCCGTACCGGGGCTCCGCCCCTGCGCTCACCGACACCGTGGCCGGCACCGTGGACGCCTCGTTTTCCACCTACGCGTCCGCGCAACCTTTCGTGGCGTCGGGCAAGCTGCAGGTGCTCGCCATGACGGCGGCCGAACGGCTCGCCGCCTTTCCGGGGATTCCCACATTCAAGGAGGCAGGCATGCCCGGCATGACCTTCCAGACCTGGTGGGGCGTGCTGGGCCCGAAGGGCCTGCCCGGCGACGTGGTCGACAGGCTGAACGCGGCGCTCGGGAAAGCCTTGCAGGATCCCGCCATCCTGCGCCAGTTCGATGTGCTGAGCGTCGTGCCGGGCCTGTCGACGCCGCAGGGCTACGGGCAGGCGATCGAGCGCGACTACCGCCACTGGGTCGACGTCATCAAGACCAGCGGCATCAAGATCGAGTAAGCCACTTATCCAGGCCGCCGCGACCGCGCCTGGCCTGCCCGTGCGAGGACGACATGAATATTGAAAACCACCCCGCTCCCGGCGATCTGTCGGGCCTGTGCGACGCGCCCGCCACCTTCATGGGCGCGCCGTACGCGCGGCGCCTGGAGGCCGCGCGCGCGGCCATACTGGGCATCCCGTTCGACTGCGGCAGCCATCCCTTCCGTATCGGCAGCCGCCAGGGGCCGCAGTCCGTGCGTGAGCAGTCCCGGCTGATGCGCAGCTTCAATCCGGAGCTGGCCGACTACAACCCGCTCGCCCGGCTGGGGCTGGTGGACTGCGGCAACCTGAAACTGGTACCCGGCCAGATCGACACCGCGTTCGAGGCCATCGAACGAGCCGTCGGCGCCATCGTGGACGCCGGCGCCGTTCCAGTGACGTTCGGCGGCGATGGCAGCATCACGCTGCCGCAGTTGCGCGCGGTCGGCCGACGCCATCCGGGCCTGGCGGTGGTGCACCTGGATTCGCACGCCGACACCAACCCTTTCATGCCGGGCAACGAATACAACGCCGGCACCCAGTTCACCCACGCGGCCCTGGAAGGTCGCGTCGATCCGGCGCGCTCCTTTCATATCGGCCTGCGCGGCACGACCTTCACCCAGCATGTCCTGCCGCATACCAGGTTCTTCGGCTACAACGTCATCACGCAGAATCAGTTGCTGGCGCAGGGCATCGCCGCCACGCTGGATGAGGTCAAGGCGCACATCGGCAGCGCGCCGGTGTATTTCTGCCTGGACATGGATTGCATAGACCCGTCCGCGGCGCCGGGCGTATGCGCGCCCAGCTGGGGCGGCCTGTCGGCACGAGAGGCCATCGACTTCGTGCGCCAGCTGCATGGCGTGAACCTGGTGGCCGTGGACATCAATACGGTCAGCCCGCCGCACGACGTGAACGGCACGACGGCTTCGCTGGCGGCGGCGTTGGCCTACGAGACGCTGATGCTGCTGTGCCGTCGGCTGGGGCTGGACCACGCCGATCCCACGCCTGATTTCGGGGCGCGCTACCCGGGTTTCCGCCCTGCCAAGGCCTAGGGAATACAGGCTGGCCTGCAAAAATGCTAGAATAGTTGGTTTTGCAGGCCAGCCCTGCCCCAGCCTATCCGTATGGCACGCCCTATCCGTTTGGCCCGCCGATCTTCCGGTTCCCGTTCCGCAGCACGCGGCGTGAACCCGAAACCCGCGGCACCGTGGCGGACCGGGCAGAACCAGGAATCTCCCGGAGTTTTTAATCGATGAAAACCGCTCAGGAATTGCGAGTCGGCAACGTGATCATGGTCGGCAAGGATCCGCTCGTGGTCCAGAAGGCCGAATACAACAAGTCGGGCCGTAACGCGGCCGTGGTCAAGCTCAAGTTCAAGAACCTGCTGACCGCCGCTGGCAGCGAATCGGTCTACAAGGCCGATGAAAAATTCGACGTCGTCGTGCTGGACCGCAAGGAATGCACTTACTCGTACTTCGGCGATCCGATGTACGTGTTCATGGACGAGGAATACAACCAGTACGAGATCGAAGCCGAAAGCATGGGCGACGCGCTCAACTACCTGGAAGAAGGCATGCCGGTCGAAGTCGTGTTCTACGACGGTCGCGCCATCTCGGTGGAACTGCCGACCAACGTCGTGCGCGAGATCACCTACACCGAACCCGCCGTGCGTGGCGATACGTCAGGCAAGGTGCTCAAGCCCGCCAAGATCAACACCGGCTTCGACATCAACGTGCCGTTGTTCTGCGAAATCGGCGACAAGATCGAAATCGACACGCGGACCGGCGAATACCGCAGCCGCGTGAACGGCTAAGGTTCTTTGCGCAGTCGAGAAAAGCCCTCTTCGGAGGGCTTTTTTTTGCCGCCGGGCCGCCCCAAGGCAAAAAAGCCCCCTTCGGGGGCAGCAAGCCGGTTTATTGGCGCGACGTGGGGGCTGTTTTTCGTTCTGGCCGCGACTTGCGCGGCAGGAACCGCCAGCCCGCGCCGACGACCCAGTCGGGTCCGTACTTGGCACGAGGTCGCCCCGATGTATCCCGTCAACGTGGGCTATCAGCCCCAGCTTCAATCTCAGTTTCAGGCCGCCAGCGCCCCGTTCCGTGCCGGTGTCGATGCCGCGTCGCAGCCACGCGCACGCGCGCGCCATGCGGCGGCCAGCGGCTGGGATCGACTGCCGCCCGTCTGGTCCTCCACGCCCGCCACGATCCGGCGCTGTGACGCCGCCCCCGCCAAACGCGCCGTGCCGCCGCGTCCGCCGTCGGCGCCTTGCGCGAGCGCGCCGGGCTCTCCGCTCACGCTCCCCTTCGATGGAATCGACGACCTGTTCGGGGCGCTCAGCCCATCCATGCTGAAGATCGCGGACGACGTCGCGCGCCAGGGTGACCCTTGGGCCCTGCCGCCTTGCGACCTGCCGCTGGCCACGCCGGCCCCGGGACCGCAACGCGCGCGACACCAGCCTGTCTCCACGCCCCAACCGGCCGGCAAGGCCAAGGTGCCGAGCCGAACACGCAGGAGCGATATCACGCGCGAGATCGTCCTGGACATCAGCGAACGATTGCAAGCCGGCGGCTGCAGCATCAACGGCTGCGCCGAACGTCATGGCGTGGCGCTGCGGGTCGTGCGCGCCCTGGTCCAACCCGGCGGCAGGCTGACCCCGGTGGGACGCGCCCTGGTCGCCGGCAACATCATGACGCCGCTGGATCGCGCGAACGCCGGGCTGCCACCCGTGGACCGGCAAACCGGCTTGAACGTGGAGGACCACGCGCTTGCCGGAAAGCTGATAGGCGTGACCAGGGGCAAGATGTCGCGCGCGATGTTCTGCGACCTGTTCGGCTACGACTACGATCTGATCTACGCCGCGTACAACCAGAACGGATCCATCACCGGCTGGGGACGGCGGTCACGCGATGCCGCGCCGGGCAGCCAGGCGCCGCAGGCGCCCAAGTGGTCCACGTCCGGCAAGGTCCCGGGGACCGGCGAGCAGCGCCGCTCGATGGGCGCCGGCAACCTCGCACCGCGCGGAGCGGCGGGCCCGGTGCCCACGCCGCGCGGTTGATCTTCACTGCAGGCGGTCGTCGTCGAAGATGTCCGGCAGCGCCAGGAAATCGATGCCCTCTTCGGCCAGGGCCTGGCGCTCTTCCGGCGTGGAGGTGCCGCGTATCGGTCTTTCGTCGGCCTCGCCTTCATGGATGCGGCGCGCCTCTTCGGCGAAACGGGGACCGACGTTTTCGGCCTTGCGGACCATGTCCCGCACCTGTTGCAGTATCGCGGCCTGCAGGCGCGCCATGTCCGCCGGAACGCCGGCGGGGGCGGGCGAAGCCTGCGCGGCAGGCTGCTGCGGAGCGCCCTGGGGCGCTTTCAGATGGGACACGTTGAGCCGCGGCGCGGACAGGCGCTTGGACACCTTGTTCGCGCCGCACATCGGACACGACAACAGGCCGCGCGCCTGTTGCTCGTCGTAGTTCTCATGCGACGCAAACCAGCCTTCGAATAGATGGCCCTGCTCGTCGCACTGAAGGTCGAATACTTTCATAGGAGGGATATGGCGGCGCGGCGCGGCATTGCAAGATGCATCCCGGCTGGGCAAACCGCCAAATAGTACGCCAATGCGGCGTAGCGCACCGTGGAAGGCCCCGGGGCCGGGACCGTTGTCGCGCCAGCGCAACGGCTGCCGCCCGGCCAGTGGTCAGCCGCGCTCCGCCGCGGCGGCGAGCTCGGCGGCTTCGCTCAATTCGAACTTGCGCATCTTCTCCCATAGCGCCTTGCGGCTGATGCCCAGGGCCGCCGCCGTGACCTGCCGGCGCCAGCCGTGGGCCCGCAGCGCGGCCAGGACCCGTTCACGCTCGGCCCGTTGCGCCGGCGTCAGCCAGGACGCGGGTGGCAAGGCGCGTGCATCCCCAGGCAGGCAGATGCCGTGGGCCAGCACTTTCTCGATCTGCGCCGGGTCCCAGCACCCCGCACGCCGGCGCATGATGGCGACGCGTTCCGCCAGGTTGCACAGTTCGCGCACGTTGCCGGGGTAGCGCGCATGGGCCACGCGATCCTGCAGCCAGTCCGGCAGCAGCGCTCCCTGCCCCGGCAGCTCCCGGTCGATGAAGGCCCTGAAAATCGCCAGTTTTTCTTCCGGCCCGCGCTCTTCCAGGCTGGGCACCTGCAGCTCGATGACGGCCAGCCGATAATACAGGTCGGCGCGGAAGGCGCCCTGCGCCACCCTTGCGCGCAAATCCTGGTTGGTCGCCGCCACCAGCCGGAAATCGACCGGCGTGTCCACCGTGGCGCCCAACCGCGTCACCACGTTGTGCTCCAGCACCCGCAGCAGCTTCACCTGCTGGTAGAGCGGCATATCGGCGATCTCGTCCAGGAAGAGCGTGCCGCCGTCGGCCTGCTCGAAATAGCCCTTGTGGGCGCCCAACGCGCCCGTGAAGGCGCCTTTCGCGTGGCCGAAGAAATGCGCCTCGAACAAGCCTTCGGGGATGGCGCCGCAATTCACCGCGACGAACGGCCCGTGGGCCCAGGGCGCGCTGTCGTGCAGCAGGCGTGCGATGCATTCCTTGCCTACGCCGGTCTCTCCCAGGATCAGCACACTGGCGCGCGCATCGGCGTAGGCGCGGGCATCGTCGAGCAGGCTGCGCATCGCGGCGGAAACCGCGACCAGTTGGCGCCCGTGCGGAACGCGACCGGCTGCGGCGTGCTGCGGATGGGAGAGGTTGTCCATGGCGGTTCGCCTGTGTACCTCGGGGCACGGACGCCCCGGCGGGTTTGCTATCTCGTAAGGCCAAAGGAATGGCAGACCGGATCAGTCTTTACCAAGGCCTGGCGGATGGCATCCGGGAAAGTCCTAGGTCATAGGGATGGAGTTGAATCAAATCCCTATGGTTGAGGATTCATCCATATGATCCATAAAAGAATTTTGATTTTACAAATGTGTAAGTACGGTGCACGCACGTCGCGCGCAGGCGTCGGATCCGCGCAAAACCGCGTGTTTCAGCTCTTCCATGGAAGCAAGTGGTAGATACCTAAAACATTCGGCAAGCAGTAAATGGGACTTCGGCTGGTCATGCTTTTGCGGAAACATCCAAGCACAGCCCCGATCATGGCCAGACCACGGATCCTTTCCCTTTGCACCACAGTCCCCACGCGGGGCATCGTCTTCCACGCGATGCATGCCGGCATGCTGGCCTTCGGCGTCTGCGCCACGGCTCATGCGGATGGCCCTTTGCGCGGCAACCCCGTGGACGCGCTGCCGCCGCTGGAAAAACCGCGCACCCAGGCGCCGCCCCCACGGCTGGAAGGCCGCACGCCGGAGCAGTCCGCCGTCGAGGCCCGCCTGGCCCAGCGCATCGTGCCGCGCCATTTCGATGTCGCCGGGGTGCACGCCATCCCGTTCGCGGAAGTGTCCGCCCTGCTGACGCCCCTGGCCAACAAGGAAATCTCCGTCGGCGAGCTGGTGCAGCAGACCGACCGTATCACCGCGCTCTATCGCGAACGGGGCTACCCGCTGTCCTTCGCGGTGGTGCAGAACCAGAGCTTCGCGCAGGGCAAGGTGGTCGTCACCGTCGTCGAAGGCTATATCTCCAACGTGCGCCTGGAAGGCGACGCCGGCAGCGCGAAGGCGCGGCTCGACGCGCTGGCGCAGCCCCTGCTGCGCGAAAAGCCCCTGACGGCGGCCACGCTGGAACGCGTGCTCAACCTGATGCGCATGGTGCCGGGCGTGACGTTCAAGCCGGCGCTGGAATTGCCGCGGCGGGCGGATGGCGCCACCGAACTGGTGCTGGATGTCCGCCACCAGGCGTTCGGCGCCAACGGCGGCGTGGTCGATCTCGGCACCGGCATGCAGCCCCTGCTTTCCGCCAGCGGCAACAGCCTGACGCCCCTGGGCGAGCAGACGCGACTGACGGGCAGCATTCCGCTCGGGACCGATGACGTCCGCTACATCGCCGGCGACATCACCATCCCCATCGGCCACGATGGCCTGGGCCTGAAGATCGATGGTTTCCACTACAAGGCCAGGCCGGAAGACGACGCGGTCGAACAACTGGGTTTCGACCGCACCGTACAGACCGACCGCGTCGGCATCGGGCTCAGTTATCCCTTCCTGCTCGACAACCGCCAATCGCTGACGGGAACGCTGGGCGTCTACGCCGTCAATGCGCAGGATCGCTACGACCTGCGCGATTCGGACCTGTGGCTGCGGCAGGATACGCGCGTGCGCGCCGCGACGGCGGAGCTGCGCTACATCACCGTGGCGGCGGCGCGCAGCACCGACCTGAGCCTGAGCGTATCCCAGGGGTTCGACACCCTGGGCGCGGATAAGTATATCGATTCCAACTACGGCTATTCGGCCGTGCCCAACGTCGACCTGGACTTCACGCGGTGGAACCTGAATGCCAAGCAGAGCTTCGTGCTGCCCGCGCAGTTCGGCCTGACGCTGGCGGCGGCAGGGCAATACAGCGATGACGTACTGCCCACGTCGGAACAGATTTCCTTCGGTAGCTGGCGTTTCGGGATGGGCTACCCGCAGGGGGAGCAGAGCGGCGACAAAGGCGTGGGCGCGTCGGCGGAAGTGAACCGGCGCTTCAACCTGGGCATACCGATGGTGTCGGCATTGCAGCCTTACCTGCTGATCGACTATGCGCGCACCTGGTACAACGCCGCCGAGCTCAAGCCCTACAACACGCAGCATCTCTCATCGGTGGCCATCGGCATGCGGGTGACGGACGATCGCTATTACCTGTTCGACTTCAACGTGGCCAAGCCCATCGCGTCCGCAAGCTCCGAAGGCGACGGCCGGGGATGGCGGTTCAACGCCAACTACTCGTTCTACTACAACGCGATCTGAGCCGCGCGGAGTGACGGACGTTACCCGCGTCACGTAACGGCCCACGTAACGTCGTAACGCCCGCTGCGTCCTTCACGCCGGTTTCCCTGGGGAAAACAGGCACTTTCGACCTGGCATGGATTTCGCGTGGCGCTTTGCATCGGCCCCGTGGGGGCTGCCATGAATCCGCATAAGGAGACCTCCATGCGATCCGTCCTTCCTGCCGTTTCTCATGTCGAACAAAGCCTGCGCCGCACCGCGATCGCCATCGCATTGCTGGGCGCGCTATCCGCCTGTGGCGGCGGCCATCACCATAACGATCAGACGGCTTCCAACGGGATGCCGGACGGCGGCATGCAAGGGAGTGGTGGCGGTGGCGGGGGGAGCGGTGGCGGCGGCGGTGGTGGCGATGGTGGTGGCGGAGGCGGCGCGCCGGGGACTCCGGGCGGCGGAACGGGGGGTGGCGGAACCGGCGGCAATCCTGGCGGCGGCAATCCCGGGGGTGGCAATCCTGGCGGCAACCCCGGTGGCGGCACGCCGGGCGACGGCTCGGGCGGTGGGTCCACCACGACGTCGGGCGTCCTGCAGAACACGCTGGGTGGCGTGGGCGCGGCCGTCAACGACGTCGCGCCGATCGGCACGGACTCCGCGCTGTCGAATACGGGCCAAGCCCTGGACGGCACCGTGCAGCCGCTGGTCACCAATGCCACCACATTGACGCAGCGGGTCGGCGGCGCCACCGGCCTGGGCGCGCCCACCGACAATCTGCTGAACCAGGTGGGCTCCACCCTGGACGCGACGGGCCAGCGGGTAGCGGGCACGCAGTCGCCGGCCAACCTGACCACAGGACTGGGCGGCGCGGTCAGCGGGCTCGGCGCGACCGTGGCCGATACCGGCGACCTGCTCAATCCGAACTCGACGCTGCAATCGCCGCTGGCCTCGGTGGCGGCTGACGCCACCGGCGCCGTGCGCGCGCTGACAAGCTCGCAAGGCGGCCAGGGCGGGCTCCTGCAGCCCGTCAATGCGCTGACCGGCACGTTGACGGGATCCCTGCTGGACAAGCCGTCGATGCCCATCCTGCAGCCGGCCTTGAAGAATACCGGCACGGGCGTGGACAACCTGGCCGATCTGGGGCTGACCGCGCCGCTGGACGGCACCGGCGCCGCGCTCGATCCCATGGTGTCGCCAGTGGTGACGCAGGTGAGCTCGATCACGCAGGCGACGGGCGACAACCTGGGCGTGGGCGCGCCCGTCAGTAACCTGCTGACGAACGTCGGTGCCGGCATCGCGCGCGTCGACGCGGGCGGCCAGAATACGCCGCTGAACGGCGTCAACGGGCTGCTCGATGGCGTGGGCGGCGCGGTCGCGAGCACGGGCGGCCTGGTCCACGGCGGACCGGCCAATGCCAACCCGGTCGGCAATACGCTGGCCAATGCGACCGGTGGTGTCGCCGCCTTGACCAGCGGCGCGGGCGGACCGGGTACGGGGGGCGTGCTGGCGCCGATCAACGGCGTACTGGGCAGCGTGGCCGGCACGCCGGCGGGCGGCGCGGGCAATGCCGGCCTGCTGGCGCCGGTCACCGGGCTGGTGGGTACCGTCACGGGCGATCCGGCCAACGGCGCGACCAACAACGGCGGCCTGCTGGGCGGCCTGATCCAGGGCGTCACGCGCGTGGCGGGCGGCGCGCCCGCGGCGGGTGTCGGCGTGGGGGCGGGGGCCGGCGTCACCGCTGGCGGCGCGACGGGCGCGCCTGCCGCGGGCGTCACCGCCGGCGCCGGCGCGGGTGCCACCACCGCCACGTCCGGCGCGCCGTCGGGCGGCCTGCTGGCGACCGCGGGCACTACCACCAGCACCAGCACCGGCTCCACGGCGGGCCAGCAGCAGCAACAGCAGCAAGGCGGGCTGCTGGGTGGTTTGTTGGGCGGCGTGCTGGGCCGGCGTTGAGGCCAGCCACGGCGCCGACATCGGTGTCCCGCGCTACGTCGCCGCTTCGGGCGGCGTGGCGCCGAAGTGCAAGCGGGGCACGGCCGCCAGCAGGCGGCGCGTGACCTCGTGCCTGGGTTCACGCAGCACCGTGGCGGTATCGTCCAGCTCGACGATGCGGCCGCCGTGCATCACGGCGATGCGATCCGCCAGGTACTCGACCACGCTGAAGTTATGCGTGATGAACAGGTACGCGATGCCCAGCTCGCGCTGCAGGTCGCGCAGCAGGTCAAGGATCTGCGCCTGGATGGACACATCCAGCGCCGACGTCGGCTCATCGCAGATCAGCACCCTGGGTTCGACCGCCAGCGCCCTCGCGATGGCGATGCGCTGGCGCTGCCCGCCGGAAAACTCGTGCGGATAGCGCGTCGCGGTGTCCTCAGGCAGGCCGACGCGCGCCAGCAGCCTTCCGACGCGGTCGGCGCAGGCCTGGCGCGGCAGGTCGCGACGCAGCGCCATCACGCCTTCCAGCAGGATGTCGCCCACGCGCATACGCGGATTGAGCGACGCGAAAGGATCCTGGAAGACGATCTGGATATGTTCGCGCAGACGCGCCAGCGTACGCCCGCGCGCCCGCATCAGGTCCTGCCCGTCCAGCATGGCCTGGCCGCCGATATGCGCGCCTTCGATCAGGCGCAGCAGCGCCTTGCCGGTCGTGGTCTTGCCGCAACCGGATTCGCCCAGCAACGCGAGCGTCTCGCCGGCGCGCAGGCTGAAACTCAGGCCATCGACCGCCTTGATCCAGCCCTGGACGCGGCGTAGCGGTCCCTTGCGCACGGGGTAGTGCACGGACAGGTCGCGCACTTCAAGCACGACGTCGGCGGCGCCGTCCGTGGCCGGGGTGATCGTGGCCGCCGCCGCGGCGCCCGCGCCCTGCCCATGGGGTGCGACGGCTCCCTCGGCCCCCTCGGACCCGCCGGACCCGCCGGACAGAGGGCGGCCGCGCTTTTCGAATGCGGGGATGGCGTTGAACAACTGCTTCGCATACGGATGCTTGGGCGCGGTGAAAAACTGCTCCGCCGGCGCGCATTCGACGATCTCGCCAAACCGCATCAAGGCCACGTGCTGCGCCACGTTGCGCACCACCGCCAGGTCATGGGTGATCAGCAGCATCGCCATGCCCATGTCGCGCTGGATGCCCGCCAGCAGTTCCAGCACCTGCGCCTGCACCGTCACATCCAGCGCCGTGGTGGGCTCGTCGGCGATCAGCAGCAGCGGCTCGGCGGCCAGCGCGATGGCGATCATCACCCGCTGCTTCTGCCCACCGGAGAACTGCATGGGGTAATCGTCGATGCGCCGCTCGGGCTCCGGGATGCCGACGCGCCGCAGCCAATCGATGGCGCGGGCGCGCGCCGCCGCGCCGCGCAGCTCGGTATGCGCGATCAGCGTCTCGACGATCTGGTCGCCGACACGCATCACCGGATTCAGGCTGGTGGCGGGCTCCTGGAAGATGATGCCGATACGCCCGCCCCGCACACGCCGCATGGCGCTTTCCGGCAGGTGGTTCAGGTCCTCGCCGCCCAGCTCCACCTGACCGGCAACGATGCGGCCGGCATCCGGCAGCAGCCGCAACAGCGCCAGCGCCGTCATGCTCTTGCCGCTGCCCGACTCGCCGACCAGCGCGAAGGTTTCCCCGCGCGCGATGGCGAGTTCCAGCCGCTTGACGGCGACCGCGACGCCACGCTCGCCGGCGATCTCGACGCGCAGGTCCCGCACGCTCAACACGGTATCGGCGCTCATCGGCCATCTCCTTGCTGGCGCGTGACTTCACGGCCTTCCGCGCCGACCGGCGATATGGCGAACAAGCCGCCGGTGGGTGGCGGCGCCAGCACCGGCGTGCGGCGCGCCCTGAATTTGCGCGCGCGCGGATCGAAAGCCGCGCGCACGCCGTCGGCGAACAGGTTGGCCGACAGCACCAGCGCCAGCATGAACACGAAGGCCGTGAGCAGGTTCCACCAGATCATGGGATCCATCGACATTTCAAGCCGCGCCGAATTGATCATCGATCCGTAGGAATTCATGCTCGGGTCCACGCCGATTCCCAGATACGACAGCACCGCCTCGTACAGCACCAGGGAGGAGAACTCCAGCACCACCGTGATCAGCACGATATGCATGACGTTGGGCACCAGGTGGCGCCGCATGATGCCCCACTTCGACACGCCGAAGGCGCGCGCGGCCTGCACGTATTCGAGTTCACGCAGCTTCAGCACCTCGGCGCGCACCAGGCGGCACAGCCCCGCCCAGCCCGTCAGCCCCAGGATCAGGCACAGCAGGAACAGCCGCAGGTCCGCCCGTTCGGCCGAGGTCGGAAAGCGCGTGGGATTGTTGTCGATGTAGACCTGCATCATCAGCACGCAGGCCGCCACCAGCAGCACGCCCGGAATGGACGTCAGCGTGGTGTACAGATAGGTGATGGCGTCGTCGACCTTGCCCTTGAAATAACCGGCGGCGATACCGAAACCCAGCGCCGGCGGCAGCATGGACAGCGTCGTCAGGCTGCCGATCACCAGCGCGGTACGCACGCTCTTGATGGCCTGCCACAACACGTCGTTGCCGGTCCGGTCGGTGCCCAGCGGATGGTAGCCGGTGGCCAGGCCCGCCAGCAGCCCGCCCACCACGCACATGGCGCACAGCGTGACGTACATGGGCCGCCAGCGTACGTCCGTATCGCCGCGCCACAGGTCGCGCAGACCGGCGCGCCAGGAAGCGCGCCGGCGGCCCAGCGCCAGGCCGAGCACGCCCCCGATCGCCAGCGCCGCCGCCACGCCGACGGCCAGGCCGGCCCCCGCGCGCCAGGCGACGTCGGGCCAGCGTTCGGTGTCCGGATTCTTCAGGTGCGCCGCGCCCGCGCGCAGACGCGGAAAATCCCGCACGGGCTGGCCGTCCACCAACATGGTTTCCTTGGTGAACTGGCGCGCCGCCAGCGGCGCGGAATAGGTTTTCTCCGGGCGGGTCAACACCGTACCGGCCAGCAGCGTGTCCAGCAGCGATTTGGCCGACGGCGCATAGGCCACGGGCGCGCCGGCGGCGGCATCGGGCAGCGGCGGCAGGCGCGGCCGGTAATGCACGGAATCCAGCAGGCCCACGACGGCGAACACCGCCAGCACGGCCGCCGCGCACATGGCCGGACCGTCGTGCGCGACGCGCAGCCAGGTCGACCGCAGGGTCGGCGTACGCCGGACATGCCAGCCATACGCCAGCACCGCGACCACGATCAGGTACAGGGCGACATCGGTCCAGAGCAGAACGATCAAAGGCATGGCGCTTACTCGAAACGCACGCGGGGATCAGCCAGCGTGTAGGAGATATCGGCCAGGATCAGGCCGACGATGTACAACGCCGATCCCAGGAAAACCATGGCGCGCACGATGGAGAAATCCTGCGCGTTGATGGCGTCTATCGTGTAGCTGCCCAGGCCGGGAATGCCGAAGAACGATTCGGCGATCAGGCTGCCCATGAACAGCAGGGGCAGCGTCGCCACGGTGCCGGTCAGGATGGGCAGCAGGGCATTGCGCAGCACATGGCGGAACAGCACCGCCGTCTCGGTCAGTCCCTTGGCGCGCGCGGTGCGCACATAGTCCTTGCTGATCTCCTCCAGGAACAGGGTGCGGTAGAAACGCGCTTCCGGCCCCAGGCGCGACACCACCGCGACGGCCACCGGCAGCGCCAGGAACTTGACCGCGTCCAGGCCGCCCGCATAGCCGGAATACGGCACCAGGCTCAGTATCTTGGAAAACATCCATTGGCCCGCGATGATGTAGAAAAGTCCGGATATCGACAGCAGCACCACGCACAGCACCACGCCCCAGAAATCCAGCCGCGTCGCGCGGAAAAACACCAGCAGCAGCGAAAACGCGATACTCGCCCAAAGCCCGAGCACGAAGGTCGGCACCGCCAGCGCCAGGCTGGGCCACATGCGCGTGCGTATCTCGCGGCCGATGTCGCGGCCCGCGTCCGACGCGCCGAAGTCCATGCGCAGCAAGGGTACCGAGCGCTGGTAGAAGATGGTGTCGGTGAAGCGCGAGGCGCCGTCCGACGCCGTGTTGAGGAACAGCGGCTTGTCGTAGCCGCGTTCGGCCTTCCATTTCTCGATGGCGTCCTGGCTGACGCGCTGCCCGCCTATCGACAGCCGCGCCATGTCGTCCGGCGTGTTGACCGCGAAGAACAGCACGAAGGTGAACAGGTTCACCCCGATCAGGATCAGGATGCCGTACAGGAGACGGCGGATGATGTATGCGGTCATGTCGATTCCCCGGTGGAAGCGGCGCGATCGCCGAATGCCGTCTGCTTTTCGCGCCTGCGCATGGCGCGGTAGGAAGGCCATATCGCCAGCGCGATCAGCACGGCCAGCAGGCCCAGCGGCCACCAGATGGGCCGGTTCCATTCGTCTATCTTGCGCACCCGCAGCGCGGGATCGAGCTTCATGTACTGCAGGGTATTGCGCACCATCTGCGTCGGCTTGGCGTTGCCCACCCATTGCTGGTAGGCCCCGCCGGACATCGGGAAGTAGCCGAACATCCACGGCGCGTCGCGCTGCACGATGGCCACCATGCGGTCGATGATCGCCGCCTTCTCGGGCCCGTCGTCCAGGAATTTCATCTGGTCGAACAGCTTGTCGAACTCCGGATTTTCATAATTCGACGCGTTCTCGCCGCCCGACGACGCCTTCGCGTTAGGCCCGTACAACAGGAACAGGAAGTTCTCGGCGTCCGGATAATCCGCGTTCCAGCCCCACATGAACATCTGCGCCGTACCGCGCCGCATCTTGTCCTGGAATCGGCTGTAGTCGGTGGAGCGCACGTCCAGCTGGATGCCGAGCTTGTCCAGCTGGCGGCGTATCCAGTCGAACATCGGGCTGGCTCCCATGCCGGTCATGGCGTCGTAGTGCAGCACCAGCGGTTCACCCGTCACGGCGTCGCGGCCGCCCGGATAGCCGGCTTCGGCCAGCAGCTTCCTGGCCAGCTCGATGGACTTGCGGACGGGCTTGCCGTCCACCGTGTCGTAGACCACCGGATTGATGCCTTCGGGAGCAGCCTTGTAGCCCAGCACGCCGGGCGGCACGGGACCATAGGCCACCGCCGCCTGGCTGTTCTCGAAGATCGCGATGTACTCCTCCCAGTCGAACGCGATGCTGATCGCCTGCCGCAGCTTGCGGTTGCGCGCCTGCTTTTCCGGCGTATCGCCCTTGCCCACCACGGGGTCGTTCCAGTTGAAGCCCATGTACCAGTTCTGCGTTTCCACCGTGGTGGGCAGCTGGATGCCATGGTCGCGATAGCGCGCGGCCTTGTCGGGCGAATCGCCGGCGGCCACCAGCATGGCGACGCCGTATTCGCCGCGCTCGACCTGCGGTATGTCGTAATAGCCTTGCATGAACTTGCCGGTCAGCGGGGTGGATTCCTTTTCGATGCTGAACACCACCCGGTCGATGAAAGGCGTCGGCTTGCCGCAATCGGCCAGGCGCCCGGCGGCGCGGTCCGACGGCTCGCCATCGCAGGGATAGGGTTCGCCATGGAAGTTGGGATTGCGCGCCAGCACGTGGCGGCGGTTCTGCAGCGACTCCACCATCATGTAGGGCCCCGTGCCCACCGGCCACGTGTTCAAAGACAGGTTGCGCGTGGCCATGCCCGGCTGGCTGTAGAAGCGCTCGGCTTCCCAGGGCACCGGCGCGGTGAACGTCATCGCCAGCCAGTACTTGAACTGCGGATACTTGCCCTTGATGCGGATGCGCAGGGTATGCGGATCCGGCGCGGTCACGCCGTCGAAGCCGATCTGGCGCAGGTCCAGCCAGGGCAGGTCGCGCGCGTCCGGCGGCAGCTTGGCGCGCGCCTGCTGATCCAGCGCGCGGAGGTGGTCGCCATAGTCCTTCATGCCGATCACATAATCGGCCATCAGGGAATAGATGGGCGAGACGATGCGCGGACTGGCCAGCCGGCGGAAGGCATACACGTAGTCGTCGGCGGTGAGCTCGCGCGTGCCCGTCTGCGGGAAGTCGGGAATCGCCGACTTGTCGTCGAGTTCGCCGGGACGCAGCGGGAAATACGCGTAGCTGCCGTCCGCATTGCGCGCGAAGGCGGGATGCGGCTGGAAGCGGATGCCCGGACGGATGGGGATTTCGTAGACGCTTTCGGCAATGCTCTGGCCCGGCGCGTCCTGCGGCAGCACCTTGCCCTGGGCGTCCAGGTACGTGGGCACGTCGATGGCCGCGGCGGCGCGCGGGATCAGCTTGTAGGGCCTTGCCAGGTAGTCGTAGCCGTACAGCGTTTCATAGACGTTGTAGGTGAACGGCGTCTCGTCCACCGAATACGAGCTGGCCGGATCCAGGAATTTCGGCGAATTGCGGGTAAAGGCGGTGTAAAGCGTATTGTCCTTTTCCGCGCCGGACGGATAAGGACTGTTGATCGGGCTTTCCTGCCCGCAGCCCGCCAGTGCGGCGACGCAAAGCGCCGCCGTGACCCAAAGCCGCCTGATGCTCCCCATTTGCCCCGATCCCGCCGCAAGTCGATGTCGCGGCAAGGATAGCAAACTGGCCCTCGATATAGGACGGATTAACCGCCCGGGGATCGCCGCGGATCAGGAACCGGGGGTAATCCCTGGCCTGGCCCGGAAGTCCGCGATTTCAAGGCGTCAGGGCCGGGACGGGCCGGGGACCGCGCACTTGCGCTCGTTCCAGCACTGGAATCGCCATACCCAGGGCTCGATCGCGCCCGGCTGCGCCCACAGGCCCTTGCGCGCCTCGCGCGCCGCGCGCTCCGCGGCGGGCAGCGAGGCATCGCGCAGATATTCGCCATGGCGCGTGGTATTGGCCCAGGCGTACCCCGCGGCCACCTGTTTGCGATTGGCGGTTTCCCCATCGGCGGCCGGCAGGTCGCAGACGTCGCGGCCATAACGGTCCTGCTCGTAGCAGCGCGCCGTCAGCGTACGGCCCGCCACCAGGCTTTCCAGATGCTGCCGCGAAGCCTGCGCGAAGGGCTGGCCCGGCTTTTCCTTGCCATGGCCGGTTTCCGGCGCGTCGATGCTGGCCAGCCGGATCTTGTACTGGCGATTGTTGGCGCCCAGCAGGGTCACCGTATCGCCATCGGCGACGCGGACGATGCGGCCTTCCAGGGTGTAGGCCGTTTCGGTCTTCGCCGCCGGGCCGCGCGCCGCCGAGCAATACGCCACGCCCACGCTCGCCACCGCGGCAACCACGGCGATGATGGGCCGTGATACGCCCATGCGCCGCAACACCGTACCCAATCCCCGTACCGTCCGTCCTGCCTTTACAACCACCCTGCTCTCCGAAAACGCCAATACAACAACCCGCACGCCAGCCCTATTCCGGCCAGCGTGACGGGATACCCATATTCCCAGCTCAACTCGGGCATGTGCTGGAAGTTCATTCCGTAGATGCCCGCCACGGCCGTAGGCACCGCCAGGATGGCGGCCCACGACGCCAGGCGGCGGGTCGTATCGTTCTGCTGCGATTGCCCGATCATCAGGCTGGCCTCGAAAGCGAAGGCCAGGGCATCGCGCAGCGCCGCCACCAGTTCATCGATGCGCGTCACCCGGTCGGCCACTTCCGCGAAATACGGGCGGGCATGCTCGTCGATGGCGGTCATTTCCACCCGCGCCAGCCGCCGGCAGATTTCCGACATGGGCGCGATCGCGTTATGGATGCGCAGCAGGTCGCGCCGCTGCCGGTAGAGCCTGCGGATGTCCGTGTCCTTGGCGCCGCGGATCAGGAGTTTCTGTTCCGCGTTTTCCACCACGCCTTCCAGCTTCGTGACCGCCTGCACATAGCGGTCGACCAGGAAATCGAGCAGTTCCGAGGCGACATAGTCGCTGCCGCGCGCCAACAGCTCGGGCGCCGCTTCCAGGCGTTCGCGCAGCGCGCTGTAGGGCGCCGTGGATCCGCGCCGAACCGTGAAGAGAAAACCATCGCCGATGATCAGCTGCGTTTCGCCGAACAGCGGCCGGTCGCCGTCCACTTCCAGCGTCACCGCGACCACCAGCACGACATTGCCGTAATCGATGATCTTCGGGCGCTTGTGGGGCTCATGGATTTCTTCCATGGCCTTCGGCCCCAGCTGCAGTTCTTCGCCCACGCGCGTCAGCAGCTCGGGATGCGGATTCTTCACGCCCAGCCACAGCAGGCGCTCCGATTGCCCCACATAGGAATGGATCTGCTCGATGGGCACGGCGACGTCGCGCCGGCCTTTCACGTAGGAGATCGAAGCGACGACCTCGCCGTTGTATTCGGTGCCGGGCGTGGCCGCGCCCGTGGCCGGCGCCGCATCCGGACCGCCAGCGTCGCGAGGCGCGGAAGAGAGTGCTTCGGGATCCTGCATGGCAATTCCTTCATGGCTTTCGACACGTTCCGCGCCGTGTGGCCGCCGGTCCGTTTCGAGCAGCCGACGATGATAGCACCGGGGTGCATGGCGCCCAGGCACGGCATGGCGCTTGCAGCGGCCATGCCTGACATTCTCCCGTATGGAACCCACGCATGGCTGAACACAGGCACGTGCCTGGCCGCGCAAGCGGCGCCGTACGCATCGGCATCTCCGGCTGGCGTTATGCGCCGTGGCGCGGCCATTTCTATCCCGAGGGCCTGCCTCAGGACAGTGAGCTGGCCTATGCGTCGCGCAAGGTCTGCACCGTTGAAATCAACGGGACCTTCTACTCGCTGCAGAAGCCGGCGTTTTTCGAGCATTGGCGCGATGAGACGCCGGGCGGCTTCGTCTTCGCGGTGAAGGGCCCGCGGTACATCACGCACACCCTGCGACTGCGCAATCTGGACGAACCGCTGGCGAACTTCTTCGCGTCGGGCGTGCTGGCGTTGCGCGAGAAGCTGGGGCCGCTGCTGTGGCAGTTTCCCCCTACCCTGCAATGGGACGCCGGCCGCGTCGAACCTTTCCTGGACATGCTGCCGCGCGATACCGTCGCGGCGGCGCGCATGGCCGGCCGGCACGGCGCGCGACTGGACGGCCGCGACCTGACCGAGACCGACGCGCGGCGCCCGCTGCGCCACGCCGTGGAGGTCCGCCATCCCAGTTTCGCCTGCCCGCAATTCGTCGACGCGCTCAGGCGGCGCGGCATCGCGCTGGTGACGGCCGATACGGCCGGCAAGTGGCCCCTGCTGGAAGACGCCACGGCCGACTTCGCCTATATCCGCCTGCATGGCGACCAGGCACTGTACAGCAGCGGCTACAGCGCTCCCGCGATCGCCGACTGGGCACGCCGCATCGCGGCCTGGGCACGCGGCGCGACGCCGCGCGGGGCGCGGCTCGCGGGTCCGCGCACGTCGGCAACCGGGCCACGCGACGTCTATGGCTATTTCGACAATGACATGAAGGTGATGGCGCCCCGCGACGCCCGCGCCCTGATGAGCGCGCTGCGGCTGCCGATGGAGCCCGTGCCGGAGCGATAGCGCCGGCACGGAACGATAGCGCCGGCCCAAAGGCATGCGGTTTGCTGATGGGCAGGCGGTGGTGTCCGGGGACGAACCCGGCGCCGTTTCTCAACATAACGCGGTGGCCGGTGCGGGCCGGTCCACCACGCCGAAGGGAGAACGTCATGACGCAAGGAAATTCGAAACAGGGCCGCCAGGACAAGAACGGCAAGGATGCCGATCATTCCCACGACAAGGCGCCCACCTACCAGGAATCCCTGGACGAAGCCATCGAGGAAACCTTTCCCGCCAGCGATCCGATCTCGCCCAGCGTCGCGGAAAAGATGGACCGCAAGGTCTCCACGTCCAAGGATGACGTCGACTGGAAGGCCAAGCACGACAAGGACGCCAAGAAGTAAACGGATGAGCCGGCCGGCAGGCTCAGGCGGGCTCAGAACAGCTTGCGCAGCCTGGCGCCCACGTCCAGCTGGGCGACGGGTGCCGGCGCGGCCGCGCGCGACGCCGGAAGCTCCGGCAGCTTGGGCAGGAACTCGAACATCGACGCCATTCCGTCAGGAATGAAGCGCGTGCGCGAACCATACACGTGGCGATCCCCCATGCCCGTCTGCTGGTGCACGTAGAAGCGCTGGGGGACGATCAGGTGCAGGTCTTCCTTGGCGCGCGTCATCGCGACATACAGCAGGCGGCGCTCTTCCTCGATTTCTTCCGCCGAGCCGGTGGCCATGTCGGAAGGGATGCAGCCATCCACCACGTTCAGCACGTAGACCGACTTCCATTCCTGCCCCTTGGCGGAATGGATGGTCGACAGGATCATGTAGTCTTCGTCGCGCAGCGGCGCGCCGGATTCCGCGCTCGTCGCGTCGGGAGGATCCAGCGTCAGCTCCGTCAGGAAGCGTTCGCGCGACCCGTAGCCGGAGGCGATGCGCGCCAGCTGGTCCAGGTCCGACTTGCGCACGCGCGCATCCTCGTACAGGCGCTCCAGGTGCGGCGCGTACCAGCGCAGGGCGATGTCCAGGTCGGCCGGCCATGCCAGCGACGGGGCGCACAGGTCCTTGTACACCTGCGCGAATGCCTGCCAGTCCTCGCGCGCCGCGTTGCCGGGCTTGAATCCGTCGAGCGCCGTCAGCGGATCCGTGGCGGCGTCCATCGCGTCCAGCAGCTTGCCGGCGGTCGCGGGCCCGATGCCGGGCACGAGCTGCGCCACACGGAAACCCGACATCCGCCCGCGCGGATTCTGCGCCCATCGGAGCAGCGCCATCAGATCCTTGATATGCGCCGCTTCCAGGAAGCGCAGGCCGCCGAACTTGACGAAGGGAATATTGCGCCGCGTGAGTTCGAGCTCCACGGCCGCGCTGTGTCCTGAAGCCCGGAACAGCACCGCCTGCGACTTCAGCGTGGCGCCGGCTTCGCGCTGCGCCAGCACCTGGTCGGCCACCCAGCGGGCCTGGCCGGCTTCGTCGCTGACCGTGACCAGCTTGGGCAGGTTGGACGACTTGCGCTCCGTCCACAGCTGCTTGGCGTGCCGTTCGCGCGCCTGCGCGATGACGGCGTTGGAAGCGTCCAGGATGGGTTGGGTCGAACGATAGTTGCGCTCCAGCGTGACGACCTTCGCCCGCGGCCCGCCGGGGGCGGCGCCGAACTGCCCGGGAAAGTCCAGGATGTTGCGCACGGTGGCCGCGCGAAAGGAATAGATGGCCTGGGCATCGTCGCCGACCACCGTCAGGCCCTTGCCGTCCGGCTTCATCCCCAGCAGGATGGCGGCCTGCAGGCGGTTCGTATCCTGGTATTCGTCCACCATGACATGGTCGAAGCGCCCGCCGACGTCGGCGGCGATTTCGGGATGCGACATCATCTCCGACCAGTAGAGCAGCAGGTCGTCGTAATCCAGCACCTGCTGCGACTGCTTGGCCTCCACATAGGCGCGGAACAGGCGCTTGAGTTGCTCCTCCCATTGGGCGCACCACGGGTAGACGTCCTTGAGGATGCCGTCCAGGGGCGACTGGCTGTTCACCACGCGCGAATAGATCGACAGGCAGGTGCCTTTCAGGGGAAATCGCGATTCCGTCGAAGACAATCCGAGCTCGTGGCGCAGCATGCCCATCAGGTCTTCGGAATCGCCGCGATCGTGCACGGTGAAGGCCTCGGCCAGCCCGATGCGGGGGGCGAATTCGCGCAGCAGGCGCGCGCCGATGGCATGGAAAGTGCCCGCCCATGGCAGCGCGGGGGGCGTCATCCCCGCGCCTATGCCACCGTATTGGCCCTGCTGGCGCAGCACCTTCTGCAGGACCGCGCCGGCGCGCCGCTCCATTTCGATGGCGGCGCGGCGCGAGAACGTCAGCAGCAGGATGCGCTGCGGATCGGCGCCCTTCAGGATCAGATAGGCCACGCGGTGCGCCAGGGTGCTGGTCTTGCCGGAACCCGCGCCGGCGATGACCAGCAGCGGGCCGGCGCCCTCCGGCGAGGCACCGTATTCGGCGGCCTCGCGCTGGCTGGGGTTCAGATCCGCGAGCGGATCGGGCGCGGCGGCATTGGCGGCGGGACTCTCTGACATGGGGGACGACGGCGGCGGGACGGTAAGGATGGGCAAGCGCTGACCTGGGCAAGCTGACCTGGGCAGCGCGCTCGCCATGATACTGGATAAAACCTCAGTCCAGCCGCCCCGGCGTGGGCCCGCCCCCCCGGGTACGTCGTTTGCGATTGCGTCACCGTATGCGATGCCGCAGCGAGCGGCGCGCCGGTTCAACCAAGGAGATTGCCATGGCCGATCGTATCGTCAAAGTGCTGAACAACCTCATCGAAACCTGCAAGAACGGCGAGAAAGGCTTTCTTGCCGCGGCCGAGGACACCAAGGATGCGGAGCTGCGCGGCCTCTTCCAGAACCGCGCCACCGACTGCGCGTCCGGCGCCGCCGAACTGCAGGCCATCGTGGCGCGCCTGGGCGGCGAGCCGGAAACCAGCGGCAGCGTGGCCGGCGCCGTGCATCGCGGCTGGGTGCACCTGAAGGCCGCGGTCGCGGGCCGCACGGATGCGTCCATCCTGGAAGAGTGCGAACGCGGCGAAGACGTTGCCAAGCACGACTACACCGACGCCCTGCGCGAGCCCCTGCCGGAAGACATCCGGGCCGTGGTGCAGAAGCAATACGAAGGCGTGCTGCGCAACCACGACCAGGTGCGCGCGCTGCGTGACCGCTATCGCGCCAGCGCCTGAGCGCTGTTCCCCGCCTGCCCCATCGCCAGGGGCCACGGCGGCCACAGGGGGCCGGGCCGGTCTGCCCGGGCCGGCCCCCGCTCCCGCGAGCCCGACCCTGGGATAATGCACCGCGACCCCACGCGAGTGCCCATGTCCACCACGCTCCCCATCCAACCCCAGCACGCCGCGCCCGCGCCACCCATCCTGGTGGGCACCGCTTCCTGGACGGATCCGACGCTATTGGCGTCCGGCCGCTTCTATCCCGCCGGCACGTCCACCGCCGAAGCCCGCCTGCGCCATTACGCGACGCGCTTTCCCATCGTCGAAGTGGACTCCAGCTACTACGCCCTGCCATCGGCGCGCAACGCCCAGGCGTGGGCCACGCGTACCCCGGACGACTTCGTCATCAGCATCAAGGCGTTCCGCCTGTTCACCGGCCATCAGACGCCCTTGGCGGCGCTGGACGGCGATCTGCGCGACGCACTGCCCGAGCCCTCTCCAAACGCCGGCGGCGACGCCGTGTTCATCGGCCAATTGCCGCGCGACGTGGTGGAAGAGAGCTGGCGACGCTTCGTATTCGCGCTCGAGCCCTTGCGCATGTCCGGCAAACTGGGCACGGTGCATTTCCAGTTTCCGCGCTGGATCAAGCCGGATGCGCGCGGCCGCGCGCGGGTCGCCGATTGCGTCGCGCACCTGGAAGACCATATCGCATCGGTGGAGTTTCGCCATCGTGCCTGGTTCGAGGGCGCGGCGGCGGCCTCCACGCTGGATTTCCTGCGCGAGCTCGGCGCGGCGCACACCGTCGTCGACGCGCCGCAGGGCTTCCAGGACGCCGTTCCGCCCGTATGGGAAAACACCCGCGACGACCTCGCCCTGGTTCGCCTGCACGGGCGCAACGCGGCGGCGTGGACCGCGTCGGGCAATGCGTCGTCAGGCCGCTTCAACTACGAATACAGCACGGCCGAACTCGAGGAGCTGGCCCGTCGCGTGCGCGCCCTGGCCGAACGCGTGCGCAAGACCCACGTCATCCTCAATACCAATTTCGAAGACCAGGGGATGCGCAACGCCCAGGGCCTGATGACGGCGTTGCAAGCGGCGTTGTAGTCCCCGTAGTCCCCGTTCGCCGTACCGCGCGCGGCGTCGGGCCGCGCCGTCAGGGCGCGCCTTTCCCCAGGAAACCGATGGACAGCCACGGGATCGCCGCGACGACGACCAGGCCGATCGCGATGGACACCAGATATCCCACGATGGCCCGCATGCCGCGATCCGGCGCGACCCGGCCGATGGCGCAGGCCGCGTAGTACCCGACGCCGAAAGGCGGCGCGAACAGGCCGATGCCCATCGCCAGGATCACGACCATGGCGTAATGCACTTCGTGCACGCCGATCTGCCGGGCGATCGGGAACAGCAGCGGCCCGAACAGCACGATGGCCGGTATGCCTTCCAGCACACTGCCGAGGATGACGAAGGCGACGATGGACACGGCCAGGAAGGTGACCGCGCCCCCGGGCAGCCCGGCCATCATGTCGGCCAACTGATGGGAAAAACCGGATTGCGTCAGCGCCCATGCCATGCCGGTGGCGGCGCCGATGATCAACAGGATGGCGCCGGACAGGCTGGCGGTGTCGACCAGCATGGGCCACAGGCGCTTCCAGTCGAAACGCCGGTACACCAGCAGGCCGACCAGGGCGGAGTAGATGATGCCGATGGTCGAGACCTCCGTGGCGGTCGCCACGCCTTCCACCACCGCCGCGCGGATCACGAAAGGCAGCGCCAGGGCCGGCAGCGCGATCATGAGCGCGCGCAGGATCTGCGGGCGCGTGGCCCGCACGACGTCGCTCATGTCTTCGTGGCGGCTGCGGCGCCACACCACGAAACACAGCATCAGCCCCAGCACCACGCCCGGCAGCAGGCCGCCGGTGAACAAGGCCGTGATCGATACGCCCGTGACCGAGCCGATGGTGATCAGCACCAGGCTGGGCGGGATGGTTTCGGTCTGCGCGCCGGTCGCCGACAGCAACGCCACCAGATCGCCTTCGCTGGCGCCGCGCTTGCGCATCTCGGGAAACAGCACGGGCGCGACGGCCGCCATGTCGGCCGCCTTCGCGCCCGAGATGCCGGAGACGAGATACATCGCGCCGATCAGCACATACGACAGGCCGCCACGCACGTGTCCCAGCAGGCTGGCCAGGAAACCCACCATGCGCTCGGCCATGCCGGTCATCTCGATCAGCACCCCCAGGAAAACGAACATCGGCACCGCGAGCAGGATCAGGTGCGACATGCCTTCGTCCATGCGCCCCACGACCACCATCATCGGCGTGCCGGTGCTCAAGGCCAGGTAGCCGAAGGTCGCCAGGCCGAAGCAGAAGGCGATGGGCACGCCGGCGAACACGCACACGGCGACCACCCCGACGAAGAAGACCACCAGGTTGGCGTTGCCCAGCTGGGCGAACACCGGCTGCAGCGCCATCATGCCGGCGACGATGGCGGCCACCAGCAGGACCGCGCCCAGCGTGACGCGCCAGCGCGCGCGGGCGGCCAGCCGCAACAGCCCGATCGCGATCATGAGCGCGGTGCCGACCGGCAAGGCGGCGGCACGCCAGATATTGGATATCTCGAGCGCCGGGGTGGTGACGTATTGTTCCTCGACGGCGTACTCGTAGCCGGGCATGGCGATCATCAACAGGAAGGCCAGCGCGCCCGCCATGGCGACAACATCCAGGAAAGCGCGCGCCGCGGGCGGCGCGCGGCTGACCAGCGCCGTCATGCGCATATGTTCGCCACGGCGGAAGGCCACCACGGCGCCCAGCATGGCCAGCCACAGGAACAGGATGGACGCGAGTTCGTCGGACCAGACCAGCGGCGTATGGAAGACATAGCGCGCGACGACCCCGGCGAACAGCACGACGATTTCCGCGACCACCAGCAGCGCCGCGGGAATCTCGATCAGCAGGCCCAGGACGGTATCCAGGCCGCGCATCCAGGCGGGCCCGGAGGCGGGCGCGGCGGCGCGCATGGCGTCATGCCCGATGGCGGAAGCGGCGGCGGACGCGGCGACGCCCTCCGCGGGCGGCGGGCGCACCTCGGGCCTCACGACAGCTTGCCGACCGATTGTTCCAGGATGGCCCAGGCCTTGTCGCCGTACTTGCCTTGCCACTCCTTGTAGAAGCCCGCCTTGCGCAGGGCCTCGCGGATGGGTGCGGGGTCGGGTGTGTTGAAAACCAGCCCCTGCCCCGCCAACTGCGTCTGCAGTTCGCCGTTCAGCTTGAACGTGTCGGCGCGCATCTTCATGCCGGCGTCGTTGATGTGGGTCGTGACGATGCCCTGGATATCCTTGGGCAATTTTTCCCATGCGCGGCGGTTCATCAGGAACCAGAAGCCGTCCCACATGTGGTTCGTCATCGAGCAGTACTTCTGCACTTCATACAGCTTGGCGGTCTGGATGATCGCCAGCGGGTTTTCTTCCGCGTCGACGATGCGGGTCTGCAGCGCCGAATACGTTTCGTTGAAGTTGATGCTGGCCGGCGCCGCGCCCAGCGCCTGGAACATGGACGTCCACAGCGGGCTGACCGGCACGCGGATCTTCAGGTCCTTGAAGTCCCCGGGGGCATTGATCGGCCGCGTGCTGGTGGTGACCTGGCGGAAGCCGTTATCCCAGATCTTGTCCATCACCAGCAGGCCCTTGGCCTGGATTTCCTGCCGGATGAAGGCGCCCAGCGGACCGTCCATGGCCTTCCAGACGGTATCGTAGTCGGGGAACGTGAAGCCGACGCCGCTGATCGACGCGGCGGGTACGAGCGTGGACAGGATCAGGCCGGACAAGGTGAAGAACTCCACCGCGCCGGCGCGCAGCTGGCTGAGGGTGTCGGTATCCGAGCCGAGCTGGCTGCTGGGAAAGACATCCAGCTGGAAGCGGCCGTTGGTGTCCCTGGCGATGGCGGCGGCGGCTTCACGCGCGCGCACGTTCATCGGATGCGTGGCCGGCAGGTTGTTGGCGTACTTGTAGCGGAATTCAGGCGCCGCCATGGCGCGCCGCACCGGCGTGGCGGCGGCCACCGCGCCGCCGGCCATCGCCAGCATCAACTTCCGTCGTGTCGTGTCCATCATCGATTCCTATGCCTCCGTATTGTTTTGTCCGCGCGCTCGGGGGGCGCGGTGTTCGCTCACGTGTCCGCCATGCGGCCGTGGCTGGCCAGCGCGGCCGGCGTCAGGCGCATTCGTCCTGTCCGTCGCGTGGCGAGGTATTAAATCATAGGGGCATTGAGGGTGGTTTAAGAATGTTCTCGCACTATTGCAAGCCGACACGGTGCGTTTCAACGCCCCGGCGATCGATCCTATGATTTATCCCCACCTTTTGTGGACAACCCTTGGGATAGCTGTTGGGCAGGTCGAAAAATCCCTTGGACGACAAGCACTTGCAACCGGCGAGCAGGGATGGCCCAGGCGCCATGGCGGGACGCTTATCCCCACGTTTTGTGGACAACCCTTGGGATAGCTCTGGGGCAGATTCAAAAATGCCTTGCCGCACAAGCACTTGGCGGAGCCGGGCAGAATCGGCGCAGCATCGCCCCTGACGCGGAAGTCAGCCGCGGCGCGCGGACTCATGGTAGATTCGACCCCCTCCCGCCCATGCGGACCCATGCGCGCCCCCAGTGCCCTATGCGGCACGCGGTCGAACCTATCGCCATGCTCCGATCCATCACCCGTGAAGAAACCCGCCGCATCGCCGCGTTGATGGCCGAAGCCGCGGCGGCCGAGATCATGCCGCGCTTCCGCCACCTGGCGGGCGACGCCGTGCGCCACAAGACCTCGCCGCTGGACCTGGTCACCGATGCCGACGAAGCGGCGGAGCGCTACATCGGCGAGCGCCTGGCGCGCGCCTATCCGGGCGCCGTGCTGGTCGGCGAGGAAGCCTGCTCGCGCAATCCCGCGCTGCTGAACGTGTGGATCGATGCCGAGCTGGCCTTCCTGATCGACCCCATCGACGGGACGCGCAACTATGTCGCCGGCCTGCCGCTGTTCGGCGTGATGGTCGCGGCGGTGAGCCGCGGCGAAGTCATGGCCGGCATCATCTACGATCCGCTGTGCCGCGACGCCGCCATCGCGGTGCGCGGCGAAGGCGCGTGGATGGAGGACGAACACGGCGTGCAGACGCCGCTGCGCGTGGCCGAGCCGGCGCCGGTGCAGGACATGACCGGTTTGATCGCGGTCAGGCACCTGGACGATCCCTTGCGCGCGACCGTCAACGCCAATGCGCTCGGGCTGGCGTCGTCGACCATACTCAACTGTTCGGCGCACGAATACCGCATGATCGCCGGCGGCCACACGCACGTGCTGCTGTACGGGCGGCTCATGCCCTGGGACCACGCGGCCGGCTGGCTGCTGCATCACGAAGCCGGCGGCTACAGCGCGCATTTCGACGGTTCGCCCTACAAGCCCACGCACCGCGGCGGCGGGCTGTTGTACGCGCCCGATGTCGGCAGCTGGAAGGCCGCGCATCGGCTGTTGCTGGGCCAGGACTGAAGCCCCGCGCCGCCACGTGCCGCCGCGTGCCGGCCACGCGCGCCCGCCGACCCGGCCCATAAACCCTGTGCGCCGCAAGGTCAGCCCGCACGGGGTTTGCGCCATCGGGGTAAATTAGCGCTGTCCCGCCGATGGCTCCGCGGGCCGCCGCGATCCGCGTCGGCCCGCGTACCCCTGGCACTATCCCAAGCCCGAGCGCCATGAACGCACCCTTGAATCACCGCAGCGCGTCCTGGAATGTGGACCGCATCGTTTCCGAATTGCGCATCGTGCGCACCGAATGGCGCCAGCCCCTGGGACGCCTGCGCGACGGCGGCGTGCGCGAATACCCGTCGCAGGAAAGCGTGCGGCAGATCGTCACTTCGCTGTGCGGCGCCTTGTTCCCCATGCGGCTCGGGCCCATAGACTTGCGCGCGGAGGTCGAAGACTTCTACGTCGGCCACACCATCGGGTCCGCGCTGGACGCGCTGCTGCACCAGGTGCGGCTGGAACTGAATTCTGGCGAAGGCAATCACGGCCCCATCCGCCCCGAAACGGAACAGCGCGCCGAGGAAATCGTTCGCGCGTTCGGCGCGCGATTGCCGGACATCCGGCGCAGGCTGGATGCGGACGTCATCGCGGCCTACCAGGGCGACCCGGCGGCGCGCAGCGTGGACGAAGTGCTGTTGTGCTACCCCGGCGTGATGGCGATGATCCATCACCGCCTGGCGCACGAACTCAATCTGCTGGGCGTGCCGCTGCTGGCGCGCATCGTCGCCGAAATCGCGCATGCCGATACCGGCATCGACATCCATCCGGGCGCCACCATCGGCCGCAGCTTCTTCATCGACCACGGCACCGGGGTGGTGATCGGCGAAACCGCCGTCATCGGCGACCGCGTGCGGCTCTACCAGATGGTGACGCTGGGCGCCAAGCGCTTTCCGCCGGGCGAAAACGGCGAACTCAAGAAAGGCCTGCCGCGCCATCCCGTGCTGGAAGACGACGTGGTGGTGTATGCCGGCGCCACCATCCTGGGGCGCATCACCATCGGCCGCGGTTCGGTCATCGGCGGCAATGTGTGGCTGACCCGCGACGTGCCGCCGGGCTCCAACGTCACGCAGGCCGGCACGCTGAATACTTCCCCGGATGCCGGCCTTGGCGGCTGACGCGCCGACGTCGGCCGACCTGGAGGCCTTGCGCGATTTCGTGCTGGCGCATCCGCGCCTGTTCGTGCTGACCGGCGCGGGGTGCAGCACGGGGTCGGGCATACCGGACTATCGCGACAGCGAAGGCGCCTGGAAACGCCGCCCGCCCATGAACTACGCCACCTTCATGGGCAGCGCCCTGTCCCGTTCGCGCTATTGGGCGCGCGGAATGATAGGTTGGCGCATGTTCGGCAGCGTGGCGCCCAACGCGGCCCACCTGGCCCTGGCGCAGATGCAGGACCAGGGCCGGTTCACGCTGCTGGTCACGCAGAACGTCGACGGGCTGCACGAACGGGCCGGCAGCCGCGACGTCGTCGATCTGCATGGCCGCATGGACCGCGTCATCTGTACGCAGTGCGGGCATTTGCTGCCGCGCGACCGGATGCAGGACAGCCTCGAAGCCCTGAATCCGCTGTGGCGCGACCTGGCGGCCGCCGACGCGCCGGACGGCGACGCCGACCTGGACGACATGGACTTTTCCGGTTTCCAGGTACCGCCCTGCCCTGTCTGCGGCGGCATTCTCAAGCCCGACGTGGTGTTCTTCGGCGAAACCGTGCCGCGCGACCGGGTGGACCGGGCCAACGAGGCGCTGGCGACCGCCGGGGCGGTGCTGGTGGTCGGCTCGTCCCTGATGGTCTATTCGGGCTATCGCTTCGTGGCCGCCGCCGGCCGTGCCGGGCTGCCGATCGCGGCCATCAACCTGGGACGCACCCGCGCCGACGACCTGCTCGCGCTCAAGGTGGAACGGGCCTGTGCCGACACCCTGGCCGGCCTGCTGCCCCTGCTACCGTCCCGGCCGGACCCGGGCAGGCCCGCCCCGGACCTGGCCTGATTTTGACCTGACGCGCCAAGTCCTTACCAGCAAACGGTTTTTGCTCCCTGTTCGCAGACTATCCAAAGGGTTGTCCACAGAAGCTGGGGATAACCCTATTCGCCCAGGAACTCGGCGACGCCCTGGAAACCCTGCACGTGGTCGGCGACCACCTTGACGATCACCGCGATCGGGATCGACAGCAGCGTGCCCCAGATGCCCCAGGCCCAGGTGAACAGCAGCAGGATGACGAACACCGCCACCGGGTTCATTTTCGCGATCCGCCCCGTCATCCAGGTCTGCACGACGAAACCGATCAGGGACGCGATCAGCAGGGAAACGCCGGCCACCAGGAAAGCGGGGCCCAGCTCGCCGAACTGCAACAGCGCCGCGACGCCGGTGAACAACGCCACCAGCAGCGGGCCGAAATAGGGAACGATATGCAACGCGCCCGCGACCACGCCCCACGTTCCCGCGTTGTCCAGGCCGATGGCGCGGAAGGCCAGCCACGTCAGCACGCCCAGCAGGGCATTGGTCACCACCATCATCATCATGTACAGGCGGATGGACCGGTGGATCTCGCCGAGCATGTGCACGCTGACCTTTTTCTCGCTCAGGTTGCGACCGCATATGTGGATGAACTTGCGCTTGAAGGTGTCTCCCGCCATCAAAAGGAAGAACGCCAGGAACACCACCATCAGCGACTGGCCCACGAATGCCGCGATGCCCAGGGAGCCGGCCAGCAGCATATCTTCCAGCTTGTCGGCCGGACGCGTCACGACGACCCGCTCGCCGCCGTTGCGCGGCTTTTCCGGCGCGCTCAGGGTATTGGCCGCCGAACGGACCTTGTCGACGATGGACCCGTTGCCGCCGCTGAACGTCGCCAGGGATCGCGACACCTTCTGCGCGGTCTGCGGCAGGCTGTCCACGATGGACATTACCTGCCCGCGCAGCGCGAACACCCCGAACACCACGATGCCCAGCATCGTCAGCACCACCACGGTGGCCGCAATGACGCGCGGCAGCCGCAGGCGCTGATGCAGGAACGTCATGGGCGTGTCGAGCGCATAGGAAAGTATGATGGCCAGCACCACCGGGATGACGAAATCGCGCGCCTGCTGCAGCGCGAACACCACCGCCAGCACGGCGATGATGGTGACCGGCGCATGGCGCCGGTCGAAGGCCCGCGGCGGGGGCATCGCGGTGGCGCCATCGCCGGGTGTGGACGCGGCAGCCTGGACCGTCTGCACGGCGGTTTCTGACACGGTCGTCGCTTGGGCGGACGGCACGCGAGGCTGAGCACTCATGGGTGGGTGTGGACCAGGAAACGGGCGGGGACCGGAGGCCTCGCGGCCGCGGCGTTATCGGTGCGTCCACTGAGCAAGCTGCGTGCCCACGCTTCTCGGTTGGCCCCTGGGCCGGCCCCCAGAGCCGGCCCCATTTCCAGGCAACGCGCCGGCCGTCGCGGCCGGCGGCCTGGCCGTGCTCAGTGGGTGGCGCCGTACCCTTCCGGGTTGGATTGCTGCCAACGCCACCCGTCCTGGCACATGCTCTCCACACCGTGCGAGGTCTGCCAGTTCAACAGCCGCCGCGCCAGGCTGGCGTCGGCCCATACCCGGTCCACGTCGCCGGGCCGCCGCGGCTCGATCCGGCAGGGAATGCGCAGGCCGTTGACCCGTTCGAAGGTGCGCACCAGCTCCATGACGCTGGTGCCCTTGCCCGTTCCCAGGTTGACGGCCACGAAACCGGCATGGCGCAGCGAGTAATCGACGGCGCGCACATGGCCCGCCGCCAGGTCCATGACGTGCAGATAATCGCGCACGCCGGTGCCGTCTTCGGTGTCGTAGTCGTTGCCGAAGACTTTCAGGTGAGGCTGCCTGCCTACCGCCACCTGCGTGATGAAAGGGAACAGATTGTTCGGCACGTCGCGCGGGTTCTCGCCGATCAGGCCGCTGGGATGCGCGCCGATGGGATTGAAGTAGCGCAGCGTCACCGCGCTGAACTCGGCATCGGCGGCGCAGGCATCCTGCAGCATCTGCTCGACGATGAGCTTGGACCGTCCATACGGATTGGTCGGATGCAGCGGATGTTCCTCGGTGAACGGCAGGAAGCGCGGCACCCCGTACACCGTCGCGGATGAGCTGAACACCAGGCGCCGTATGCCGTGGTCGCGCATGGCCGACAGCAGCGCCACGGTGCCGGAGACATTGTTGTCGAAGTACTTGATGGGATCGCGCACCGATTCGCCGACGGCCTTGACGCCCGCCAGGTGCAGCACGCACTCGATGGGCTGGCCCTGCCGTTCCTGCAGCGCGAACAGGCCATCCAGCAATCCGGCGGAACGGATGTCGCCTTCCACGAAAGGAATATGCGTGCCGACGATGCGTTCGACGCGCCGCACGGCGGCGCGGCTGCCGTTGCAGAGATTGTCGATGACGATGGGGCGGTAGCCCGCGCCCATCAGTTCTATGAGGGTGTGGCTGCCGATATACCCGGCGCCGCCGGTGACCAATAACGTCGTCATTGTCGTTCCCTAGCCGGTTATCGTTAGAAGGGCAGGCGCAATCCGGGTGCCACGCTAAGCAGCTGGCGCCGGAAGTCCTCCTGGATGCGCGACAGCGCCACGCCGTTGTCGCCCTCGAAGCGCAGCATCACCGCCGGCTGCGCGCTCACCGCGCGCGCCAGCCCGAAGCCGTCTTCGTATTCGACGCGCACGCCGTCCAGGTGCACGATTTCGCGGGCCCCCATGAAACGGCCGTTCGCGCGCAAGGCTTCGATCAGCCGATACTGCTCGCCGTCCGCCGTATCCAGCCGCAGTTCCGGGGTCGCGCAGGATTCCGGCAGCGCGTCCAGGACGCTCGACGCATCGTCGTGGCGCGACAGCAGCTCCAGCAGGCGCGCGGCCGCGTACAGGCCATCGCTGTAGCCGTACCAGCGATCCCGGAAGCGGATGCCGCCCCCGGTTTCGCCCGCCAGCTGCGCGCCGGTCTCGAACATCCTCGCGCCGATATGGGCGTCGCCGCCACGGCTGACCACCGACATGCCGCCCAGGGCGCGGATTTCGCGCGCGACATTGCGGCTGCTTCTCACGTCATGCACCACCGCCCCGCCCTGCGTGCCCGCCAACATGTCGCGGGCGAACAGGATGAGCAGGCGATCCGAGCTGATGCATGCGCCGGATTTGCTGATCACCGTCACGCGGTCGCCGTCGCCGGCGATCGACAGGGCCAGCTCGCAATCGCTGTAGCGCAGGGCCGCCGCCAGGTCGGCCAGATGGCGGCCGCCCTGCAGCCGCGTGGCGTCGGGATAGGCGCCCGGCATATCGCCGGCGATCTCCGTGACCTCGCAACCCAGTTCGCGCAACAGGTCCGGCGCCAGGCTGTTCGCCGCCCCTTGCTCGCAATCCAGCGCCACCTTCATGGCGCGCTCCAGCCGGACATCGCTGGCGACGCGCGCGATATAGCATTGCGCCGCATTGATCTTGGCCCGGCCGCCGGAGCGCGCCGGCTCGGCCGGCTGGGCATGCATGCGCCCGCGCAAGGCCTGCAGCGCCGGCTGGCCGAGCGTCTCGCCGTCCAGCATGATCTTGAAGCCGTTGTAGGCGTCCTCGTCCTGCCCGCCCGTGACCGACACCGCCGCGGCCGTGTCGGTCAGGCGCGCCGCGAACCAGGTCAGGGGCGTCGGCGCCATGCCGATATCGATCACCGCCATGCCCGATTCGCGCACCCCTGCCTGCAGCGCCGCGCCCAGTTCGACGCTGCTGAGCCGCGCATCCTTGCCGATCACCACCGCGCGCCGGTCGAGCTCCGCCGCGCACCGCCCCACGGCCAGGCCGAGGGCGTGTGCGAAGCGGGCGTCGATTTCCTGGCCGACGCGGCCACGTATGTCATCGGTGCGGAAGACGTGCGGCGGGAATCCGGACATTTCCGGAAGACCCAATGAATCCATGACGTCTCCGATGGGCTAGGGCTGGTTCTCGCCGTAGTACGACGCACGCGAGTAGCGGTACGGCCCGTACTTGGAGCGGTAGCCCCAGCCTTCGGACTGCAGCTTCAGGCCGTTGAAGACCACGCCGGCCACCGGCGCGCCGGCCTGCTGCAGGCGCTTGTTGGTTTCGCGGATCTCGCCCACCGTGTTCATGCCGGAGCGCACCACGACCATCACGGCCGCCGCATGGGCGCCGACGACGGCGGCATCCGACGACGACAGCACCGGCGCCGTATCGACGATGACGATGTCGTAGTCGGCGGCCAGCGCGTGCAGGCATTCGCCGAAGGCGTCGGACGCCAGCAGTTCGGACGGGTCGAAGGTGACGCGGCCGGTGGAAATGAAGTCCACCCCGTTCATGATGTTGCGCTTGGTCACGGCTTCCAGCGGCACCGTCCCGGCCAGCACTTCGAACAAGCCGTTTTCCGCGGAGGTCGCGAAATAGCGGTTCAGGGTGCCGCGGCGGAAGTCGGCGTCGATCAGCAGCACCCGCTTGCCGACGGCCGCCTGGATGAAGGCGAAGTTGGCCGACAGGAAGGATTTGCCGACGCCGGCCAGCGGCCCGGTGAAGACCACGATGTTGTTGGACGAATCGCGCATCGCCACCTGCAGCACCGTGCGGAAGCTGCGCAGGCTCTCGATGGGCGGCGTGCTGCCGTTGCTCTGCGCGAGCAGCGCGGGGATGCGCGTGTTCTTGCGGCGGGCACGGCGCCACAGGCGATCCTGCAGGTCGCTGTAGGGCACGGTGGCCAGTACCGGCAGGCCGGTATAGCGCTCGATTTCATCGGGATCGGTCAGGCCGCCGAACAGCGCATTGCGCAGGAAGGCCGCCACCACGCCCAGGATCAGGCCGGCCAGCGCCGCCACGCCGATGACGATCGGCGCCTTGGGGCTGAGCGGACGTTCCGCCGCCACCGCCGTGTCCACTACGCGCACATTGCCCACCTTGCCGGCGCGGATCATGCGCAGCTGCTGGGCGTTGGCCAGCAGGCCGGTGTACAGGTCGGTGTTGACCTTGACGTCACGCGTCAGCCGCACCACGTCCTGCTCCAGGTCGGGCAGTTCGCGGATCTTGCTGTTCAGCTTGTTCATATCCCCGGTCAGCGAGGCGATCTGGCGATCGATCGCGGTGATGCTGGGATGCGAAGGCGCGAAGCGCGTGATCAGCTCCTGCCGCTGCGCCTTCAGTTCGAAGATGCGGTTCTGCGTCTGCACCGACTGGCCCAGCACCAGCTTGCCCTCTTCCGTCAGGTCGATGGTGCCGCGCGAGTTGCGCAAGGCGTTGTAGCGGGTTTCGGAATCTTCCAGCTGCTTCTTCAACACCGGCAGTTGCTGGTCCAGGAAGGCCAGCGACTTCTCGGCCTGCGCGGTCTTGCGGTTGGTGTTCTGCCGCACGTATTCCTGGCCGATCTCGTTCAACACCGCCGCCGTCAGCACGGGGTCCTGGCCGGTCAGGTTCACGCCGATGACGTTGGACTGCCGGCCGCGTTCGAAGATGTTCATGCGGGTCTGCAGCGACTCGATGGCTTCCAGGCGCGAATTGCGCACGATGGTGAAGCTGGTTTCCGGACGTCCCTGCAGCGCGTCGATCTGCACTTCGATGGCGCCGCCAGGCACCTCGAAGCGCTCCAGCTGGCCGACCCGGCCTTCGAAGCGGCGATCGTGCACCGGATCCACCAGTTCGTAGGCCCCGCCGCCCAGCGTGATCACGTGCAGCTTCTTGCCGATCAGATCGTCCGGGACGTCGATGCGATTGACCTGTATGCGTTCGCCGCCCCAGGCCCACCCGCCTGGAATCGCGTCCGTGATGGACGCGGGCAACGCGAAGCTCTCATGACGCTTGGCCAGCCAGCGGCCGATCACCGGAAAGTAATCGGGCGTGGCATGCACGTACAGCTGGTAGTAGTCCACGGCGTGGCCCACCACCATGCGCGAGCGCAGGATTTCCATCTCGCCCGACGCCGCCTGCTTGATGTCGAAGATCGACGACACGTCGCTGAGCGTGCTGGTGCGCTGGCCGCTGGGCAACTCCTCTTCCACCTGCACCGCGATGTCCGACTGGTACACGGGTGCCTTGACCATGTAGTACGCCACGCCGATCAGCGTGGCGAGCACGGTGAGGACGATGATCATGAAACGGTTCGCCAGCAATACGTCCACGTACGACATCATCGGAGTGTCCGGAGGCGTGCCGCCGGTGTTGGCGTATTCCAGCTGGAGAGGAGGCTGCTTCATTGTCGACTCGCTAATAGGAAGAAACATCGCGCCGGCCAGGGCCGGCACACGGGGGCCCGCATCGTCACGCCATGCGGGCCGCGTGCGGAAGGGGTTACTGCCTGCGGACCGCGTCCACCGTCTGGACCGTCTGCGCGCTGGGGAACAGGAGCGAGATAAAGCGATTCCACCGCACCAGGTTGCCTGCATCGACGAACACCACGTCCTTCGATTGCAGCGGGAACTTCTGGGCGACCGCCAGGGCCTGGGGCGATGCGCTGTTCAAACGAAATACCTCCGGTGTGGCATTGGGCATGGAACGAACGACATAGATATCCGCCGGTTCGCTGGTCAGCTGGCTGGGGCCTCCGGCTTCGCCCAAGGCATCTCCCAGCGTCAACAAGCCGTCACGCATCGTCAGCGCCAGCGGCTGCGTTACTTCTCCCATCACGTAGACCTTGTTCTCGTCGCGCGGAACGACGCGGACAATGTCGTTGGACTGCAGCAGAATCGACGTGGGATCGATGCCGGCTTGCTGCAGCGCGGGCAGATCCACACGCGTCGTCTGGCCGTCACGCGTCACATACACGCGGCTGCGATCGGCGGTGGGCAGGACGCCGCCAGCCGTGTTGATGGCCTGCGGCAGCGTCATCGGCACATCGGTGATCGGCAGCGGACCGGGGGTCTTTACCTCGCCTTCGATGAATACGCGTTTGCTGCGATAACCTAGCACGCGTACCGTGATTTGAGGATCCTGAATAAAGTTGGCGGAGCCGCGTATCAAGCCGCCGCGGACTTGCGACTCAGTCAACCCGGCTACCTTCACAAGGCCTACGTAGGGGAACTGAATGTAGCCATCCGAGGACACGGGATAGCCAGGAATGCCGGCGCCCGTATCCCCAAAGGTGAGTTCGGTGGGTCCAGTGCCGATGCTGTAGGTCTGGGTCGGAAGCACTAGTTCCGGGTGGTCCCAGACCACGATAGAAAGGATGTCGCCTGGGCCGATAACATAGGGCTTCGGCGTGCCGATAAGTTTACGAACGTTATCGGAGACGGGCTTTTCGCTTGCCTGCGTCTGTTCGACCGCGAGCTGCGGCGTGATGTCCTTGACCGCCACACGTGAGTTTGGATCGTTCGGATCCACAAGGAAGTCGGCCTTGTAGCGCATGCCGGGCGCGAATGCGCAGGCGCCCAACAAAGAAACGAGAGCGACCATGAGGCCGCCCCGGCAAAGCGTGCGAAGGATCGTATTCATTGGCTTTCCACGGTTAAAGACCTTTCTAGGCCTACTGTTTCGCGGTACTACGGCCGCGTAACGGGTTGCGACATTGCACGCGATTTCCGCGGTGCCGCACATTGGGCTGATGGCCTAATACCTCGCATAAGCCCTTTGGACGTTTCGACCAGGATGAGCGCTCCCTATGATTTTTCGGTCGCCATATTGCGGCGCCGCGCAGCCCATTGGGCGCGCCGACCGAATCACCTTGGAGCACGCCATGGACACTTCCCCGGTGAACGTATCGGGCAGGCTTGCCGATACCAGCCTGCTGTTTAGACTGACCGATGCCGCCGTGGTCGCGGCGGTCGGACTGGGCGCGACCACATGGCTGGATGCACGACAAGGTCTCGACGTCGCCCCCATACACGCGATGCTGGTGTATCTGTGCAGCTTCGGCACCATCGCCATCTTCCCGGCCTTCCGCCTGTACAGCTCATGGCGCGGACGCAGCCTGTTCGACCTGTCGGCGCGCAGCTTCGCCGCATGGACCACGGTGTTCGCGCTGGGCATCCTTATCAGCTTCCTGAATCACCAGGTCGGCGCGATCTCGCGGCTGTGGGCCCTGTGCTGGTATGCCGGAACGGCGGCCGGGCTGATCGGCCTGCGCCTGGCCGTGCACGGCATCCTGCGCGAGGCGCGCGATCGCGGCCTGGACCGCAAGCGCGTCCTGATGATCGGCTTCGGCACCCTGGGCCACGACCTGTGGCGGCGCGCGGCCGCGGCACGCAGCAGCGGCTATGAAATTGCGGGCATCTACGTCAACACGAAGGAGCAGCTGCCGACCCAGGCGCATCGCCTGAACGCGCTCACCGAAATGTCGCCCTTCATCCGCGAGCACGAAGTGCGCGAAGTCTGGATCGCCCTGCCCGTGGAATCCAGCGCGCTGGTGCGCGAAGCCATCTATCACCTGCGCCACGATCCCATCGACGTGCGCTGGATCCCCGACGTGATGTCGGTACGGCTGCTGGGCCATCGCGTCGACGAGTTCCTGGGCGTGCCCGCCATCGAGCTGAACAGCCTGCCGGCCGCCGGCATCCGCGGCATGGCCAAGGAAGTGTTCGACCGCGTGTTCGCCTTCTTCGTCCTGCTGGGACTGTCGCCGGTACTGCTGTCGATCGCGCTGATGATCAAGCTGACCTCGCGCGGGCCCGTGCTGTTCACGCAGAAACGCCTGGGCGTCGACGGCCGCGTGTTCCAGGTCTACAAGTTCCGCAGCATGACGGTGCACCAGGAAAAAGGCACAGTCACGCAGGCCACCCGCAACGATGCGCGCGTGACGTCCATCGGCGCCTTCCTGCGCCGTACCAGCCTGGACGAACTGCCGCAGTTCATCAACGTGCTGCGCGGAGAAATGTCCGTGGTCGGCCCGCGCCCGCATGCGCTGGAGCACAACGAGCAATACAAGGACGTGGTCGCGCGCTACATGCTGCGCCATCGCGTCAAGCCCGGCATCACGGGCTGGGCGCAGGTCAACGGCTATCGCGGACAGACCGATACCGTCCACAAGATGCGCAGCCGCGTCGAGTTCGATCTGTACTACATCCAGAACTGGACCTTCCTGATGGACATGCGCATCATCGCCAAGACCGCCGTGTCGGGCTGGACCGGAAAAAATGTCTATTGAGCAGCGCGCTTCACCGGGCGCCGGCCGGCTCAGCACCGAGCGCTTTCGCGAAGCGGTGGACATGCTTCCGCTGGTATCCATCGACCTCTTGCTGCGCGACGCCGGCGGACGCTATCTGCTGGGGCTGCGCGGCAATCCGCCGGCGCAGGGCCGCTGGTTCGTGCCGGGCGGCCGCATCCGCAAGAGCGAAACGCTGGCGCAGGCGCTGGAGCGCCTGGCCGCCGAGGAACTGGGCATGACGCTGCCGCCCGCCAGCTGGCGGCTGCACGGCGTGTACGAACACTTTTACGACGTCAACTTCGCCGGCGAATCGGGCATGCCCACCCATTACGTGGTGCTGGCCTACGAAACGCAGCTGCCGTCCGGCCCACTGGCCACGGCATTGCCGGCCACCCAGCACCTGGGCTACCGCTGGGACACCCCCGAGGATGCCGCGCGCGACGCGGACGTACATCCTTATACGAAGGCCTACTTCACGGAGCAACATCCATGACTGGACCCTATCCCGAGTTTCGCCCCGTCATCCTCTGCGGCGGATCCGGTTCGCGCCTGTGGCCGCTTTCGCGCGAGCTGCTGCCCAAGCAGTTCATCCGCCTGACGGGGGAGCGCAGCCTGCTGCAGAACACCGTGATGCGCCTGGCGAACAGCGCCGATGCCAGGCGGCCGCTGCTGGTCTGCAATGACGCGCACCGCTTCATCGCCGCCGAACAGCTGCAGGAGCTGGACGGCATCCAGCCCGAACTGCTGCTCGAACCCTGCGCGCGCAATACGGCGCCCGCCATCGCCGCCGCCGCGCTGCGCGCCATGCGCGACGGCGAGGACCCGGTCATGCTGGTCGTGCCCTCGGACCACGTCATGGAAGAAGGCGAAGCCCTGCGCGCCGCCTTCCGCGTGGCCCATGAAGCCGCCAGCAACGGCGCCCTGGTGACCTTCGGCATACGGCCGACCGCGCCGCTCACCGGCTATGGCTATCTGCGCACCGAGCCGTCCGACGGCGCATGGCGCCGCGTCGAGGCTTTCGTGGAAAAGCCCGATGCCGAACGCGCCGAAGCATTCCTGCGCGACGGCGGCTACTACTGGAACAGCGGCATGTTCGCCTTCCGCGCCTCGGCATTCCTGGGCGAAATGGAACGGCTGGCGCCGGCCATGCTGGACGCCGTGCGCGCCGCCGTACGTGACGGCGTGGGCGACGATAGCGCCTTCCGCCTGGACGCGGCCGCCTTCGCCGCCTGCCCCAGCGATTCCATCGACTATGCGGTGATGGAGCGCACCGACAGCGCGGTCGCCGTGCCCCTGGATGCCGGCTGGAGCGACGTCGGCGCCTGGGACGCGGTCTGGGACATCGCGACCAAGTGCGCCGACGGCAATTCGACGGCGGGCGACGTGTTGATCGAGGACTCGCGCAACTGCCTGGTGCACTCCACCAACCGGCTGGTCGCCACCATTGGCCTGGACAACATCGTGGTCATCGAGACCGCCGACGCGGTCCTGGTGGTGCACAAGGACCACACCCAGGACGTCAAGCGCGTGGTGGAGACGTTCCGCGCCCAGCACCGGCACGAGATGACCCACCACCGCGAAGTCAAGCGCCCATGGGGATCCTACGACTCCATCGGCCAGGGCCCGCGCTACCAGATCAAGCGCATCACCGTGAAGCCGGGCGCGCGCCTGTCCTCACAAATGCATCATCATCGCGCGGAACACTGGGTGGTCGTATCGGGCACGGCGCGCATCCACAACGGCGACCGCACCTTCCTGCTCTCGGAAAACCAGTCCACCTACATCCCGCTCGGCGAGGTCCACTGCCTGGAAAACCCCGGCAAGATCCCGCTGGAGCTCATCGAAGTGCAGTCCGGCGCCTACCTGGGCGAGGACGACATCGTGCGTTTCGAGGACATGTACGGGCGCGTCTGACGCCCGCGGCGCCGCGCCCGGGAGACGGGCCCGGCGCCTCCTTCGTGTGGCCGGCCACCGGGGCCGTGCCTTAGACCTTCCGGCCGATACCCCGGCTAGCGCTACCTCAGTACTCTTCTTGGACCTCTCAGCCTTAAGGACACAGCCATGCCAAAACGGGCATTGATTACGGGAATTACCGGCCAGGACGGCGCCTATCTCGCCGAATTCCTGCTGGACAAGGGCTATGAGGTGCACGGCATCAAACGCCGCGCCTCCTTGTTCAATACGGCCCGTATCGACCATCTGTACCAGGATCCGCACACCAGCCCGCGCAACTTCGTGCTGCATCACGGCGACATGACCGACGCCTGCAGCCTGATCCGCATCGTCCAGGCCGTGCAGCCGGATGAAATCTACAACCTGGCCGCGCAAAGCCACGTCGGCGTCTCGTTCGAAGAACCCGAGTACACCGCCAACGCCGACGGCCTGGGCACCCTGCGCCTGCTGGAAGCGATGCGCATCCTGAAAATGGAGGACCGCACCCGCCTGTACCAGGCGTCCACCTCCGAGCTGTACGGGATGGTGCAGGAAGTCCCCCAGAAGGAGACCACGCCCTTCTACCCGCGCAGCCCCTATGCGGTCGCCAAGCTGTACGCCTACTGGATCTGCGTGAACTACCGCGAAGCCTACGGCATGTACGCCTGCAACGGCATCCTGTTCAACCACGAATCGCCGCGCCGCGGGGAAACCTTCGTCACGCGCAAGATCACGCGCGCGCTGGCCCGCATCGCCCTGGGCCTGGAAGACTGCCTGTACCTGGGCAACCTGTCCGCGCTGCGCGACTGGGGCCATGCGCGCGACTACGTCGAGATGCAATGGCTGATGCTGCAGCAGGACAAGCCGGATGACTTCGTGATCGCCACGGGGATGCAATACAGCGTGCGCGACTTCATCAACGTCGCCGCGCGCGAGCTGGGCCTGCTGCTGGCCTGGGAAGGCGAAGGCGTGAACGAAACCGCGACGGTGCTGCTGAGCCCGGCCTATGACGCCGTCAAGCCCGGCCAGGTGATCGTGCGCGTCGACCCGCGCTACTTCCGCCCGACCGAAGTCGAGACCCTGCTGGGCGACCCCACCAAGGCCCGCGAGAAGCTGGGCTGGACGCCGCGCACGAGCTTCGAAGGCCTGGTGAAGGAAATGATCGCCAGCGACCTGAAGGAAGCCCAGCGCGACGCCCTGGTCGAGCAGAACGGCTACGAAGTGTACGCCTACAAGGAGTAGCACCATGGCGGACCTGGATCAGTACGTCTTTGTCGCCGGCCATCGCGGCATGGTCGGCTCGGCCATCGAGCGCGAGCTGCGCCAACGCGGCTACCGCAACATCATCACCCGCACGCACAGCGAACTGGACCTGGAGAACCAGAACCAGGTCAACCGCTTCTTCTGCACGCAGCGGGTGGATACGGTGTACCTGGCGGCGGCCAAGGTGGGCGGCATCCTGGCCAACCGGGATTATCCGGTGGACTTCCTGTACCGCAACCTGATGATGGAATGCAACGTCATCCATGCGGCGCATGCGGCCGGCGTCAAGCGACTGCTGTTCCTGGGCTCGTCGTGCATCTATCCCAAGATGGCGCCGCAGCCCATGGGCGAGGAGGTACTGCTGACCGGGCCGCTGGAGCCGACCAACGAGCCCTATGCCATCGCCAAGATCGCCGGATTGAAGTTGTGCGAAGCCTACAACCGCCAGTATGGCGCGCGCTACCTGTGCGCCATGCCGACGAACCTGTACGGCCCCAACGACAACTACGACCTGGAAAGCAGCCACGTGCTGCCGGCGCTGATCCGCAAGTTCCATGAAGCGCGCGAACAGGGCTCGCCCACCGTCACCATCTGGGGCACCGGGCAGCCGCGGCGCGAGTTCCTGCACGTGGACGACCTGGCGCGGGCCTGCGTCACGCTGGGCGAATCGGACAGCGCCCAAGGCGTCTATAACATCGGCGTCGGTACCGACGTGTCGATCGCGGAACTGGCCGCCATGGTGGCGCAGGCGGTGGGCTATCACGGCGAGCTGGTGTACGACACCAGCAAGCCGGACGGCACGCCGCGCAAGCTGCTGGACGTCAGCCGCATCCATGCGCTGGGCTGGCGCGCGGAAATGGGCCTGCGCCAGGGTATCGAGTCCACCTACCACGACTACCTGCGCCATGCCCCCCGGCAGGCGCTACCGCTTGCCTAGGCAGGCCCGCCCCCAGGGCCCGCGCAAACCGACAACCGACGTAGGGGAATCGCGCTCATGCGTGTGCTCGTCAAGAAATACATCTCCGGAAACGCATCGTTCTGGGGCCTGATGGAATATGGGCTGGGACCGCTGATCGCGCTGGCGGCCACGCCCATACTCCTGCGCCAGCTCGGCACGGTGGGCTTCGGCCAGTTCGCCATGATCATGGCGCTGGCCGGCTTCGGCAACGTCGCCAACCTGGGCGCCGCGGTGACGGGCACCAAGCTGGTGTCCGAGCGCCTGCATGAACCCGGCGGCGCCATGCGCGGCGCCAGCGTCAGCTTCGCCCTGGTGGGCTGTGCGCTGGTCTTCGTGATGGCGGTCGCCCTGCTGGCCTGGGGCGGCGTCTCCTGGCTATGGCCGCACGCCACGTTCGGCGGCATCGCGGTATCCACGCTGGCGCTGCCGGCGATGATCGTCTACCTGAGCCAGCAGTTCGACCAGCTGTTCACCGGCTGCCTGAAAGGACGCGAGGCTTTCGCCACCACCGCGCTGTGCGAGGTCGGCGGCCGCTTCACGGCCTACACCGTCACCTGCACGGTGGCGGTGATGACCCAATCGCCCACGCTGGCCGCCATGACGCAGGCGGGCGGCCTGCTGGCCACCGGATTGATCAAGATGCACCTGTTCGCGCGGCGCGACGGGCACTACGTGGTGCGCCCGCTGATGGACCGCGGCGCCATGGGCGCGGCCTTCCGGTTTTCGCGGTGGTCCTGGCTGAACAGCCTGAGCGCCGTGGCCTTCGGCTCGGTGGACCGCATCCTGGTGGGTTCGCTGCTGGGTCCCGCGACGCTGGCGATCTATACCGTGGGCGCGCAGATCGGCCAGATGATCCATACGGCGTCCGTCGCCGTGTTCCAGAAGACCATGCCGCGCATCAGCCACCTGGCCGCCGGCGCCGACAGCGTGCGGGCCGTGTACCGGGAAGTGCGCCGGCTGATGGCGGTCAACCTGACGCTGTCCGTCCTGGGCACCGCCGTCGCGCTGGCCATCAGCGCCCCCGTGCTCTCCCTGATGCTGGGCCATGCCTACACGCCGGGCCACCTGATGACCTTCCGGCTGCTGATCGTCGCCGCCGGCCTGCTGTCCCTGAACGTCGTGGCGCACTTTTCCCTGCTGGGACTGGGCAATAGCCGCGCGGTCGCCGTGCTGAACGGGCTGGCCGGCCTGAGCATGGTCTGCGTGCTGTTCATGCTGGTGGCGCCGGTGGGCGAAAGCGCGGCGGGCTGGGCGCGCATCGCCTATTCGGTGACGACGCTGTACGGCATCTACCTGGCCCTGCGCCAGTCGCGGCCGCCGCCACTGGTCCCGCACGCGCAACGGCCGGTCTCCACCGCAACACGATAAGTTTCACGCCTATGCTGAGGTCTTTGATGCGCAAGCGCCATTTGAAATCCACCCGGGACCTGGTCGACTTCGTCAGCCGGCTGCAGATCCCGCCGCCGCCGCAGGACGCCGACAGCCTGCCGAAGGTCACGGTGGTCACGCCGTCGTACAACCAGGCCCGCTTCCTGGAGCGCACCATCCTGTCCGTGCTGAACCAGGGTTATCCCAACCTGGAATACATCATCATGGACGGCGGCTCCACCGACGGCAGCGTGGACATCATCCGCAAGTACGAACCGTACCTGGCCTACTGGGAAAGCAAGAAGGACCGCGGACAGTCGCATGCCATCAACAAGGGCTTCGCCATGGCCACCGGCGACTACGTCGGCTGGCAGAACTCCGACGACCTGTACTGCGCCGGCGCCCTGGTCAAGCTGGGCCGGGCCGCCGCCAAGCGGCGTCCGCCCATCGTCAACGGCCACCTGTACATCGCCGACGCCGACAACCGCATCTTCCGCCAGGTCTTCTACACCCCGCTGACCCGCTCCAAGCTGACGATCATCAAGGCGTCCATTCCCAACCAGGTGGCGCTGTTCCGCCGCGACTGCCTGGAGCGGCACGGCCTGCTGAAGGAAGAAATGCGCTATTGCATGGACCTGGAGCTGTGGAGCCGCCTGCTGCAGGACGGCCCCAACGTCCTGGTGCCTTCCGCCATGGGGGTCTACACCGCCCACGAGGAGACCAAGACCGCCCTGCTGCAGGACGTGCTCGAAAGCGAACGCGAGCAGATCATCGGGGATATCCGCGCCACCGAGCGCGGCATCGGCCCGCTGTTCGGCCTGTCCTGCCGTGCCGCCAAGGTGGCTGCGCACGCGCGGCAGGGCGACCTGGACTATCTGTTCGACAAGCTGCTGCACAAAGTGGCCGGTCGCGACGACTGGAACGCGCACTAGAGGCCCGCCATCATGCGCCACGTCCAAAGGCATTATTCGACCGTCCCGCTGCTGTGCGCCTTCCTGTTCACCTCGCTCGCGATGAGCAACGAGGCGCTGGTGATCGCGGTGGGCGGCTTCAAGCTGTCGCTGTTCGACCTGATCTTCGTCGCCATACTGGCGGTCAAGTTCTTCAGGCTGGCCGATCCCGACGCCTATCGCCTGCCCTCTCCGCCCGTCACCGCGCTGATGGGCCTGAACCTGCTGGCCTGGGGCTACCTGATCTACATGGCGCCGCCCCCGCCGGGCATCGAGCTGAGCGACACCTTCCGGGACATGCGCATCATCGTGTATTTCCTGATCACGCCCTACCTTTGCTACAAGGACATCGACGGACCCGCGGCCTATCGCAAGCTGCAATGGGCCATCGTGGCGGCCGGCCTGGCCGTGGCGGCGCAGATGATCATCAAGGTGGCGATCGGCTTCAGCACGGTGGATCCGGTCCGCGACGTGAACCTGGGGATCTGGGGCATACCGATGGCGATCACGTCCATCCTGTACTTCCGCGAAGTGCTGGGATTGAAGTCGCGCACGGCCTACTTCCTGATCATGTTCATGTTCATGGCCCTGGTGTTCTCGCTGAACCGCAGCCAGTACCTGCAGCTGGCGATCACCGTGGGCATCGCCGTGGTGCTGGGCGGCAAGGTCGGCGCGCTCAAGCGCGTCACGGTGATATTCGCGCCGGCCATCGTCGCGGGCCTGGTGGTGTTCTACGCCATCGGCTACCTGGACGTGCTGGCCAGCCGCGTGCTGACCGTCGAGGCGCTGGACGACGATTCGAGCTACGGCGCGCGTGTACAGGAATACGAAGGCCAGATGGGCCAGTTCCGCGAAAAGCCCTTCTTTGGCCACGGCGCGGGCTATCGCTTCTGGGTCATGGGCGAAGACGGTTTCGAGCTGGGCACCTTCGCGCACAACTCGTGGGCCTTCTACCTGATGAAGTTCGGCCTGGTCGGCACGATCGTCATCATGGGCCCGCCATTGCTGCTCCTGATCCTGTCGCTGTCCAGGCGCAACGGCAACGTCGGGCTGGACATGCATCGCCGCTACCTGATCGCCTGCGTGCCCATCTACGTCTTCATCGACTCGCTCTCGGGCGGCCTGGCCTACGCGCCCAAGACCGCCCTGACCGGTTTTTTGTTGACCTACTGCCTATCCCTGATGCGCAACTACCAACCGCCGCGGCCTCCCTTCGAGGCGGCGGCGGCGCGGTCCGTGGCGCCGGTACGGCCTGTTCCGCCCGCGTGGCCGCCCCAGGGCGATCCGCGTCCGATCGTAACCGGGCAGTCGCCCGGCAAAACCGCCTACCCGAGGTTGCCGCACCATGGTTGATATCCTATTCGTTGTCCCGGACCTGCATCGCGGTGGCGTGGGCCGATGCGTCCACTTCATGCTGGAAGAACTGCCCAAGCACGGGCTCAGTACTTCCCTGTTCTGCATGCGCGAAATCGAGCATGAGTTCACGCCCAGCAAGGCCAATGTGACCCGGGGCGTCGCCCGCAAGCTGGGCAACCGCGCGATGCAGCTGTCCGCCCCCTGGAGCCTGCTCAAGCTGATGTCGACGATCCGCCGCGAACAACCCGCGGTGGTGTGCTCGCACGGATTGATCTGCAACATCCTGGTGGCCGCCGCGCGCCTGTTCATGCCCGGCAGCTTCCGCACGGTCGCCTTCGAGCACAACAGCCCGTCGGCCCACTACCGCTCCACCAGCCTGGGCGCGCTCAAGCGCGCGCTGCTGCGCGTCTGCTACGGCGCGCACGACGAAGTGGTCGGCGTGTCGCGCGGCGTGGCCCGGGACCTGGTCGCCATGGTGCCGTCCCTGAAGGACAAGTGCCGGCACATCTACAACGGCATCCCGCTGGAAGAAGTGCGCGCGCAGGCCCGTGCCCCGGGCCAGGCGCTGCCGGACGACGGCAAGCTGCACGTGGTCTCGGTCGGCCGGCTGGTCAGCACCAAGGGCTTCCAGACCCTGATCGACGCCGCCTGCCGCCTGGACGACCCCGACGTGGTCTTCACCGTCATCGGCGAAGGTCCGCAACGCGCCGAGTTCGAAGCCCAGATCGCCGCGCGCAAGCCCGGCAGTCCGGTCAGGCTGGTCGGCCACGTGGATAACCCTTTCCCGATGCTGGCCAGCGCCGACATCTTCCTGTCGTGTTCCGAGCGCGAAAGCTTCGGCATCGTCCTGGTCGAAGCGCTGTGCCTGGGCGTGCCGGTGGTGGCGACGGATTGCCCGTCCGGCCCCGCCGAGATCCTGGAAGACGGCAAGTTCGGCGAGCTGGTCCCGGTGGGCGACGCGGCAGCCGTGGCCCATGCCATCCAGTCGCTCGCCGCGGACCGCCCGCGCCGCGAACACCTTTCCGACCTCGGCCCCCAACGGGCCGCGGACTTTTCCCTGGAACGCCATTGCCGCAATGTGGCCGACCTCTTCCAGCCCCTGCTGCGCAAAGGGGGCTTGGACCGCGTAGGAGCACGCACATGACCCGCGTACCGGTATCCGTCATCGTCATGACCAAGAACGAGGAACGGAACATCGAGAAGTGCCTCAGGGCGCTGGCCGATTTCGACGAAGTGTTCGTGGTCGATTCCCACAGCACGGATCGCACCGTCGAACTCGCCACCGGCCTCGGCGCCCATGTGGTGCAGTTCCAATGGAACAAGCGCTATCCCAAGAAGAAGCAATGGTGCCTGGACAACCTGCCCTTCACGCACGACGTGGTGCTGTACGTCGACGCCGACGAAGTCATGAGTCCTGAGCTGGCGCGCGAAATCAACGCCTGCCTGCCGCGCTTCGCCCAGGGCGCCGGCGGTGCGTTCGTCGGCTTCAACTACGTGTTCTGCGGCAAGCAGCTGAACTACGGCCATCGCGTCTACAAACTGATCCTGCTGTCGCGGACGCGTTCGCGCTTCCTGGACTACAACGACCTGGACGTGGCGAATATGTGGGAAGTGGAAGGCCATTACCAGCCGCAGGTCACCGGCCCGGTGTTCCTGCTCAAGGGCCGCATGGCGCATCACGACCACGATGGCCTGTACCACTACTTTGACAAGCACAACAAGTATTCCGACTGGGAAGCCAACCTGCGCGTCAAGGGCCTGCTGAACGACCCGCGCGAGGCCAACGTCGGCATGCGTTCCCTGATGAAGCGGATCTTCGCGGCCATGCCCTTCAAGGCGGTCGCCGCCTTCGTGCACTGCTACATCCTGCGCCTGGGCTTCCTGGACGGCAAGGCCGGCCTGGATTACGCTGTGGCGCGCTCCATGTACTACTGGCAGATCGGCATCAAGTCGCGCGAACTGCGCGCCGCGATGGCTACCGCCTCACCCGCCGCCACCGCGGAAGCAGACGCCCTGCGTGGCGGTACCCACTAGAAGAAGGAGTCGGCCATGGATACTTTCCAGAGACTCAACCAATTCCAGATGCCGGCTGGCTTCCGCGGCAGGAACGCCCTGTACGTGCAGCTGTGGTGGATGGTGCAAAGCACCGCATTCCGCTATTCGCCACAGTTCGCCTACGGCTTCCGCCGCTTCCTGCTGCGCCTGTTCGGCGCGCAGGTGGGACACAAGGTACTGGTGCGCGCCAGCGCCAAGATCACCTACCCCTGGAAGGTGCGTATCGGCGACTACTCCTGGATCGGCGACGACGTCGTGCTCTACAGCCTGGCCGACATCGATATCGGCAACCATGCCGTGGTTTCCCAGCGCGGTTATCTCTGCGCCGGCGACCATGACGCCGCCCTGCCCGAGTTTCCGATTCGCGGCAGGCCCATCGTCATCGAGGACGGCGCCTGGATCGCGACCGACGTCTTCATCGCGCCGGGCGTCACCATCCACCGCAATGCCGTCGTCGGCGCGCGCAGTTCCGTCTTCAAGGACATGCCGTCCGACATGGTCTGCCACGGCACGCCCTGCCGCCCGGTACGCCCGCGCGTCCGGACACTCCCATGAAGATCGTCCTGTACGGCATCAACTTCGCGCCCGAGCTCACCGGCACCGGCAAATACACCGGTGAAATGGCCGCCTGGCTGGCGGCGCGCGGGCATGACGTGACGGCGATCACGGCGCCGCCCTACTACCCGCAATGGAAGGTCCAGGCAGGGTATCGGGCGGGGCGCTATGCGACGCAGGAATGGCAGGGCGTCAAGGTGCTGCGGGCGCCGCTCTGGGTGCCGCCCAAGCCCGGCGGCGTCAAGCGGCTGCTGCATCTCGCCACCTTCGCCCTGTCCAGCCTGCCGCTGCTGCTGGCCTGCGGCGCGCGTCGGCCGGACGTGATACTCGTGGTCGAGCCTCCGCTCTTCTGCGCGCCCGCCGCGGCCGCCATGGCGCGCCTGTGCGGCGCGCGAGCGTGGCTGCACATCCAGGACTACGAAGTCGACGCCGCCTTCGAGCTCGGCCTGTTGAAGGGCCGCGCATTGAAACGCATGGTCGCCGGCATGGAGCGCTGGCTGATGCGGCGCTTCGACCGCGTATCGACCATTTCCACGCGCATGCTGGCGCTGGCCCGCCGCAAGGGCGTCGACGAGTCGCGCCTGGTGCTCTTTCCCAACTGGATCGACGTCGCCGCGGCGCGCGATGGCCGCGACGCCTTTGACTATCGCGGCCTGCTGGGGATCGGCCAGGACGATATCGTGGCCGTCTATTCGGGCAACATGGGCGGCAAGCAGGGCCTGGAAACGCTGGCCGACCTGGCTCGCATACTGCGCCGCCGCCCGGACATCCATTTCATTTTCTGCGGCGAAGGCCACCAGCGCGAGGACCTGCAGCGGCGCTGCGCGGAGCTGGCCAACGTCCACTTCCTGCCGCTGCAGCCGGCGGAACGCCTGCCCGCGCTGCTCGCGACCGCCGACATGCATCTTCTCCCGCAACGCGCCGGCGCCGCCGACCTGGTCATGCCGTCCAAGCTGACCGGCATGCTGGCCAGCGGCCGGCCCGTCATCTGCGGCACGGCGGCCGGTACCGAGCTGGCCTACGTCGTGTCCTTGTGCGGCATCATCGTGCAGCCCGAGAACGCGCCGGCCATGGCGCGCGCGGTGCTGCGCCTGGCCGCATCGCCCACCCGGCGCGCAGCCCTGGGCCGCGCCGCGCTCGAGTACGCGCGCACGCAGCTCCATACCGATACGGTGCTGGAGCGGCTGGAACAACAACTACAAGAACTGGTCGCGCCCGGCGCGGCCGCGCTGAGGGCGCGCTGAAGGCACGCTTAGGGCGCGGAATACGAAGATGCGCGATCGCAACGCTGCGATCCGCATCCGCATCCCCATCCCCATCCGCATCCCCATCCGCGATCGCGCGATCATCGTCAGCAATCGGAATATGAATCGACGCCGGGGCCGCGCATGGCGGCCCCGCGATGACGTTCGCGGGCCTGCGCCTACCCCGGCGGCGCATCACCGTTTTCATGCGTGATGGAAGGCGCGGGAGGCTCGTCCCGCAGCAGGCCCTCCTGCACCGCGATATAGGCCGCCTCGGCCTGGTTCCGCGCATTCAGCTTCCAATACAGGGTCCGCGCGTGGCTCTTGACCGTCGCCACGGATATCCCGATCTCGCGGCTGATTTCACGCATGGTGCGGCCCTTCGCAAGCAGGCGCAGTATCTCCTCCTGCCGCGGCGTCAGCATGCGTATCGCCGTATGCCCGCGCCCAGGCATATGCGGCGTGGCCTGCGTCGCTTCGACGATGGTCCGCGGAAAGCATTGCCCGCCCGCCAGTACCAGATGCACGGCCGCCGTAATCGCCTCGGGTGTCGACGACTTGGGCAGCAGCCCGCAGGCGCCCGAGCGCGCCGCTTCCAGCAGGAAACGCGGATCCAACGTGTCGTGCAGCACCAGCGTATGGCGTGGCGCCAGCAGCGTCATCGACGCCGACAACATATGCAGATCATTTTCGGTCATCCCCGTCACGCCCAGCACCAGCAACTCGACCGGTCTGACAGCGGACAGTGATAACTCATTCAATTTGATGGGCGCCATTGCCATGACGCTTTCTGGACTGCGCGCCGTTTCCAGTATGTGTTGGATAGCGATGCGCAGAATGGCATATTCCTCGATCAGGACGGTAGTCATTCGCCGGGAGCCTCTCACGATGTGCTGAGCGTCCCAGCCACGCACGGGATCGGATCGATCGCGGCCCGCTAGGGAACTGCCTGCGCCATCGTATCAGCGACGCATCCCCGTGACTCTCGGCCGTGCGCATGACGGCAAACGCATGGGGACAGGTACGTATACGTCGGCCTTCGTCCCCAAGCAAAAAAGCAAGCCCCGACTCACGTCGGAAGGCTTGCTTCGGTTGCCGGCCTGCTTGGCGATGCTGCCGTGCTATAGGCGGGAGCGCTCATAGCTTGTTCCATTGGCGCCGCCAGCATCCCAATCCAGCGTCGCGCCACGTTGCAAGGCTGTATATACCGCCTCCCCTTTGTTTTTCACCTGTAGCCGCTGGTACAGCGTGCAGGCATGGGTCTTCGCGGTCGCCACGGAAATATTGAGCATGCGGCTAACCGTCTTGATCGGATAGCCACGCGACAACAGCACCAGGACTTCGTATTGCCGCGGCGTGATCTTCAGCAATTGCGCGCCCGCGGTGATCGGCATCGCCTTCGGCCCGTTGCCGTGATCGGCATCGCTGGACATCAGCATCGAGGCGGCCGCCGGTGCGTGCTGCATGGCCGACGCCATGGACGCTTCGACGGACCCCGACGCCTGCCCCATCTGGCCGCTCGGAAAACATTGGCCACCAGCCATCACCAGCCGGATGGCTGCTTCAAGCACCTCGATCGAGGCTGTCTTCATGAGGCAGCCATGGATACTTCCTTCCGGAAGGCGAGACAACGCCTGCATGGGCATGTTATCGACCAGCAGGAGGATGCGCTTGGGCGCCAACACCCGACGCACATCGGCCAGCGCTTGCCAGCCCGTTTCGGTTTCAATCGGCAGGCCGAAAATAAGCAATTCGGCACTGCGGTTCTGCTCAGCGGCTTCGTCCAGATTCGCCAGATCCAATCCGACGATTTCCCACACGCCTTCGACCTTGCCCAGAATTTGACGCAGACCCAGCCTCAAGAGTGGATGAGCCTCGATCAAGACCATTTTCGACATAGCTTTCCCCATAAGACATCATTAGATGCAGCAGAGATGCAGCAGTGAATGGTACGTAGCGCAAACACACGGCGATTAATATTATTGTTCGGTGTGCCTGCCGACCACATGGACGAGATGTTGGCGAACCGACCGAAACTTGAGTAGTCATCGTTAGGATGACGCACCATGTTATGGGTAGGCCGCTTCAAAATCAAGCTTGTCCAATGGACATAAACCGACAGGAAGCGAAGTCATCCGTTAGTATCAATCGAATGCTCCTCACCGTCCTTCCCTGATTTTTTCCGCACGATTAAACAGCACTGCCGCGCCGGTTTAAAAGCGGAACTAAAAAAGTTTTGAATGGAGTCGGACTGCAAGATTTTGCAAGCGGTCCCGGGCGCGTTGTGTCTTCATTTGGAGCTCCAAGCCTTGTTTCAAGGGGTTTTCGGGGGAAACGGCGAAGCGCTGCTACTAACACTTGCAATTCGCCGCGATTATGCTGCGGGGTCCAGCGAATAGTCAGCGCACGAGGCGCTGTAACGTTTACCAGTATTTGTTATTCCATAAATGCAAAGTCGAAGACAGTGTGCCCGCCGTGGTGGTGCCAATGATGCATCGACGCGAATGGCTTTCTCAGGAAATTGGGGTAATGCACCGGGCCGTCGGCTTCGCGGTAGGTCCGGGGCGTCAGCTCTTCAATACGGTTGAGCGATACCCCTTTGCCATAGTGCTGGAAACCCTGGGACTGGGCGCAGCGCACCACGCTCCCGTCCTGCGCCATGATCATTCCGGCGTTGCGGGCCTTCACGGGGCTGCGGACGATGGGATTCAGCGCGTGCGGCTGCCAGCTGTCCGTGTCCGGCCGGTCCGCATGGAAGGCGAAGAGCTCGTCGCAATGGCTCAGGCCGTCGGTGCGGTCGATATTGGTGAACAGCCACCAGCGGTCGCCGTACGGGAAAACGATGGTGTCGACGGCGGAAATATTGTTCATCAACGTGCAATGTAATTCCCATTTCAGCGGGAATTCGGTGCATTTCCACAGTTCGATGGTACGGTTACCGCAGGTTTCCGGAACCATGTAGGTCGCGCCGCCGTATTCGAATATGTACGGGAAGCTGAGGTGGTACGGCAGATCCAGCACCACCCCCAGGAAGCGGAAGGCGCCGTCGATATACGTCGCCACGGATATCTTCCCTTTACGTTCGCGGAAGTAGTAATCCTCGAAGAAAATGAAAGGCTGCCCGTTGCGGGTGTAGACGAAAGGGTCGGCGAAAAAGCGGTCTTTCGGCGGCTCCATGACGGCGGCCTCGGACGTCACGACTTCTTCGCGGCCGGTCGGGCACATGCCGATTCGCCAGCGTACGTTGCGCTTCATTGCCCGGCGCAGGACCATGCTGGAAGCCAGCCAGGCCTGCCGCGCCAGGTAGGCCATGCCGTCGCGCTGCGCGGGTTGCGGCCGCGTCATGGCGGTATGGATCTGCAGCGACGACGACAATTCCTTGCGGCGTTCCGGCCGCACCATCGCCTGCAGCGTATCGAAGATCATCAGGTTGCCCAGGCTCAGCGCGCGCGCGCGGTTCTTCAGCCAGAACACTTCCGTATTGAAGCTGCGGGCGTCGATCAACTCGTCGGCCTGCTCGGTGGCGCCCAGCCGCCACAATTTGACGGTGGTGTGATCGGCACGCTGGTAGACCTCCCAGAAGCCGGCATGCGCGACGTCCTGCTGATCCTTCAGCTCGGAATGCACCGGCATCCACACGCCGGCAGCCGGCAGCGAAGCCAGTTCGCCCCGCACGGCCGGCGCGCCCAGCACCAGGATGACGTCCAGCTGCAGCGCCATCAGCGCGCGCAACTGGTCGGCGTCCGCGGCGACGCGGCCGCCGGGGCCGCGCGTGATGGCCAGGTCCAGCACCGGCGTGCCGGCCGGCAGCGACGCGCTCAGGTCACTGGTCGCCAGTTGCGCGCGATGGCGCGTCTCCAGCATGCGCGACTCGAGCCGGGCGACGGTGCCCAAGGGGTCGCGCGTCCAGGGCAGGCTGCGTTCCGCCGACGGGGTGTCATCCCATGCGACGATCAGCGCGGCAACTCGAAAATCCTCCTCACGCGCGAGCCACCGGGCGATTTCATGTATCCACCCCGCCTGGTTCGTGGCACTCACCAGCAACGCAACGGTCTTCTTGTCCATGTCGTATCCGATTGGGCGTTCAGTCGTACCTACTCCGCGCAGATAGTGCGCGCAGTAATGCGAGAGCTCCAGAATGCGTTCATCCTAGGACGGACGAGCGAGCGCCCGCGCGGGGCCTCCTAGATCGAAAGCACGGCTCTACATCTATCGATGGACAGGACGGGGCGCGGCGCGCCTGGACGCCGCCGCCCGCGTCACGGGAAGAGACCTCAAACGTCCAGGAGCGCCGGAGACGCGTCGCGGGCGGGCAGGCGGAATTCGAAGACGGCGCCGCGGCCGGCGCGCCGCGCGAGCCGTATTTCGCAGCCGTGCAGCGCGAGTATCCGATGCACCGTCAGCAGCCCGAGGCCGCCGGCCTGGGCGTTATCGGCGCGCCACACCGACGCGCGCGTGAACAGGTTGGCCCGCAGGGGTTCGGGTATGCCGGGCCCGTCATCGCTGACGGAAACCCGCGCCCCGCCGTCCAGCGTGCTCATGCGAACATCCACGGTACCGCCCGCCGGGCTATGGCGGATGGCGTTGTCGAGCAGGTTGGTAAGCACGCGCTCGATCATCCCGACGTCCGCCTCCACTGGCGGTAGGTCTCGGTCGAAATCGGCCGCCAGGCGTACGCCGCGCGCCTCCGCCGACAGTTCGAACTTCTGGAAGACGTCCTGGACCAGGTCCGGCAGCACGAAGACTTCCTTGTCGGGATGGATCAGCCCGGATTCCAGCCGCGCCAGCTCGAACAGCGATTGCGCCAGCCGCCCGACCTTGCGGCTCTGTCCCAGCGCCGTTTCCAGGTAGCGCCGCCGCTCGGCGCCATCCAGCGTATCGGCCTTCACCAGCAGCGTTTCCAGATAGCCGTGCAGGGACGTCAGCGGCGTGCGCAGATCGTGCGAGATGTTGGCGACCAGCTCGCGGCGCTGCTGGTCCTGGCGGCTGAGTTCGCGCCATTGCTCCGCGATGCGCGCGGCCATCTGGCGGAAGGCGTGCTCCAGCACGCCGATCTCGTCGCCGCCGGCGGGCGGGAGCGCGTGGGCCGGCGCGGCCTGCAGCGTCGCCGTCGCGGCGGCCTCGTTGCCGTCGAAGTCACGCACCACGCCGGTCAGCCGCCGCAGCGGCCGCGTGATCAGGTTGAAGGCCACCAGGCCGGCGATCAGGCAGCACAGGGCCACCAGGGCCAAGGACCACAGCGTCGTGCGCAGGACGCTGCTGGCGGCGAGGTTGGCGGAGACGGCCTCCAGCCGCTCGCCCTGCAATACCACGTACACATAGCCGGCGTCGCGCCCGCCGACCTGCAGGGGCGCGGCATCGAAGACCTTGCGCGCCGTTTCGCTGCGTGGATCGTCGCCGAAGATCGGCAGCGACGCGCCGGATAGCAGGCGCCGCACCGGTTCGATATCCACGCGGTCGCGCTTGAGACGGCCGCGCGGGGCGGCGTCGCCGACGATGCGGCCGTCGTTGTCCAGCAGATAGACCTCGACGCTGGGATTCACCGCCATCAGCTTGGCGAACAGGTCGCGCACCGCGCCGGGACGCAGGCCGCCTTCGTCCATCAAGGGCGTGGTTTCCGCGATATGCCGCGCCAGGCCGCTGGACAGGCGCTGCGCGGTTTCTTCCTCGCGCAGGCGGTTGGCGCCGATCTGCAGCCAGGCGGCCGCCGCCATGCACGCCAGCAGCAGCAAGGCGAAGACCAGGGACAGGCGTTGCGTCAGGCTCAGGCGTTTCATGCGTCTTCCCCGGCGCCGGTCGCGTAACGGTAGCCCTTGCCCCATACGGTCAGGATGCGCCGGGGTTCCGCCGGATCCGCCTCCACTTTCAGGCGCAGGCGGTTGATGTGGGTGTTGACCGTGTGCTCATAGCCGTCATGCTGGTAGCCCCAGACGTGATGCAGCAGCTCCATCCGGGAAAAGATCTTGCCCGGATGGCGGGCGAAGAAATACAGCAGGTCGAACTCGCGCGGCGTCAGGTCGACGTCCTTGCCGTCGACCTGGGCCACGCGCGCGATCGGATCGATGCGCAAGCCGGCCAGTTCGAGGGTGCCGCCTTCCATGCGGGCATCCCGGGCCAGGGCATCGACCCGGCGCAGCAAGGCCTTCACGCGCGCCACCAGTTCCATCATGGAGAAGGGCTTGGCCAGGTAATCGTCGGCGCCCAGCTCCAGGCCGATGATGCGATGCACTTCGCTGGCGCGGGCGCTGGTGATGATGATGGGCGTATAGCGGCTCATCGCCCGCGCGCGCCGGCAGATTTCCAGGCCGTCGACGCCGGGCAGCATCAAATCCAGCACCAGCAGATCCCAGCCGCCGCCTTCCAGCAGGCGCAGGCCGTTGTCGCCATCCGCCGCGTGGACGACGTCATAGCCCTCGTCGCGCAGATGCAGGCGCAGCAGTTCGGCGATGTGGGCGTCGTCTTCGACGATCAGGATGCGTTTCAGGGTAGTCATGGCGATGGTGGCGGTGGCTCGGGCGGCACGGCGGCGCGGGCGGGGTCGGACGTGGGCAGGCGCCCGGCGGTAATCCGGCGGCTATTGTCGCGCAGCGCGGCGCCGCTGTCGGCGCCCGCGGGCGAATATCACGTTTAATTTAAGTTTGCGGGCGCGGGCGCGCGGGATAATGCCCCGTACCTTCCAAGGAGTCCGCCATGCCGTTCGCCATACTCTCCCGCGCCAGATTCCCCGCCCTGGTCCTGGCCGCCGGCGCCGCCGTTGCCGCCGCCCTGTTCGCCGGCCATGCGCCGGCCGTGGCGGCCGAGGACGCGGTCGTCATCCCGCCGCCCGCACTGGACGAACCCGCCACCACGGCGGCGACGGAAACCGCCGTGTTCGCCGGCGGCTGTTTCTGGGGCGTGCAAGGTGTGTTCCAGCACGTGCGCGGCGTGACCCAGGCCGTGTCCGGGTACGCGGGCGGCAAGCCGGGCACCGCGAGCTACGATCGGGTCAGCGGCGGCGACACCGGGCACGCCGAATCCGTCCAGGTCACTTACGATCCGCGCCAGGTCAGCTACGGCAAGCTGCTGCAGGTGTATTTCTCGGTGGCCCACGATCCCACCCAGCTGAATCGCCAGGGGCCGGACACCGGCACGCAGTACCGTTCCACCATTTTCACCAGCAATGAAACGCAGCAACGCGTCGCCAAGGCCTATATCGCGCAGCTCGATCGGGCCGGGGTCTATGGCAAACCCATCGTCACCACGCTGGAAAATCTGCGCGGCTTCTATCCCGCCGAGGCCTACCACCAGAATTTCCTGGTGAACAATCCCCGCTATCCGTACATCGTGTTCAATGACCTGCCCAAGGTCGACAACCTGAAGCACATGTTCGCCGACATCTACCAGGAGCAGCCCGTCCTGGTGGCGGTCAAGTAAGGTCAGTTCGGGGGCGCCGGCTGCCCGGCGAGCGGCGCCACCCGCGGGGCCACGGCCACCTGCACCAGGCTGGGCCGCCAACGCTGGCGGCAGGACTCGACGCTCTTGCCTTCCTGGATGCCGCGATAGAAGCCGGTGGCCTGTTCCACGGTGCGGAAGTGGTAGAAACTACCGCCGTGTTGTACGGTGCGCCCGTCGCGGCCTGAGTTCATGGTGCTTCTCCCCGAAGTGAACCGTATCCGCCAGCAAACGGCATGCCCGGACCAGCCGTGCAGGCCAGTGCCCAGGGTCGGCTCCGAGCCGGCCCCAAGCCGGCCACGCGCAGGCCGTCAAGGCACTCAGCGCATGGCCGAATACGCGGTCGGCGCCAGGAACTGGTTTTCGACGCGCTCGACGATCGGCTTTTCGGCTTCCGTCGCGTTGCGCTGGCGCACCCATTCGGGATCGGCCTGGAAGGCGTTCCACTTCTGCTCGCGCTCGGCCAGGCTTTCCCACTTCAACAGATAGGTCAGCGCATGATTGCTGTTGCCCACCAGCGTGGTCCAGAAACCGATCTGCTCGATGCCGTACTTCTTGAAGAAGTCCAGCGTGATGTTGGTGAAGCGCTCGTGCAGGGCCGGCAGGCGGCCCGGAGCGCAGTGGTAGACGCGCATTTCGACGATCATCCCTTCATCTCCTTGTGTCCCGAAACGTCCCGGAACGGCTACCCGCCGTTCGCGGATGCATGATACCCGCAAGTCGGGCCTAAGATTGTATTATTGACTGACTGTCAGACCTTCACCTATGATCGCTCGATCCAGAGCGGAAGAACGAAGGAGACACCCATGCTGCCCGAGTACGAAGTCTTCGCGATCAAGTACGGCGAACATCAGCGCACGGCCAGCGCCAATTTCATCGGCGGCGATCCGCATGACGGGCCCATGCCCATGGACTATTTCGTGTGGCTGATACGCGATGCCGCGCGCGTGTGGGTGGTCGATGCCGGCTTCGATGCCGAAGAAGCCCGCAAGCGGGGCCGCAAGCTGATCCATCCCATGCGCGACGCCCTGAAACTGATGGACGTCGACGTCGACGCGGTACGCGACCTGATCGTCACCCATATGCATTACGACCATGTGGGCAACCTGGCTGCCTATCCCAAGGCCACCTTCCATCTGCAGGACCGCGAAATGGAATACGCCACGGGCCGCTACATGGCGCATCGCTGCATCGCCGAAGCCTTCAACCTGCGCGACGTGCTGCAGATGGTGGAGCAGGTCTATGCGGGCCGGGTCCAATTCCATGACGGCGACGCCGACATCGCCCCGGGCATCACGGTGCACCATATCGGCGGGCACACGCGGGGCCTGCAGGTGGTCAGGGTGCATACGGCGCGCGGCTGGGTCGTGCTGGCGTCCGACGCGTCGCACTATTACCGGAACATGGAGGAAGGACGGCCCTTCCCCGCCGTCTTCAACGTCGGCGAGATGCTGGAAGGACATCGCCGCCTGGATGCGCTGGCCGACAGCCATGCCCACATCGTGCCGGGGCACGACCCGCAGGTGCTGCTGCGCTATCCGCCGCCGTCGCCCGCCCTGGCCGGGCTGGTGGCCGCCCTGCACGTGCCGCCCCGGCAGTAGGCCTGCGCGGCGGGCCGCTAGCGCGGGTCGCCGCGCGCCGCCCACGCCTGTTCCAGGATGGGCGCCCCGACTTCCGCCGCATGGATGCCGATGGTGCTCACGATCTCCAGCATCTCCATGAGCTCATGGGCCGTGGCGCCGTAGCCCAGCGCATTGCGCATGTGCAGCTTCAGTCCCGGCACATAGAGGTGCGTGGCCGACGCGTCGAAGGCGCAGTACATCAGCTCCTTGACCTTGGGCGGCAGCACGCCGGCGCGCCAGGGCACCGACGAGAAATCCAGATAGGCCTGGAAGAACTCCGGATCCAGTTCCAGCAGGCCTTCGAAGGTTTCGTGCCAGTAGCCGCGCTGCGTGCGGAAGTCCGCCTTCAGCGCCTCGCGGCGCGCGTCCAGCGGCGCGGGCGCATCGCGCAACCCTTCTTCGCGCAGGACTTCCAGCAGCACCGGTACGCCCACATTCGACGCATGGATGCCCAGGGTGCTGGTCAGCACCAGCACTTCCATCAATTCTTCGCGGGTGGCGCCGTGACGGATCGCGGATTCGATATGGGTGCGTATGCCCGGGCGATACAGCTGGGTCGCGGCGGCGTCGGCGGCGATGTGGATGAAATCCTTGACCTTGTCTTCCAGATGGTTCTTCTTCCAGGGCACGGCGGCCAGGTTCAGATAGGCTTCGAAGAAGCCGGCATCCAGGCGCAGGATGCTTTCCCATTCCGGCCCCCAGGCGCCGCGCAGGCGGATGAACGCGTCCTTGAGCGCGTGTTGCCGTTCCGTCATTTCCATGGCTGTCGCTTCCTGTTCTTCAGTCCTTGAGCCGGACGCCGCCCGACACGTCGCCGATCGCGTCGACGACGCGGTTGCTGATCTTGTCCCCGTAGCCCAGCGCCGTGGCCAGGCCGAAGCAGGACATGGGGCCGGACGCGTTGAACGACGCGACGCCCAGTTCGTGCGCCAGGTCCACGTACAGCACCACGTCCTTGGTCATGAGCTTGCTGGTCAGGCCGCCTTCCAGGTAATTGCCATCGACGATGTGCGGAAAGCGGTTCTGCGTGGCGAAGTTCACGCCGCTGCTGCTATTCAGTACGTCCAGCAGCTGGTGCAGATCCAGGCCCGCCTTCTTGCCCGCCACCATGACTTCGGCAGTGGCCGCCAGGCTGACGGCGTTCAGGAAGTTGTTCAGCAGCTTGGTGGTGTGGCCGGCGCCGCTGGCGCCCATATGCAGCGCCTTCGTGCTGAAGGGCTGGAAAACCCAGCGCACGGCGTCCACGGCTTGCGCGTCGCCGCCCATCATCAACGTCAGCGTGCCCTTCTCGGCCGCGGCCGCGCCGCCGGAAATGCCGGCGTCGATGTAATGCACGCCCTTGTCGCGAAACACGCCATGCAGCCGCTTGGTCGAGCTGGCGGCCGCGGTGCTCAGGTCGACCACGGTCTGGCCGGCCCGGCAATGCGCCAGCACGCCGTCCGGGCCTTCCACGACCGCCTCGACGACGTGGCTGTCGGGCAGCGACATCAGCACCACGTCGCAGGCCTGGACGACGTCGCGCACGCTACCCGCCGCCGTCGCCCCGCACGCGGCGGCGCGCGATGCATCCGTATCGAAGCCCAGCACCGGGATGCCGGCGTCCACCAGGCGCCGCGTCATGCGTCCGCCCATATTGCCCAGGCCGATGAAACCCACTTTGTCATTGCGCATGGCAACCATCCTTTCAGAAATCGACGTCCCGCGTTTCGGGGCCCATCAAGGCGCCTATCGTGCCGATCACCGCCCCGATGACCAGCAGCGCCACCGGCGTGGCCCGCATGGGCATGAAGCGGCCCAGCCAGTTCATGTAGAAGGCGTAGAACGAGGGAATGATCACGGACAGGCTGAAGCCGACGCCGAAGCCGGTCGCGCGCACGTCCGTCACGAAGCGCTCGTTGATGTACGTGACGATGACGCCCCACGGCGACGTCACCAGGACCGACAGCACTACCACCAGCAGCATGATCACCGGCAGGGGCATGCCCGCCGCGTGCGACAGCAGATAGAACAGCACCGCGCCCACGGTGGCGATCAGCGGCGCGGCCAGCAGGAAGAAGCGGCGGCGGCCGATGCGCTGGCCCAGCACGCCCGAGGCGATATAGCTGAAGAACAGCGCCGCATAGCAGACCAGCAGCGTGGCGGCCGTATCGAAGGCGCTCATGTGCAGCGTGCCCGAGAGCAGGCCAGTCGGCATGTAGATCGTGATCAGGTTCTGCGTCAGCCAGAAGCCGGTCATCAGCAGCAGGACCTGCAGCAGGTTGCGGCCGCTGCGGCCGCTGACCAGGTCCATCAGGGGCAGCTTGTCCCGGGCCCGTTCCGCGGCCTTGGCCGGGTTCCTGGCGGCGGCGCCCTTCTTCGCCTCGGTCTGCCAGATTTCGGATTCGGCGACCTTGTGGATGTAGTACCAGGCCAGCACGCCGGCCAGCACCGCGCCGATCAGGAAGGGGATGCGCCAGCCCACCTGGGCGTAGGGCGACTGCGGGCCGTCCAGCGGAAACAGGGCGAACATCAGCATCGCCACCAGGTTGATGCAGACATAGGCCGCCGGGAAGCCCGCGAGTATCAGGCCGCCGACGAAGCCGCGCTGCGATTTGCGCGAGTATTCGATGGCCAGGGGCATCGCGCCGGTGTAGCCCCCGCCCAGGAATATCCCGTCGATGAAGCGCAGCGCCACCAGCAGCAGGTAGGACGCGATGCCTATGCTGTCGTAGCCGGGCAGCAGTCCGATCAGCAGCGTCACCACGCCGAATCCCGACACGGACCAGATCGATGCCATGCGCCGGCCGATGCGGTCTGCCACCATGCCGAAGATCAACGCGCCGATGGGACGACCCAGCAGCGTGGTGATGAACACCAGCGATGCCAGGATCGCTTCGGTCGCCGGCGCCACGCCGCGCGGCTGGAAGTAGAACAGCACCGGCGCCAGCACGACCACCGGCAGGTAGATGTCGAACATGTCGATGAATTCCGAGAAGAACGCGCCCTTGATGGCATTGCGGCGTTTCTGCTCGACGGAGGCCTCGATGGCGGGCGCGTGGCCGGCCTGTACGAATGTAGCCATGTTGCTCCTTCCACGTTATTGATCTTATTGACAGATTGTCTTATTGCAATCCGGGCAAAAAATTTCCGCCGGACGGCCGGCGGCAATGCGCAGGGTTCAGGAATGGCGGGCGCCGGCGTCGGGGTCCAGCATGCGGTACATCTCGGTGTGGTCCGTGGTGGGCGTGGCGTCCTGGGAAACCTGGTCCCAGACGTCGGTCACGGTCTCGCCGACGCGCAAGGGATAGTCCACCGTCGCGGCCAGCGCGCGCGCGATCTTCAGGTCCTTGTTCATCAGCTGCATGAAAAAGCCGGATGCATAGGATCCGCTCAGCATGAACTGCTTGACCTTGTTTTCAGAGGTATTGCTGCGCCCGGTGGAGGCATTGAGCACGTCCGTCATGACCGACGGGTCGATGCCGAAGCGCGCCGCCACGTGCAGGGCTTCGACGGTGGCCAGCAGGCCGGCCGCGGACACGTAGTTGTTCAAGGCCTTGGCCGCGTGGCCGGCCCCCGCGTCGCCGATGCGCAGGATGCTCTTGCCCATGGCTTGCAGCAGCGGCATGCAGCGTTCCAGGACCGCCGGATCTCCGCCCACCAGGATGGCCAGGCTGCCGTCCGTGGCGCGCCTGACGCCGCCGGAGACAGGCGCGTCCAGATAGGACAGGCCCATGTCGCGCAAGGTCGCGCCCAGGTCGCGGGAACGCGCGGGTTCGGATGAACTCATGTCGATGACCACGGCGCCCCGCTTCAGGCGGCTGGCCCAGCCTGCGGCGCCATCGCCCAGCAGGACGCTTTCGACGATGGCGGAATTGGGCAGCATGGTGACCAGGGCGTCGAGCGTGCCGGCGTTGTCCTCCGTCAGGGCGGCGGCGTTCAGCTCCTTGCAGAGGGTGTCGGTGCGTGCGGCGTCTGCGTCCGCCAGGAACAGGGAGAAGCCCGCGTTGGCCAGGCAGCGCGACATGGGCGTGCCCATCATGCCCAGGCCGATGAAACCGATGCGATGCGGGGGGGATTGCGTCATGGGGAAACCTTGTCTGTATAGGCGTGATCGATGTGCGCGATGGCCGGCGCGGCGCGATGCCCGCCCAGGCTCATGCCAAGACTAAATCTCGTCATACAATCGGTCAATATTATTGACCTGGGGTTTACCCTGAAATCACACCATCCTGTCTAGTCGCGCGGGCTGCTTCCCACGCCGGCCAGCGCCGCGACCCGCATATCAAAAATGTATACCCCCGCGCCAAACACCTATTTGACCCACCCCGACCTTGCTCTTAGTCTCCCGCCTGTGCCTGGGTCAAGGGGATTGCCTATGCCGAAGCGCATACGTCCGGGGTACGACAGCCCTCGTGAAGCATCAATACAAATCAGCGGAGCATTTTTCATCATGCATATCTCGCGTCGAAAATTCCTCGGATCGATGGCGGCCACCCCGCTCGCCGCGGGCGGCCTGCTCTCAAGCAGAGGCGCCGGCGCCGCGGAAACCTACCCGGCACGCCCCGTGAAACTGCTCGTCCCCTTTTCGCCTGGCAGCAGCACGGATATCGCCGCGCGCACCTATGCGGAACTGATGGCCAGGCAAATGTCCGCGGAATCCGTTTTCGTGGAAAACCGGGCCGGCGCGGGCGGAACGATCGGAGCGGGCGTGATAGCCCGGGCACCCAATGATGGATACAACCTGCTGTACAGCACCGCGACGACGTGGGCGATCGCGCCGTTCGTCTATCCCGACCTCTCTTACAAACCCGCCCGCGACTTCACGCCGATCGCAGTGACCATCGCCATCCCCACGGTACTTGTCGTCAGCGGCGACAGCGACATCAAGGACTTCAAGGACCTGGCGGCGCGCGTCAAGGCACATCCGGAAAAGTACAGCTATGGGTCCAATGGCGTGGGCGCGCATAGCCACATCACTTCCAAGCTGCTAGCCAACCGGATGGGCGCGCCCAATCTGCTGCACGTTCCCTTCAAGCAGGGCTCGCAGGGAGTCATGACCGAGATCATGGGTGGACGGCTTACGTTTGCAGTCGACGCGTGGTCGGTCGTCGGGCCCCATATCAAATCGGGCCGCCTGCGCGGCCTGGCGACGATCGCCAAGGAAAGGCTCGCCGTCGCACCGGATATCCCCACCGCCACCGAACTGCTGGGCCAGGACTTCGATACCACGACTTGGAACGGACTGTGGGCGCCAGCGGGTATATCGGCCGATATCGTCAAGCGCCTTCATGACGCCATGGCCGTCGGCCATGACATGCCGGCGCTGGTCACTCAATTCCAGAACCAGGGCACGCCGCTCATGCCGAGGATGTCGGGGGAAGAGGTGAACGCCTTCATGAAAGACCAGATCGTGCGCTGGCAGGCCTTTGTGAAAGAAGCGGATCTGACAACCTGAAGCACGAGACGCGGCCCGGCCGGGGCTCCACGCCCCCGCCGTGGCCGCTACGCCACGCCGCTAATCGCAGCAGCCGCGCAGGCCTACGGCGAAGGACTTCGCCAGCATGTTGACCGGGCTGTTCAAGGGATAGACCAGGTGAGTGGAGAACTCGATCCTGGGCGTGAAAGGCCGGATGGCCACGCGGTCGGCATAGGATTTAGCCACCAGCGGATTGGCAATGCTCACGCCCATGCCGCGCGAAACCATGTGGCATATCGCCGCCGCGAAATGGGATTCATAGGCGAGTATGCGACGCTCTTCGCCGTCGATCAGGCAGGCATCGTCGATCTGCTTGCGAGCGATATCGCTGGATTTCAGGGACAGGAATTTCTCTCCCACCAGATCGCGCGGCGTGATCGTCTTCCTGCGCCGCGCCAGCCGATGATCCAATGGCGCGATCAGGACGCCCACGTTACGCTGCAGCAATTCCGATTCCACCCCGGTGGCGTTGAATATCTCCGAGGCAACGCCAACATCGGCATAGCCGCTGGCAACCCACTGGCATACCGTCAACGAGTCGGTGACCTGCAGCGTGACGTCGACGTCCGGATACTGCTGCGCAAACACGTTGATGGCCTCCGGCACCACGGCAATGGCCATCGACGGTACGGACGCAAGGCGAAGACGGCCTGCGCCCCGACGCCGTATGGCCGCGGCTGCGTCCTCCAGGCTGCGCATTCCGGCGAAAGTATGTTCAACGTCACGGAAGAACACCTGGCCTTCCAGCGTCGGAATCAACTTTCCCGAATGCCGATCGAACAGCTTCAATCCGATACGACGTTCGAGCTCGCCGATCACCCGGCTGACGTGCGGCTGGGAAGTGTGCAGCTCTTTCGCAGCCTGGGTCATCGAACCGGAGAGCATGACGGTGCGGAAGGCCTGGATCTGGCGAAAGTTGAGCACGGGCGACCCCATATCAAAAATGTATGCCCCGCGAGTATATCCGCATTTGTTTTCTCCAAGGCCGGTTCTTAAACTTTTCCTGCCTCCCTCCCTTGGACACACCATGAGCCTCTTCACGCCGAAATACATTACGTTCGATTGCTACGGCACGCTGATCTATTTCGAAATGGCGAACGCCGCCGCGCAGCGTTTTTCCGACCGTGTGCCCGCCGAACGGATGAAGCAGTTCACCGACGTGTTCGCGGCGTATCGCTTCGATGAAGTGCTGGGCGCGTGGAAGCCTTACCTCGATGTCGTCGACAACGCCATCCGGCGCACCTGCGAGCGTTGCGGCGTGGAATACCGGGATGGTGACGGCAAGTACATCTATGACCTTGTTCCCACCTGGGGCCCCCATGCCGACACCGCGGCTGGCCTGCGCAAGGTCGCGCGGGAGTTCCCACTGGTGGCGCTGACCAACGCCATGGACGCCCAGATTCCCCATAACATCGAGCGGATCGGCGTGCCTTTCCATGCGGTCTATACCGCGCAACAGGCGCAAGCCTACAAACCCCACATGCGGGCCTTCGAGTTTATGCTCGACCAATTGGGCTGCGGCCCGGAAGACATTCTTCA